>NZ_JBHVYO010000019.1:0-170512 GCF_042880655.1 Streptomyces sp. NPDC058295
GGCGGGGCCGCGCCCGGGGCCCGGCCCCGGCCCCCGGCGGCGCCCGGCGGGGCCCGCCCCCGGCGGGCCCGCCGCCATGTACGGGCCCGCTCAGGCAGCCGCCCGCCGCCCCCGCCGGTGCGCGATCTCGCCGAGGACGACGTCCATGACCAGGAAGCCGGCGAGCGGGATGCCGAGGAGCGGCACGAAGTAGGCGACCACGGCGACCGTCGCCATCAGCGGGACGAGGACGTACGGCGGAACCTGCGCCCAGGCCCCGCGCGGGACGGGCCGGCCGAAGGCGGACCCGCGGCCGCGCTGCCACCACATGCGGTAGCCCCACACGATCAACAGGACCAGGGAACCCGCGAGAAGCATCAGCGCGAGCTGGTTGACCAGACCGAACAGGACGCCGGTGTGCAGGTCGATGCCCCAGCGGGTCAGTTTGGCGAGCAGCGGGTAGTCGTCGAACCGCAGCACGTCGGTGACCTCGCCGGTGGCCGGGTCGACCGCCACCGCGTCCTGCTTCTCGGGCCAGCTGCGCTGCACCTGCTTGACCACGAACGCGGAGGAGGCGTCCGCGGGCGGGACGATCTCGACCGGGTCGCCCAGCCCCTCGGCCCGCGCGGCGGCCAGGACCCTGTCGAGGCCGACGCCGTGCTCGGCGTCGCCGCCCGCGCCGGAGGCCGTGTCGTGACCGGCGTGGTCGCCGCCGCTCGCGGCCGCCGAGACCGACGGAGTGGCCTGGCCGAGCGAGGTGCGCAGGACGTCGACGTTGGCGCCCGCGTAGGTGGACCAGGTCAGTCCGGTCGCGGACAGGAAGATGAAGCCGACGGCGGCCCACACGCCGACGGTGCCGTGCAGACCCAGCGTGCGGCGCCGTCCGGCGGTGCCGCGGACCTTGCGCAGGGCGCGCCGCCGGGAGAACCAGAGCACCAGGCCGCCGCCCGCGATCACCCACAGCCAGCTGGCGGCGAGTTCGCTGTAGAGGCGGCCGTTCTCGCCGAGGTGCAGATCGCGGTGGAACTCGTCGATCCAGGTGCGCAGCGGCAGCGCACCGGTGGAGCCGTACTGCTCCAGGGCGCCGCGCACCTTGCCCGTGTACGGGTCGACGAACACGGCGAGGGTGTGGGTGGCGTCGACGCCCTCGACGCCGGACAGCATCACGCGGGTCGTGGCGTCGTCCTCCGGCGAGGGGCGGACGGCCGCAACCGTACCCTCGGGGTAGGCCTTGCGGGCGGCGTCCACCTGCTCGGAGACCGGCAGCGGCGCGGCACCGACCGGCACGGTCAACTCGTGGGCGTACACGAGCCTCTCGGCCTGGAACGCACCGGCGTACAGGAACCCGGTGGCGGCGGCGACCAGCAGGAACGGCGCCACGAACACGCCGGCGTAGAAGTGCAGACGCAATATCAGCGGGCGCAGCGGGGCCCACGGACCGCGGGACTTCGGCTCGGGGGCCGCTGCTTGCGGTGCCTCGTCCGGTCCCCCGGCTCGAGCGGAGCCGGGGGTGGGGGAGGTCGAGGGAGCGGTGGACATGGTGGCGCTTCTCCGGGGGCAGGAGGAGTGGGTCGGGGACAGCGGCACGGGGGACGCTTTCAGCCGTGCCGCACCAGTAGTCGGCGGCGGACGGCACCGAGTTCCCGCCACTTCGAGTGACCTGCGTCACATGTCATGCGGCCATGGCATGCTGGTCCGATGGCATCTCCCAGTCCCCGCGCGCCCCTTGCCGAACGGATCGAGGAACTCCTCGCCCCTGGCGGCCCGTTGCCCATCGTGGCGGCGGGAGACCCGGTCCTGCGGACGGGTACGACGCGCTACGAGGGTCAGCTCGACCCCGCTCTGCTGGCCCGGTTCGTCGAGGCCCTGCGCGTCACCATGCACGCGGCGCCGGGCGTCGGCCTCGCCGCCCCGCAGGTCGGGGTGGAACTGCGGATCGCCGTCATCGAGGACCCGGCGCCGGTGCCGGAGGAGGTGCGGCTGGCCCGCGGCCGGGTGCCCCAGCCGTTCCGGGTGCTGGTCAACCCCGAGTACGAGCCGGTCGGTTCGACCCGCGCCGCCTTCTTCGAGGGCTGTCTGAGCGTGCCGGGCTACCAGGCGGTGGTGGCCCGGCACGCCGAGGTGCGGCTCACGGGTGCGGACGAGCACGGCCGGCCACTGGACGAGGTGTTCGCCGGCTGGCCCGCCCGTATCGTCCAGCACGAGACGGACCACCTCGACGGTCTGCTCTACCTCGACCGGGCCGAACCGCGCTCGCTCTCGGCCAACCAGGCCGTGCTCGAACGCTGGACGCAGCCGACGGCGGACCTCGCCGCGAGGGCGCTGGGGTTCGAACTCCCCTGAGCCGCCGGCCCGGTCGGCCGGGTTCGCTCAGTTGTCCCGGTAGGCCTCCAGCAGCCGCAGCCACACCTCGCTGAGCGTCGGGTAGGACGGGACGGCGTGCCACAGCCGGGCGAGCGGGACCTGGCCGGCGACCGCGATCGTCGCCGAGTGGATCAGTTCGCCGACACCGGGGCCGACGAAGGTGACGCCGCGCAGGATCTCCCGCTCCAGGTCGACGACCATCCGGGCGCGGCCCTTGTAACCCTCGGCGTACAGACCCGCTCCGGCCACGGACGACATGTCGACGTCGACGGCCCGCACCCGGTGTCCGGCCTGTTCCGCCTCGGCGAGCGAGAGACCGACGGCGGCCGCCTCCGGGTCGGTGAAGACGACCTGGGGGACGGACTCGTGGTCGGCCGTGGCGGCGTGGGCGCTCCACGGGTCGCTCTCCGGCAGCTCGGTACCGGCCGCGCGGGCGGCGATGGCGGCACCCGCGATCCGGGCCTGGTACTTGCCCTGATGGGTGAGAAGGGCCCGGTGGTTGACGTCGCCCACCCCGTAGAGCCAGTCGGTGCCGTTGACACGCAGACTGTCGTCGACGGTGAGCCAGGAGCCGGGTGCCAGGCCGACCGTGTCCAGGCCGATGTCGTCCGTGCGCGGGGCGCGGCCGACGGCGAAGAGGATCTCGTCGGCCTCGATGCGTTCGCCGGTGTCGGTGACGACCACGACGGTGCCGTCGGAGCGGGTCACCGACGCCACCGAGGTGCCCGTGCGCACGTCCGCGCCGGCCTCCGTGAGCGCCTCGGCGACCAGTTCGCCCGCGAACGGTTCCATCCGGTCGAGCAGGCCCTTGCCCCGCACGAGAAGGGTGACCTGCGAGCCGAGCGCCTGCCAGGCGGTGGCCATCTCGGTGGCGACGACTCCCCCGCCGACCACGACGAGCCGGCCGGGCGCCGACTGGGCGCTGGTGGCCTCCCGGCTCGTCCAGGGCCCGACCTCGGCGAGCCCCGGCAGGTCGGGCAGCGCGGCGCGGGTCCCGGTGGCGACGACGACCGCGTGGCGGGCCGTGAGCACCTTGTCCCCCACCGTCACCGTGCGCGGCCCGGTCAGTCTGCCGTGGCCGCGGTAGAGGTCCGCGCCGATGCTCTTGATCCAGTCGACCTGCCCGTCGTCCGTCCAGTCGCCGGTGAACCAGTTGCGGCGGGCGAGGACCGCCGCCGTGTCCAGCGGGCCCTGCACCGCCTCGCGCAGGCCGGGCAGTCGGCGGGCGTCCGCGCGGGCGATCACCGGGCGCAGCAGGGCCTTGCTGGGCATACAGGCCCAGTACGAGCACTCGCCGCCGACCAGCTCGCTCTCCACGACCGCGGTGGTGAGGCCGTGCGCACGGGTGCGGTCGGCGACGTTCTCCCCCACGGGCCCGGCTCCGAGCACAACCACGTCGTACAGGTTGGTTTCCGTTTCCGTCATGGGGTCAGTCTGGTGGGTGGTGTGCGGGGTGGCCACACGGGTAGGGGCGCGGAATACGCGTCGGGCCGGCCGTGTTGTGGCGGACGGTTTCACCCCATGCCAGGAGACCCCTGGCGGGAAGCACCGGGAAGAGGAATCACGCCATGAGCAGCACCGTGGAGCTCACCAAGGAGAACTTCGACCAGACGGTCACCGACAACGACTTCGTCCTGATCGACTTCTGGGCGTCCTGGTGCGGCCCGTGCCGTCAGTTCGCCCCGGTCTACGACAAGGCCGCGCAGGAGAACCCGGATCTGGTGTTCGGCAAGGTGGACACCGAGGCGCAGCCGGAGCTGGCCGCGGCCTTCGGCATCCAGTCCATCCCGACGCTGATGATCGTGCGGGACCGGGTCGCCGTGTTCGCGCAGCCGGGCGCCCTGCCCGAGGCCGCCCTCACGGACGTCATCGGACAGGCGCGCAAGCTGGACATGGACGAGGTCCGCAAGTCGATCGAGGAAGAGCAGGCCAAGTCCGGGGCCGACGGCTCCCCGGCCGCCCAGGGCGAGTAGCCCCGGAGCCGCCTGGACCCGGGACCGCCTAGAAGGGGTACGGCGCCACGTCCGCGCGTACCGTCGTCCAGCGGACGTCGGTGAAGGCCTCGAGGTTGGCCTCGCCGCCGAAGCGGGCGCCGGTGCCGGAGGCGGCGACCCCGCCGAAGGGCGCGACGGCCTCGTCGTTCACCGTCTGGTCGTTGATGTGCACGATGCCGGTCGGGATCCGTTCGGCGAGGTCGAGACCGCGGGCGGCGTCGCGGGTGACGATGCCGAGCGAGAGGCCGTAGGAGCTGCGCGCGGCCAGGGCCGCCGCCTCGTCCGGCGTACCGAAGGAGCGGACCGGGGCCACCGGGCCGAAGACCTCCTCCGCGTAGGCGGGGGTGTCGTCGTCGACGCCCGCGAGGACGGTCGGCCGGTAGAAGAGGTCCTCGTGCCTGCCGCCCGCGGCGAGCTTGGCGCCGGCCGCCGTGCTGGCCTCCACCAGGCCGTGCACCTTGGTGAGCTGGCCGCCGTCGATGAGCGGGCCGAGGTGGACCTGGGCGCGGTGCGGGTCGCCGACGGCGAGGGCGTCGGCCTTCGCCGCGAGCCGCTCCACGTACTCCTCGTAGAGGGAGGCGTGCACCAGGTGGCGGCCGGTGGTCATGCAGATCTGGCCCTGGTGGAAGAAGGAGCCCCAGGCCGCGGTGGAGATCACCGCGTCCAGGTCGGCGTCCTCCAGCACGATCAGGGCGGAGTTGCCGCCGAGTTCCAGGTGGGCCCGCTTGAGGTGGCGTCCTGCGGCCTCGCCGACCGCCCGGCCGGCCGCGGTGGAGCCGGTGAAGGAGATCACCGGCACCAGCGGGTCGGCCACCAGGGCCGCACCGGTCTCGGCGCCGCCCGGGAGGATGTGCAGGAGGTTCTCGGGCAGGCCCGCCTCCGCGAAGACCGCGGCCAGGGCCAGTCCGCCGCACACCGCCGTCCGCGGGTCCGGCTTGAGGACGACCGCGTTGCCGAGCGCGAGGGCGGGCGCGACGGACCGGATCGACAGGATCAGCGGGGCGTTGAACGGGGAGATCACGCCCACGACGCCGACGGGCACCCGCCGGGTGTACGACAGCCGGGGCGCCTCGCTGGGCAGGACCTGTCCGGCCGGGCGGGAGGCGAGCGCCGCGGCCTCGTAGCACTCCTGGGCGGCGACATGCAGCTCGAAGTCGGCCTTGCCGGGTATGGATCCGGACTCGCGGACGATCCACTCGCGCAGTTCGTCGGCGTGGGCGGCGAACAGGTCGCCGGCCTTGCGCAGCACACCGGCGCGCACGAAGTGGGGCAGCCGGGCCCACTCGGTCTGCGCGGCACGGGCGGCCTCGGCGGCCGGACCGACGTCCGCGGCGCCCGCCAGGTCGACGGTGCCCAGCGGATCGCCGGTGGCGGGCTCGGTGACGGTGTACCGGGGGCCCGACAAGGTGCGGGACTGCCAGTTCTTGGGGTCGAGCAGCGGCATGAAGGCTCTCCGATCGGTGACCCGCGGGACTCGCGGCTCTCTCACAGGGGGAGGGGAAGTCCCGTGTAGTTGGCCGCCAGTTCGGCGGCGGCGTGGCGGGATGCGGTGATCCGGCGCAGCCGGGCGAGCTGCATCCGATGGTCGAACGCATCTCCATCTGGTTGAGCGTGCAACATCCTAGTCATGTCGTCGGAAAAGCGGGTCGCCTGCCACACACGTCGCAGACAGAGATCCGAGTACCCGTCCAGCAGCCTCGTGGACCCGGTGGCGTGCAGTTCGGCGAAGGCGCTGCCGAGCAGCCGTACGTCCGAGACGGCGAGGTTGAGCCCCTTGGCACCGGTCGGCGGGACGATGTGGGCCGCGTCCCCGGCGAGCAGGAGCCGGCCGTGCCGCATCGGCTCGTGGACGAGGCTGCGCAGCGGCGTCACGGACTTGCTGATGACGGGGCCGCGGCGCAGCGTCCAGTCGGCGTCGACGGCGAAGCGGGCGGCGAGTTCGTCCCAGATCCGGTCGTCGGGCCACTCCCGCAGGCCGGTGCCGTTGGGGACCTGGAGGTAGAGCCGGGAGATCCGCGGCGACCGCATGCTGTGCAGGGCGAAGCCGCGTTCATGGCGTGCGTAGATCAACTCCTCGCAGGAGGGCGGCACTTCGGCGAGCACACCGAGCCAGGAGTACGGGTAGTCGTGGGTGTACGTCCGGCCCGCCGCGGCCGGGAAGGCGGCGCGGGCGACGCCGTGCGAGCCGTCGCAGCCGACGACCCAGTCGCAGGACAGGGTCCGTTCGCGCCCCTCGTGCAGGAACCGCACGACGGGCGACCCGCTCAGCGGCTTCTCCACGGCGAGGGCCGCCGCCTCGAACAACAGGGGCGGCCCGTCGGCGAGTTGGAGGGCGACGAGATCCTTCACGAGCTCCGTCTGGGCGTAGATCGTGACCGTGCGGCCGCCGGTGAGGACGGGGAAGTCGAGATGGTGGCGCTCGCGGTCGAACCGCAGCTCGATGCCGTGGTGCACCAGGCCCTGGGCGTCGAGCCGTTCGGCGGCTCCGGCCGCGCGCAGGGTGTCGACCGTGCCCTGCTCCAGCATTCCGGCACGCTGGCGCCGTTCCACGTACTGTCTGGCCCTGCTCTCCAGGACCACGCAGCCGACTCCCGCGCGGTGCAGCAGCCGGGCGAGCAGCAGCCCCGCGGGGCCGCCGCCGATGATGCCGACCGTCGCACGCATGGCACGCCTCCCCTGCGACCGTAGTTCAGCTGGAGTCGCGCTGCACCACGGTGGCTCCGAACGGTTCGTGCGCCTCGGGGACGGCCGCGGGGCTGCGCACCGCCCGGTCGACCAGCGAGGCGAGGTCGCGGCCGGAGGGCAGCGCGATCCGCACGGTGCTGAGCCGGGGCCGCAGCAGCCGCCCGAGCATCAGGTCGTCGGCACCGATGACGGCGACGTCCTCGGGGACACGCACGCCCGCGTCCTGAAGGGCGCGCATCAGCAGCATCGCGTACTCGTCGTTGTAGGCGAAGACGCCGTCGAGGCCGAGGTCGGGCCAGCGGGCGGCGAGGGCGGCCGCGGACTCCTCCGTGTAGGCCAGGGACAGTTCGGTGACGGTGGCGTCCGTGCCGTGCAGCGCCTCGCGGGAGCCGGCCAGCCGGGGCGCGGAGAACATCTCCATGCCACGCTCGGCCGGGACGACCACCCCGATCCGGCGGCGGCCGCGGGCGTACAGGTGCGCGGCGGCGCTGCGGCCGACGTCGGCATGGTCGAGGAGCAGCGCGCGGGCGCCCTCGACCGCCTCGGGACCGAGGGTCACCACGGCCCGGGCGCCGGACCTCTTCAGTACGGCGACCCCCTCCGGGCCGACGCCGGGGCTGGGCACCAGCACGGCGACGGGCCGCAGTTCGGCCCAGGCGCGGGCCGCGTCGTCACCGCGCAGACCGGTGGCGCCGTACTGGACGACGGTGTAGTCGAGGCGGCTCAGCGCCCCCTGGAAGTCGTGCACGAACTGGGAGTAGAGGGGGCCGGCCGGGACGGGCAGGGTGGGCATCAGGACCATGCGGCTGTGGCCGGCCCGCAGGGTACGGGCGGCCGCGTGCGGCACGTACCCGAGTTCCTTGGCGGCCTCGTGCACGCGGCGGCGGGTGGGCTCGCTGATGCGTACGGCGCTGGCGTTGTTCAGGACGTAGGAGACGGTCGCGCGCGAGACGCCGGCCAGGCGGGCCACGTCCGCGCTCGTGGGCACGGGGCGCGGCGCCGGCGACATCGTCGGCGCGGGCGGGTTCGGTATCTGCACCATGACGTACGGCATCTTGGCAGAAGCGGTGAGCGGCCTTCCGGGCGGGGGACGCCGAAATCCGATGAGCCGTCAACGAACATGTTCGTGACGTACTTGTTCGCAACGAACATGTTCGGTAGGGTGACGGCATGACAGCACGCCCCGACACCCCGCGCAGTCGCCGTGAGCGCCCGGCCAAGCCCGCTCTGACCAGGGAGGGCATCGTGGCCGCCGCCCTCGCGGTACTGCGCGCCGAAGGCCTGCGGAAGCTGACCATGCGGCGCCTGGCCGAGGAGCTCGACACCGGCCCGGCCTCCCTGTACGTCTACGTCCGCAACACGGCCGAGCTGCACGCGGCCGTGCTCGACGAGCTGCTGGGCACGACCCTGCCCGCACCGGCCGCGGGGAGCTGGCGCGAGCGGCTGGAGGGCGTGCTCACCTCGTACACCGCGATGCTCTTCGCCTATCCCGACCTCGCCCGCTCCGCGCTCACCGCCCGGCCCAGCGGCCCCCACTACCTGAACCTGATCGAGACCCTGCTCGCCCTGCTCGACGAGGGCGGGGTGCCGCCCACGCAGGCCGCGTGGGGCGTCGACCTGCTGCTCCAGCACGCCACCGCGACGGCCGCCGAGCACACGGACGAGGCGCCCCCGGAGGACTGGGACGCCCTGCTGCACGCGGTGCGCGAGGCGTCGGAGCGGACCCATCCGCACATCGCCGGCCTCACGGGACCGCTGCTCTCGGGATCGCCCGAAGCCCGCCTCTCCTGGGGACTCCAGACCCTGATCAGCGGCATCGAGCGGACCGCCGTACCCGAATGACCACCCCAGCCACCCCACCCCCCCAGGAGGAACCGTGCATCACCCCATAGCAATCATCGGCGCCGGACTCGGCGGCCTCACCCTCGCCCGTGTGCTGCACGTGCACGGCATCGAGGCGGCAGTCCTCGACCTGGACGCCTCGCCCGGCGCCCGCACCCAGGGCGGCCTGCTCGACATCCATCTGGACTCCGGCCAGGAGGCACTGCGCGCCGCCGGACTGCACGAGGAGTTCCGGACGCTGGTCCTGCCCGGCGGCCAGGCCACCCGGGTCCTCGACAAGGACGCGGTGATCCGCTTCGAGGGGGCCGACGACGGGACCGGCGAGCGCCCCGAGGTCGACCGGGGTGCCCTGCGCGACCTGCTGCTGAACGCGTTGCCCGAGGGAACGGTCCGCTGGGGCGCGAAGGTCACCGGCGCGCGTGCGCTGGGCGGCGGGCGGCACGAGGTGCGTCTCGAGGACGGCTCCGCCTTCACCACGGACCTGCTGGTCGGCGCCGACGGAGCCTGGTCGCGGATCCGCCCGCTGCTCTCCGACGCCCGGCCCGCGTACACGGGCGTGTCGTTCGTCGAGACGGACCTGCTCGAGGCGGACGCACGCCATCCGGTGAGCGCCGGCGTGGTCGGCGGCGGGTTCCTCCTCGCGCTCGGCGCCGGCAAGGGCTTCCTCGCGCACCGCGAACCCGACGGCAGCCTGCACGTCTACACCGCTCTGCGGGTCGCCGAGGACTGGGCGGACCGCGTGGACTTCGACGACGCCGAGGCGGCCAGGAGGTACGTCCTGGAACACTTCGCGGACTGGGACAAGAGCCTGCGGGCGCTGGTCGCCGACGCCGACGGACCCCTGGTGCCGCGCCTCATCCACGCCCTGCCGGTCGGCCACCGCTGGGAGCGGGTCCCCGGTGTCACCCTGCTCGGCGATGCCGCCCATCTGATGTCGCCGTTCGCGGGCGAGGGCGCCAACCTCGCGATGCTGGACGGCGCCGAACTGGGCCTGGCCCTGGTCGCGCACCCGGGCGAGCGCGAGGCCGCGCTGGCCGCCTACGAGGAGAAGCTGTTCCCGCGCAGCGAGGCGGCCGCGGCCGCCTCCGCCCACAGCAGCGTGGCCCTGTTCGCCGAGGACGCCCCGCAGGCCGTCGTCGACCTCTTCACCGCGGGGCCCTGACCGGCGCCGCGCTCGGCACCCCGCTGGTCACCCGGTCGACCAGTTCGCTCCAGCCCGCCTCCAGGCGCGCCGCCGGCATACCGCACTGCCGGGTGAGGTGGTGGACGAGGACCGGGTTGAGGTACCCCGTCAGCGTGTGGGCCAGCAGTTCGACATCCGTGTCGGGCAGGGCCTGGCGCAGCAGCAGGACGAGATGGCTGTGGTGGACACGGCGCGGCGGCACGGAGTACCGGCGGTCCGGTCCGGGCTCGGCCGCCAGCTGGAGGTCCAGTTCGTCCACGGACCGCCTGAGCATGGCGACGCCGAACGCCCGCAGTCGCTCGACGGGTTCCGCGCCCGGCCCCAGCGGCGGGGGACCGCTCAGGAACGCGGCCTGGAAGTTGCGCTCCGAGTGGTCCAGGAGCGCGGTCAGCAGCCCGGTGCGGTCGCCGAAGCGCCGGAACACCGTGCCCTTGCCCACGTTCGCCGCGCTCGCCACCGCCTCCATGGTGACCCCCGCCGCGCCGTGCTCGGCGATCAGCCGGGCGGCGGCGTCCAGCAGCCTGGCCCGGTTGCGGGCAGCGTCGGCGCGCAGGCACGGCTCGTCCCCGGCCGGCCCCAGGTGCAGCAACCCGGGCTCGGTCAGACTCTCCTCGGGCTCCGGACAGGGAGGCAGAACGGCGGACATGAACTCAGCGTAAAGCATCGGGAATGAAACTGGACCGCGGTCCGGTTAGGATGCTAGAACATTAAACGGACCTCGGTCCGGATTTGTAACAGCAATGTTTCAGCCTCTGGGAGTACCCATGTCTGTCCGCATCCTCGCGCTCGTCGGCAGCCTTCGCGCCGGTTCGACCAACCGCCAGCTCGCCGAGGCGGCCGTCAAGGTCGCTCCCGAAGGCGCCGACGTCGACCTCTTCGAGGGCCTGGCCGAGATCCCCTTCTACAACGAGGACCTCGACGTCGAGGGCAGCGTCCCGGCCGCCGCCGCCAAGCTGCGTGCGGTCGCCCAGGCCGCCGACGCGTTCCTGCTCTTCTCCCCCGAGTACAACGGCACCATCCCGGCCGTCCTGAAGAACGCCATCGACTGGCTGTCCCGCCCGTACGGCGCCGGCGCCTTCGGCGGCAAGCCCGTCGCCGTGGTCGGTACCGCGTTCGGCCAGTTCGGTGGCGTGTGGGCGCAGGACGAGGCCCGCAAGGCCGTGGGCATCGCCGGCGGCAGGGTCATCGAGGACCTCAAGCTCTCCATCCCGGGCTCGCTGACCCGCTTCGCCGAGACCCACCCGGTGGACGACGCCGAGGTCGCCGCCCAGCTGACCGAGGTCGTGGCCCGTCTGCACGGCCACGCGGGCGAGGTCGTGGCCGCCTGACCGGCAGCACCACGACATAGCAGGACACGGGGCTGCTGGGGGTCCGGAATTCTTTCCGGGCCCCTTTCGCCGTACGCGGCCCCCGTTCCCCGCTCCCCGCACCCCGGCCCGGTCGGTCCAGCTCGGCCGGCCGCACCACGGCGGGGCCACGAAACGCTCGATCCAGCCGGCCGTCTCGCCCAGGCGCGGCGCGAGGATCACCGTGTCGATGCCGAGCTCGGGGTAGAGGCGAAGAGATCGCACGCGTCCGTGTACCGGGCGACCAGCCGCAGCGTCCTGCGCGCCTCCGCCGCCGATCAGGATCTCCGGGCGCGGGGAGCCGACCGCGGTCTTGATCGCCGTTCACCGGCTCCGGTGACGCCAGACCTCGGAGCGCTCTCGAAGTCAAGGGACCACCGGCCGGACCGGCCTCCGCGTCCGCGTCCGGTCATCCGATAGGCGAATCTCGTCCAACCCGAAGACCTCCTCCCGTCGCGTCTGATAGGGCTGGGCGGATGCAGACCCTCTATCGACGACTGCTCGGCCTGATGCCCCGTATCGGCGTCCAGGTGACCGACCTCGGACCGGGGACGGCGGTGGTCTCGCGGCGCGGCGGCGCGTACCGGGTGACCGGCGCGGACAAGGACACCTGGGTGGTGCGGCGTACCCGTGACAAAGCCCGTTCCGAGGTCGCCGAGGGCGGCGCCGTGCGGCTGGGCGACACCGGCGCGTTGCTCCTGATGGAGACCACGGGCGGTCAGGACGAGCGCAGACTCCAGCTGGCGGCCGCCGAGTACCTCTGCACCCAGCATGTGACCGCCATGCTGGAGCTCTACGGCGTGAACTGCGTCTTCGACGTCGGCGCCAACAACGGCCAGTACGCCAGGCGCCTGCGGAAACTCGGCTACACCGGCCGGATCGTGTCCTTCGAGCCCACCTCGGAGACGTTCGCCCGGCTCGAGCAGGCCGCGGCGGACGACCCCGACTGGCAGGTGTACCGGTGCGGACTGGGCCGCGAGGAGACGACGGCCGAGATCCACGTCGGCTGGAAGACGATGAACTCCCTGCTGCCTGCCAGCGACTACGGCAAGGGCCGCTACAGCAGGTTCGCGAAGGCCGACACCGAGGAGATCCGGGTCCGCCGGCTGGACGAGGTCATGGCCGACGCACTGGACGGCCTCGCCGATCCGCGCCCCTACCTGAAGATGGACACCCAGGGCTACGACCTCGAGGTGTTCGCCGGCGCCGGGGAGCGGATCGCGGAGTTCGTGGGGATGCAGTCCGAGGTCGCGGTGCTGAAGCTGTACGAGGGCAGCCCCGGTATGGGCGAGGCCGTCGCGGTGTACGAGGCCGCCGGGTTCGGCATCACCGGCATGTACCCCGTGACGCGCGAGGCGACCACGGGGCGGGTGATCGAGTTCGACTGCGTGATGATGCGCGCGGACGCCGCGCCTACGCCGTAGAGCCGTCCCGCGCCGCCCCCTCCGGTCGCCCCTCTCCTTCCTCCCTTTCCTGCCGCTCCTGCCGTGCGGAGGCCCGCAGGCTGGTGACGGTGGTGACCGCGAGGACGAGCACGATGAAGCCGAGCGAGAAGGGGATGCCGATCTCGGGCACGTGCACCCCGGACTCGTGCAGCGCGTGCAGCACCAGCTTCACACCGATGAAACCGAGGATGACCGACAGGCCGTAGCCGAGATGGACCAGCTTCTTCAGCAGGCCGCCGATGAGGAAGTACAGCTGCCTGAGGCCCATCAGCGCGAAGGCGTTGGCGGTGAACACGATGTACGGGTCCTCGGTCAGCCCGTAGATGGCGGGGATCGAGTCGAGCGCGAACAGCACGTCGGTGGAGCCGATCGCGAGCATCACGACCAGCATCGGGGTCATGACCCGCTTGCCGTTCTGCTCGATCCACAGCTTCGTCCCGTGGTAGCGGTCGGCCACGCCGAACCGTCTCTCCACGGCCTTCAGCAGCTTGTTCTCCTCGTACTCCTCCTCGTGCCCGCCCTTCCTGGCATCCTGGATCAGCTTCCAGGCCGTCCAGATCAGGAAGGCTCCGAAGAGGTAGAACACCCAGGAGAACGTCGAGATGATCGCCGCGCCCGCCGCGATGAACAGCGCGCGCAGCACGAGGGCCACCAGCACGCCCACCATCAGCACCCGTTGCTGGTACTGCGAGGGCACCGCGAACTTGGCCATGATCAGGACGAACACGAACAGGTTGTCCACGCTCAGCGACTTCTCGGTGATGTAGCCCGCGAAGAACTCCCCCGTCGGCCCGCCGCCTCCGAAGAGGAACACGCCGAGGCCGAACAGACAGGCCAGGACGACCCAGACGACGGTCCAGGTGCCGGCCTCGCGGACCGAGACGTCGTGCGGTTTGCGGCCGATGAGGAAGTCGACGGCGACGAGCGCGCACAGCGCCGCGACGGTCAGCAGCCAGACGGGGAGGGAGACGTTCACGGGGGTCACTCCTGGTGCCTGTGTGGGGGTGAAAATCGTTGTCGTCCGCGGCTGCTTCTTTCCACCCCAGACAGGTGAACAGAAGGTCATGACCTGGCAAGCTGCGGAGCGGGGCAGGGCGTCACCCGCCGTACGGCGGGCAGCTCCCGCCGTACGGCGGCCCCCGGACGGGCGGCGGGTGCGCCGATCATGGGCCGCACGAGCCGCCGCGCAACCGCGCTCCGCGTGAGGAGAACCCCATGACGTCCGCACCGCCGCCCTTCGACCCCGAACTCGGCGCCGCCCTGGAACTCATCCGGGAGATGATCCAGCCGGGGCTGACCGCCGAGGACATCGAAACCGTCCGCCAGGGGCCGGGCATCGCCCTGCTGGCCGAACTGGACCTGACCCAGGGCGGGGCCTTCGAGGTCGAGGACCGGACGGTGCCGGGACCCGAGGGCGCCCCCGGGATCTCGCTGCTGATCTGCCGGCCCACCTCACCGGCTCCGGCACGCCCGCGTCCGGTCGTCTATCACGTGCACGGCGGCGGCATGATCCTCGGCAACAACCGCGTCGGCGTGGACGTGGCCCTGGACTGGGCGCGGGAACTGGACATGGTCGTGGTGTCCGTGGAGTACCGGCTGGCGCCCGAGCACCCCCATCCGGCGCCGGTCGAGGACGTCTACGCCGGTCTGCTGTGGACGGCGGAACACGCCGCGGAACTGGGCGCGGACCCCGAGCGGATCGTGCTCGCCGGGGCCAGCGCGGGCGGCGGTCTCGGTGCCGCGCTCGCCCTGCTGCTGCGCGACCGTCAAGGGCCGCGGCCGCTCGGCCAGTTGCTGCTGTGCCCGATGCTGGACGACCGCAACGACACCCCCTCCAGCCATCAGATGGCGGGCCTGGGCGTCTGGGACCGCACGGCCAACGAGACCGGGTGGACGGCCCTGCTCGGCGAGCGGCGCGGCGGCCCTGACGTCCCCCCTTACGCGGCGCCCGCCCGGGCCGAGGACCTGTCCGGGCTGCCGCCGGCCTTTCTCGACGTGGGCTCCGCCGAGACGTTCCGGGACGAGGTGGTCGCCTACGCCTCCCGGATCTGGCAGGCCGGCGGGGTCGCCGAGCTGCATGTCTGGCCGGGCGGATTCCACGGCTTCGACGGCTTCGCGCCGCAGGCCGCGCTGTCCAGGTCGGCCCGTGCGGCCCACCTGGACTGGCTGCGGCGGCTGCTCGCCGAGTGACGCCCGCGGACGGCGGCCCGGCGGCGGGGCGGCTCAGCGGCGCTTGAACGCCACGGGCCCCTGTTCCCTTCGATGGTCCCGTCCGCGTGCGGGAACGGCCGGCGACCGGCTCCCCCCGCACAGGTCCGGCCCCGGCACCGTGTTCCCGCCCTTTCCGACCTCCGGCAATCCGCTCAGGCCCCCGGTCCGTCGGCTTTTCGCCACCGTTTCGCGGCGAGCCCGGAACCGACCACCGAGGCCGGTTCCGGGCGGAAGCGGTGGCCGCACCCCTCCCTCGTCGGCGCCCGCGTGGCGCATCATGGCCGCATGAAAGAGCTGGCCGGGCGCCTGACCGCACTGGACCCGGACGCCGGCGCCGCCGTGCGGGTCATCGCCTACTTCGACCGGCTGGCCGAGTCCCGGGCCGGGGTGGAGGCGCTGCTGCGCGGGGCCGCGGTGCTCGCCGGGGTGCCCGCGCGGCTCGTCGACGCGGACCGCCGGGTGCGGGTCCGGGTGGAGCCCGACGGCACCCGCCGGGACACGGAGCTGCCGCCGGACCCGGACTGGCCGTGCACGGCGCTGACGCCCGACGGGCCACCCGCGCTGTGGCTGGAACGCGCCGGTGCGATACCCAGCGTCGTGGACGCCGTGATCCTGGAACGGGCGGCCGGCGCGGCCCGCGTCGTGCTCGACCGCACCCGCGGGCGGGCGCCGCTCGACGACCCCGCCCTGGTCGAGACGCTCCTCGACGCCGCGGCCGCCGAACCGGCCCGGCTGCACGCGGCCCGCCGCCTCGGCCTGGGCCCCGCCGCCCCCGCCCGCGCCCTGGCCACGCCCGGCGGCCGGCCCCGGGTGCTGCCCGCGGACGCCCGGGACGCCGTGCCGGCCGGCCGGGTGGGGGTCGGGCCCGCCGTGCCCGTGACCGACCTGCCGCGCTCCTGGACCGCGGCCCGCACCGCGCTGCGCTTCACCGCGGACGGCACCGCGCAGGACCCGGGCCCTCGTGTCGTGTACGCCGACGAACTGGGCGGCATCGCCCTGCTGGCCGACCTCGTCGCACCGGGGGCCGAGCCTCCGGCGGACGTCCTCGCGGTCGAGACGGCCGCCGCGGACGCGCCCTGGCTGCTCACCACGCTGCACGCCGTCACCGCCACCGCGAGCCTGCGGTCGGCGGCGGCCGAGGCGAACGTCCACCACTCCACCCTCCAGGACCGGCTGGCCCACGCGGAGCATCTGCTGGGGTGGCCGGTGCGCACGCCCCAGGGCCGGCTGCGGCTGCACCTGGCGCTGACGATGCGGCGGCTGGCACGGCCGTGACGGCACTCCCGCGGGGCGGCGATCCTCGGGGAGGGGGCGTTCAACCGATCGATTGAACGGGGATTCCATCGCACGCGCGTGGTCCGCTCCGTCCGGACGACGCGGGCCGGCCGCCGGGCGCGGCAGGATCGACCTCGACCGTGGCGCCCGGTCCCCCACCCCCTCAGCGTGCGAAAGAGGTTCACCGCCATGCCCAGCTCCCCCAGCAGAAGGCGCCTGCTCACCACCGGTGCCGGTGCCGCCCTCGGCCTCGGCGCGCTCGGCGCCGCCTCCACCCCGGCGTCCGCGTCCGCGGCGCCGGCCGCTCCCGCGCGGGGCTCCGGCGCCGAGGAGACCAGGTCCCTCGACGAGCTGTACCGGGCCGCGCTCGCCGAGGGCGGCAGGCTCGTCGTCTACGCCGGCGGCGACACCCCGACCCAGCAGGACGGCACCAAGGCCGCCTTCCTGAAGCGCTTCCCGGACATCGACCTGAAGCTGATCGTCGACTACAGCAAGTACCACGACGTACGCGTCGACAACCAGCTCGCCACCGGCACCCTCGTGCCCGACGTCGTCCAGCTCCAGACCCTCCAGGACTTCGACCGCTGGAAGGCCCAGGGCCGCCTGCTGTCGTACCGGCCGGCCGGGTTCTCGAAGGTGCACGAGGGGTTCAAGGACCCGCAGGGCGCCTGGGTCGCGATCGGAGCGATCGCGTTCAGCTTCATGTACGGGACGGCCGCGGTCGGTTCGGACGCGCCCCGCACCCCGCTGGACCTGGTCGACGCCAAGTGGAAGGGGAGGATCGCCTCGTCCTTCCCGCACGACGACGACGCGGTGCTCTACCTGTACTCGCTCTACGTCGAGCACTACGGCTGGGACTGGGTGGCCCGGCTGGCCGCGCAGGACGTCCGGTTCGCGCGCGGCAGCAACTCCCCCGGGGACGCCGTGCGCGCCGGCACGCACGCGATCGGCGTCGGCGGCTCGGGTGCGCCGCTGTCGACCGGCCCGGTGAAGTTCGTCGTACCGGACAGTGCCCCCTTCATGGCCTGGGGCCAGCGGGCGGCGGTGCTCAAGGCCGCGAAGAACACCACGGCCGCCAAGCTCTACCTCAACTGGCAGCTGTCCACGGAGGTCCAGCGGAACTCCTTCAACGGCTGGTCGGTGCGCACCGACATCACTCCCCCGGCCGGCCTGAAGCCGGTCTGGGAGTACCGCAACGCCCACCTCGACGGCTTCCCCCGTTTCATGTCCGACCGGGCCGGGGTGGAGCGGCTGAAGCAGACGTTCGCGCTGTACTTCGGCGAGGTCGAGGGCGACCCGACGCCGGGCTTCCTCGGGCTGCGTCCGGGCGCCTGAGGCGACCCGGCCGTCCTCACACGGTCCCTACAGCTGCCGGATAGACTCGGGCCCCCTGTTCGAACGGATCATCGTCCAAGGGGATCTGCCGTGTCCGACCGCGCTCCCGTCCACACCCCCGCGAGGGCGGCCCGGGGGAGCCGGCCGATCGCCGACCTCCTCGCCCATCTCACCTTCTTCGTCGTCGTGGGCGCCGCTCTGGTCCGGCTGGTGCAGCTGAGGATCGGGCTGTGCTGGGACATCGTGGGCGTCAGCGGGCTGCTGGCGCTGGTGTACGCGGGCGGACTCGCGGCCGGTGAACGGCTGGGCCGGATCGGCCGGCACCTGTGGGTCGTGGCGCTGCTGGCGCTGTGGACCACGCTGGTCCTCCTCGCGCCCGCGTCGCTCACCGCCGCCTACGTGTGGTGCGCGCTGCCGCTGGCCTGCGCGGCCCTGCGGGTGCTCGGCCGGCGGGCGGCCGGGGCGGCGGTGGGCGCCCTCTCGGTCGTCCTCGCCGGTCAACTCGTCCGCAGCGCGGGGCAGTTCGATCCCGAGCTGGTGCTGATCCCGGTGGCGGCCGTGTGGGGCACCGTCGCCCTCTACCGCGCCCAGCAGCGCGACGCGGCCGAACGGCTGCGGCTGGTCGAGGAGTTGCGGGGCACCCGGGACGTACTGGCCCGGCAGCAGCGGCAGGCCGGGGTGCTGGCCGAGCGGGCCCGGATCGCCCGGGACCTGCACGACACGCTGGCCCAGGAGCTCTCCGGCGGGGTGATGCTGCTGCAGGCCGCCGACCGCGACTGGGACGCGAGGCCCGAGGTGGCCCGGAACCGGATGCGGGCGGTCGCCGACGCACTGCACGCCAATCTCGCCGAGACCCGCAGGATCATCCGCGACCTGACGCCGTCCGCCGTGGACGAGGCCGGTCTGGAGGGCGCGCTGCGGCTGCTGTGCGCGCGGGCCGAGGCGGAGGGCGCGGCGGCCCGGGTGCGGTTCCTCTCGGTGGGCGAGCGTCGGCCGGTCCTGGACGGGCCCGCGGCGGCGACCCTGTTCCGGGTGGCACAGAGCACGCTGGCCAATGTCCGTGAACACGCGCGCGCGGTGAACGTCCTGGTCACGCTGCACGGGTACGCGGACCGGACGGAGCTCGAAGTGCGGGACGACGGCGCGGGGTTCGAGACCGGCCGGGTCGGCGTCCCCGCCCAGGCCGTCCGGGGGCTCGGCATCCCGGCCGCCCGGGCGCGGCTGCGGGAGTGCGGCGGGGATCTCGTCGTGGGCAGCGTGCCGGGGCGCGGCACCTGTGTGCGGGCGACGGTGCCGGCCCTGGCGAAGAGCCGCCCGGCGGCCCCGGTGGCCGCCCGGTGAGCGGTGCGCCGTTGCGTCTGCTGGTGGCGGACGACCATGCCGTCGTCAGGGCGGGGCTGCGCGCACTGCTGGAGGGCGAGCCGGATCTCGAGGTGGCCGCCGAGGCGGGGTCCGGGGAGGACGCCGTTCGGCTCGCGGCGCGCCTGCTGCCGGACCTGGTGCTGATGGACCTGCGGTTCGGGAGCGGTGCCGGCATCGACGGGATCGAGGCGGTGCGCAGGCTCGCGGCCGAGGCGCCGGGGATCCCGGTGGTGATGCTGACGAGCTACGCGGGCCGGGCCGATGTGGTGCGCGCGCTGGAGGCGGGTGCCCGGGGCTATGTGCTGAAGGCGGGACCGCCGGAGGAGCTGTTCCGGGCGGTACGGGGTGCCGCGGCCGGTGCGCTCGGGCTGGCGTCGGAGGTGGTGGGCGAGTTGGTCGCCCAGAACCCGGCTCCGGAGCGGGAGTTGAGCGGGCGGGAGGTGGAGGTGGTGCGGCTGCTCGCGGAGGGGCTGAGCAACCGTGCGATCGCCGAGGCGCTGTTCCTGAGCGAGGCGACCGTCAAGACGCACCTGGTGCGGATCTACCGCAAGCTGGGCGCGGACAACCGGGCGGCGGCGGTGTCGGAGGCGGTCCGCAGGGGCCTGCTGGACCTGGCGTAACGCGGAGGCGGCAGCAAGCGGGGGCGGCACGGAGGGGGGCGACCTGCCGCGGTCACCCCCCTCCGGTGTCTCAGACCTTGGCCTGCTCGGGCACGGCGGTCTGGTCGGTCGCGTCCTCGCCCGCCGCGGCGGCACGGGCTGCGGGGATGACGGCGGCGATGGCCGCGGAGATCAGCGCGAGGGCGCCGCCGACCAGGAGCGCGGTACGGAAGCCGTCCTCGGAGGCGAAGGTGTGGCCGCCCATGGCCGTGGTCATCTGGGAGAGGATCACGCCGATGACGGCGGAGCCGATCGAGGTGCCGAGCGAACGCATGAGGGTGTTGAAGCCGTTGGCGGCGGCGGTCTCCGTGAGCGGGACCGAGCTCATGATCAGGGCGGGCATGGCGCCGTAGGCGAGGCCCACACCACCGCTGGTGATGAGCGTGACCACCATGACGCCCCAGGCGGACCCCATCAGTGCCAGGGAGACGAAGTAGCCGGCGGCCAGCACCAGGGCGCCGCAGACCAGTGTGAACTTCGGACCGCGGGCGTTGGTGAGCTTTCCGCCGAGCGGGGAGATCAGCATCATCATCAGGCCGCCGGGCGCCATCCACAGACCGGCCGCGAGCATCGACTGGCCGAGGCCGTAGCCGGTGGCCTCCGGGAACTGGAGCAGCTGCGGCATCACCAGCATGCTCGCGTACATGCCGAAGCCGATGAAGACCGAGGCGAGGTTGGTGAGGAGCACCCGGGGGCGGGCCGTGGTGCGCAGGTCGATCAGCGGGTCGGTGGTGCGCACCTCCCACACGCCCCAGCCGACGAGGGCCACGACGGCGGCGGCGAACAGACCGAGCGTGGTGCCCGAGGCCCAGCCCCAGTCGGCGCCCTTGGAGACCGCGAGCAGCAGCGAGACCAGACCGACGCCGAGACCGATCGCGCCGGGCAGGTCGAACCGCTGGCCCTTGGCGCCGGCCGGGACGTCCGGGACGAGCAGGTAGATCAGGACGGCGACGACGGCGGCGAGGGCGGCGGAGCCCCAGAACAGCACGCGCCAGTTGGCGTACTGGGCGACCGCGGCGGCCAGCGGCAGGCCGATGGCGCCGCCGATCCCCATGGAGGCGCTGACCAGCGCGATGGAGCCGCTGAGCTTCTCGGCCGGTACGACGTCCCGCAGCAGCGCGATGCCGAGGGGCACCATGCCCATGCCCATGCCCTGGAGCCCGCGCCCCACGATCATCGTCACGACGTCGGAGGCGAAGGCGCACACCACCGAGCCCACGATCAGCGGCACGGAACAGGCGAGCAGCATCCGGCGCTTGCCCAGCAGGTCGCCGAGGCGGCCGACGACCGGCACGCACACGGCGGCCACCAGCAGGGTGACGGTGATCACCCAGGCGGCGTTCGAGGACGAGGTGTCCAGGATCTGCGGCAGCTCGGCGATGAGGGGGGTGACCAGCGTCTGCATGATCGCCGCGGTGGTGCCGGCGAAGGCCAGCGTGGCGATCACGGCACCTGGGCGGGCCGTGGGCTGGAGAGCGGGGGCGCCCATGGGGACTCCTCGACTTGGGATGTGCGGTGAAGGTCCGCGGGAAGGATCCGCGCGCAGCACGCGAAGGATGTGCATCGTACATGCCATGTGTATCAAGCACATGCTGTGGCCCGTGCACAGCGGTGTGCCAGGATGGTGCGGGCGCACGGAAGCAGGAGGTCGGGCACATGGACACGCCGACACACGAGGTCGAGTACGAGCAGATGCTGCTCAGCCGCCACACGTTCCTGAACCAGCGGGGCGGTCGCCGCAAGAACAGCCTCATGGAGCGCAGCGCCTACATCCTGCTCAGCCGGATCCGGGTCCAGGGACCCATGTCCATCGGGGAACTCAGCGAGGCCTTCGGACTGGACGCCTCCACCCTGAACCGGCAGACCGCGGCGGCGATGCGGGCGGGGCTCATCGAGCGGATCCCCGACCCGGAGGGCGGGATGGCCCGCAAGTTCCGGCTCACCGACGAGGGCACCCGCCTGCTGGACTCGGAGCGCGAGGGGATCGTGGACATCCTGGACCAGGTGATGACCGACTGGCCGGACGAGGACATCGCCGCCTTCGCGGGCTATCTACGGCGCTTCAACTACGGCATCGAGGCCATCGGCGGCCGCCCGTGGCCGCGCCCCTGACGGCACGGCCGTTCAGCCGACGCCGTCGGCGCGCGTCTAGAGTTGCAGGGAGATCACCACTGCGCGGGAGTTCCCATGACCGGTCCCCGTCGGACACGCCCCACCGACGCCCTCGAAGCCATCGAGCCCCCGGGCAACGCCGAGACGGTCGTCGGGGTGCTGTCGGTGACGGTCCTGGTGGAGGTGCTGGGCGTCCTGTCCGAATCCGAGGTGTGGCTCCTCGGACTGCTGGTCTTCCTGCCGGGTACGGCGTCGGCCCTGTGCACCGTCCAGCAGACGAAGTTCGTCGCCGCCTGGACCACCCTGTTCGTCACCCTCACGCTGGTCGTACGGGCCGACGACAACGGCCGGTGGCTCGACCGGGCGCTGCTGGTGCTGCTCACCCTCGCCCTGGGAGCCGCCTCCGTCTACGCCTGCCACCGGCGCATCGCGCGCGAGCACGAGATGTTGCGGCTGCGCTCCACCGCCGCCGCCATGCAGCGGCACATCCTGCACCCGCTGCCCCTGCTCACCGACGACGTGCTGGTCAACGGCGTCTACGAACCCGTGCAGGAGGACCGGCTCGTCGGCGGTGACATCTACGACGTCGTGGCCTCGCCGTTCGGCACGCGCGTGCTGATCGGGGACGTGCAGGGCAAGGGGCTGGCCGCGGTGGGCGCCGCGTTCGCCGTCATCGGCGCCTTCCGTGAGGCGGCCCACCGGGAGCCCACACTCACCGCGCTCGTCGACGCCCTGGACGCCGCGGTCGTCCGGCACAACTCCTACGCCGAACAGACCGGCGACGACGAGCGGTTCGTCACCGCCCTGATCATCGGCGTCGACCAGGGCACGGAGGCGCAGGCCGTCAACTGCGGGCACATTCCGCCCCGGTTGGTGCACGAGGGCGCCGTCACCGCACCGGCGGTGGACACCGGCGTCCCGCTCGGGCTCGCCGACCTGGCCGCCGAACCCACCACGGTCGGGTGGTTCGCGTTCCCCGCCGGGTCCACGCTGGTGCTGACCACCGACGGCCTCACCGAGACCCGCGCCCACGACGGCACCTTCTACCCGGTCGACGAGCGTCTGATGAAGCACCTCGACCTCTCCCCCACCGAGCTGCCCCTGGCCATGCACGAGGACGCCCGCGCGTACGCCGGCCACGACCGCCGGCACGACGACGTCGCCGTGCTGACCGTCCGCCGGTCACCACGTCACTGAACACGGCCGCCGACCGGGCGGCCGGTCCCTCCCCTGCGGTTCACCCGGGCCGACAGCTCCCGCTCCCGCACGGATCGCGACGGTCGTCCGGTCGCCGCTTCAGGCCTCCCTCAGGTGGCTTCGCCACAGTGATCACCCGGCGGCCGTTCAGCGGGGATGTGCCCCTGGCGAAGGGAACCAGCGACGATGACCGAGCTCGGCTCCGCTGAGGTCGTCACCGCCGGACCGCCGGGCCGGGCCCCGTCATTGCGGCCCGGTCCACCGGCTCAGGCCCAGGCGGTCGCCGCCACGAAGGAGCTGTCCTGGCGGAACAGGTCCGTGCCGTCGGGCTGTTCCACCCGGAGCTGGTAGTTGTAGTGGCGCAGGTAGTAGCCGGGGTAGTTGTACGACTCGAAGCGGACCGAACCGCTCGCCGAGCCGGTCCGGGCGATGAAGGTGGCGTCCTTGGCGAAGGACGCCGTGCCGTCGTTGGCGTCGAAGCGGCCCCGGAAGGAGTAGTGGCGCAGGTAGTTTCCGGCGGCGTCGCGGAAGGAGTACGCGTTCGCGTCGGCGAGGCCCGCCACCACGGTGAAGGTGGACGCCTGCTTCTCGGCGGTGGTGCTGGAGCTGGTCACCACGGGCAGGTTGAGCAGGGCGGACTGCTCCTGCCAGTAGCGGGTGGTGTAGTTGCCGGACCGGAACGAGCGGGTGGCGTTCTTCGTGAGGGTGGGGCCGCCGGTCACCGTCTCCTTGATGACCGTGAAGTGGCGTGCCGTGCCGGAGATGCCGGGCAGCGCCTTGGGCGCGCTCCAGGTGGCGAAGGAGTCATAGCTGTCGCTGTAGTAGTAGTTGCCGTCGCCGTAGCCGTCGAAGAAGATCCGCCAGGCGCCGTTGTCGAGCTGGATGACGGACGGGCCCTCGCGGTAGCTGCCCCAGCCCGCCCAGTCACCGGTCCTGGTGATCGTGTAGGGGCCGGCCAGGCTGGACGCCGTGCCGTACTCGATGTACTTCGCCGTCTCGTTCTTCGTGAACGCGTGGTACGTCGAGCCGACCTTCACGATGTAGGTGTCGATGTGGTTCGACCCGATGCCGGACAGGGCGACCGGTGAACTCCAGGCGGTGAGAGCGGAGTTGGTGGCCTTCAGCAGATACGGGGTGAAGATCCACTCGTCACTGGTCACGGAGCAGGACACGATGACGTTGACGCTGCCGTCGCTGTCGACGAACCACTCCGGCGCCCAGGCGCGGGAGAGGTTGGTGATCGGGACCGTGTAGTCGTACAGGAACGTCCAGTTGACCCGGTCGGAGCTGCGGGCGAAGCCGATGGTGGTGCTGGCGTCCTGCCAGGTGTGGGTCGTGTAGGTGACGTAGTAGTAGCCGTTGGTGTGCTTGAAGACGCTCGCGTCGCGGATGCGGTTGCTCGGCGGGGTGTAGGCGGAGGACTGCAGCAGCCGGAAGTCGGTGGCGTCGTCGGACTGGTAGACGTTCACGGTTCCGTCGTTGCTGTTGAGGAACGGCACGATCGTGTAGCGGGTGGCCGAACCGGCGGCCGGTGCGGCGGCCAGGGCCGTGCCGAGCAGGCCGGGAGCCTCGCCGAGCACGAGCGCCGTGGCGGGCAGGACGGCCATCGCGCGCAGCAGGGCACGACGGGACGGGGCGGGGGGACGGGTCGTCATGGCGGCTCTCCTACGGCTCAAGGCACGTCCGGCGGTTCGATATTCCGAACACAGTTCGGAAAGTCGATCAGAAGGTAGGGGCGAGGCAGGAACACGTCAATCCTTTGCGCAGGAACAGACGATGCCTGTGGGACGTCTGTGGCGGGTCGGGCCGCCGCCCCGGTGGCGGACGGGCAGACCCCTTCCGCCCGCGTGCCGTTCCACCGCCGGGCGGCCAGACTTACCGTGCGGTAGACATCGTCGTCCCGGAGGTGCCCGCATGACGCCCGACCGTGCCGCAGGCCTGACGGCCACCGCCCGCGCGCTGGCCGGGGGCGAGGTGTCCTCCCGCACGCTCGTCGAGCACACCCTCGCCCGGATCGAGGCGAGCCAGGGCACCCTGAACGCCTTCCGGATCGTCCGGGCCGAGGCCGCGCTAGCCGAAGCCGACGCGGCCGACCGGGAGTTGGCGGCCGGGGGCCGGCGGCCGCTGCTCGGCGTCCCCGTCGCCGTCAAGGACGACATGGACGTGGCGGGCGAGCCGACCGCCTTCGGCTGCCAGGGCGTGCACCCCACGGTCGCCGAGGACGGCGAGGCGGTACGCCGGCTGCGCGCGGCCGGGGCCGTGATCGTCGGCAAGACCAACACCTGCGAGCTGGGCCAGTGGCCGTTCACCGAGGGCCCGGCCTTCGGCGCGACCCGTAACCCGTGGAGCATCGAGCACACCCCGGGCGGCTCCTCCGGCGGTTCGGCGGCCGCGGTGGCGGCGGGTCTGGTGCCGGCCGCGCTCGGCTCGGACGGGGCCGGCTCGGTCCGCATCCCTGCCTCCTGGACCCATCTGGTCGGCATCAAGCCTCAGCGCGGCCGGGTCTCGACCTGGCCGCGCGGCGAGTCCTTCCACGGCATCACGGTCAACGGCACGCTGGCCCGTACGGTCGCGGACGCGGCGCTGCTGCTCGATGCGGCGAGCGGCAACCACGCGCACGACCCGCACCGGCCGCCCGCCGTCGACGCCTCGGCGGCGGTGGGGCGTGACCCCGGCCGGCTGCGGATCGCCCTGTCGTTGAAGCCCCCGTTCACCGCCGTACCCGCCCGGCTGCGACCCGAGGTGCGCGCCCGCGTCCTCGAACTCGCCGAGCGGCTGGCGGGCCTCGGGCACACCGTCGAGGAGGCCGACCCGCCGTACGGGCAGATCGGCCTCGCCTTCGTGCCCCGGGCGACCGCGGGCATCGCCGAGCGGGTCGCCGAGGCCCCGTTCCCCGCGCTGCTCGACCGGCGCACCCGGGGCGCCGCCCGGCTGGGCCGGCTGCTGGGCGGGGTCCCGCTGCGGGCGGCCCGGCGCGCGGAGGCCCTCCTGCACCGCCGTATCGGCGGCTTCTTCGAGAACTACGACGTGATCCTCGCGCCGACCACGGCCGCTCCCCCGCCCCGCATCGGGGCCATGCTGCACCTGAGCGGATTCGCCACCGACCGCGCGATGATCGCCGCCTGCCCCTACGCCTGGCCGTGGAACGTGCTGGGCTGGCCCGGCGTCAACGTGCCCGCCGGCTTCGCGCCCGGCGGGCTGCCGGTCGGGGCACAGCTGCTCGGCCCGGCGAACAGCGAGCCGTTGCTGATCTCGCTCGCCGCCCAACTGGAGGCGGAGCTGCGCTGGCACGAGCACTGGCCGCGGGAAGCGGTCGCGGACTCGCCGGCCGGATGAGCGGGTTCCGCCCGTACCCTGTGACCATGGACGATGCGTCGATGGTCGGGCTCATGGGGCGGGTCACCGGGACGATCGGGCCCGGGCTCGTCGGCGAGGTGATCGTCCGGGTGCGCGGCGGGGCCGAACACTTCCTCGCGCACCCGGCGGACGGCACGGGCCGCATCGAATCCGGCACGGTGGTGATGGTGGTGGAGCACCTGCCCCCCAGGACGGTCTACGTCACCCGGGCATACGACAGTTGAGCCCGTCCCGGCGCAGGTGAGGGCCGTTCTGTACGTCTTCGGGAACGTAAGCGTCAAGATTGCAACAAGGATTCGCCGACGTCTTCACCCCTGACCCGGGCAGGCGCAGACTCCCTTCGTTCGGTGCCGAAAGGGCACCATCCAAAGGGGGCGTATGCCGATGTTCGTCGGCGTCGTTGCGGGGGTGGCGGTTGTCGCCGTCCTCGGACTGATCGGTCTGTTCAAGATGATGTGGCGCGTCGCGGAACCCAACGAGGCACTCGTCATCTCCGGCTCCAACCACCGCACGGAGGGCCTCGAGGCGGGCATGGGTTTCCGCATCGTCACGGGTCGCGGGACGATGGTGATGCCCGGGGTACAGGTCGTGCGCAAGCTGTCGCTCGACCTGAACGAGACCGAACTGCATGTGGACTGCGTGACGCACCAGGGCATCCCGCTCAAGGTGCGGGGCGTGGTCATCTTCAAGGTCGGCGACGACTTCGTGTCGATCGCCAACGCGGCCCGGCGTTTCCTCGACCAGCAGAAGCTGATGTCGGAGCGGGTGCACAACGTCTTCGCCGGTCATCTGCGTTCCATCGTGGGCGGGTTGACGGTCGAGGACATGATCCGCGACCGGGAGAAGCTCACCGGGCAGACCCGTGCCGCCTGCGGTACGGAGATGGAGAAGCTGGGCCTGATCGTGGACTCGCTGCAGATCCACGAGATCGAGGACCCGACCGGTTACATCAAGAACATGGCGATGCCGCACGCGGCGGCCGTGCAGCGGGACGCGCGGATCGCGCAGGCGGAGGCGAACCGTCTCGCCACGGAGGCGGAACAGGCCTCGTTCGCCCGGATGGCGGAGGCCACCCGGGACAGCGAGATCCTGCAGGCCGGCTACCAGGCCGAGCGGGACAAGGCGGGCGCGAGGGCCCGTCAGGCGGGACCCCTCGCCGACGCCGCCTCCCGGCAGGAGGTCGTCGTCCAGGAGACGCGGGTCGCCGAACTCGAGGCGCAGCGGCGCGAACAGCAGCTCCAGGCCGATGTCCGCAAGCCGGCGGACGCGCAGGCCTACGAGAAGCGCACGCTGGCCGAGGCGGAGCGCGACGCCCGGATCTCGGCGGCGCAGGCCAAGGCGAAGGAGACGGAGCTCGCGGCCGCCGCCGAGGCGACCCGGGTCAAGACCGCCGCCGGTGCCGAGGCCGAGGCGACCAGGGCGCGGGGTGAGGCCAGCGCGGCCGCCACCCGGGCCACCGGTGAGGCCGAGGCGGCCTCCGCACAGGCCAGGGGTCTGGCGGCGGCCGAGGCGGCGAAGGCGCAGGGGCTCGCGGAGGCGGAGGCCATCAAGGCCCGGGCCACCGCCCTCGCCGAGAACCAGGAGGCGGTCGTCGCCCAGCAACTCGCCGAGAACTGGCCGGAGATCGTGAAGGCGGGCGCGTCCGCCTTCGGCAACGTGGACAACATGGTGCTGCTCAACGGCGCCGACGGTATGGCGGACGTGTTCGCCAAAGCGCTCACCATGGGCGGGACGGGACTCGGTCTGGCCCGTCAGCTGCTCGCCTCGATGAACCAGAACGGGCCTTCCGCGAACGGGACTTCGCCGCTCAACGGCGTAGCGAGCCCGCCCGCGCAGCGGGTGCCGGTCGAGGAGAAGTGACCCGCTGACGACCTGGTCACGGGGGCAACCCTTAGGGTGCCCCCGTGACCGCGTTTACCGATGAAGACGTCCCGGGCCGCTCCGGCCCCTCCGCCACCACCGAGGCCGACCCCCGCCGGGTCGGCCGGGTGCGTACCGAGTACTCCCCCGCGCACGACGGCGACCCGGACCCGGGCGAGATCGTGTGGACCTGGGTGCCCTTCGAGGAGAACGACGGCCGGGGCAAGGACCGCCCGGTGCTCGTCGTCGCCCAGGAGGCGGGCGGGACCTTCCTCGCCGTACAGCTGTCGAGCAAGCGGCACGACGGCGACCGCGAGTGGGTGCCGATCGGCGGCGGGCCCTGGGACCGGTCCGGGCGGGACTCCTGGGTGGACGTCGACCGCGTCCTGCGGCTGCACGAGGACGGCATGCGCCGTGAGGCCTGCGCGCTGGACCGGATGCGGTTCAACCTGGTCCGGCACCGCCTGCACGAGCGCTACGGCTGGACCTGAGCGGCCTTCCGGTCGAACACCCGCTCGAATGCGGTCAGCACCACGCTTCCCGGTGTCCGGTCCAGCACCCCGAACACCACCTGCTCGAACCT
This sequence comes from Streptomyces sp. NPDC058295, assembly GCF_042880655.1. Classification (NCBI taxonomy): domain Bacteria; kingdom Bacillati; phylum Actinomycetota; class Actinomycetes; order Kitasatosporales; family Streptomycetaceae; genus Streptomyces; species Streptomyces sp. NPDC058295. The sequence goes on from NZ_JBHVYO010000019.1 coordinate 28,790, forward strand.
CCGCTCGAACCGCCCCCCGGGGCCGAGCAGCGCCCGGAACGCCCCCGCCACCTGCGCGGGGTCGTTGCGGAACACCCCGCAACCCCACGCACCGAGCACCAGGCGCCGGTAGCCGTGCGCCGCGGCCGTCTCCAGGACCCGCCCGGCACGGACGGCCAGCGCTCCCGGCAGCTCCGACGCGCGCTCCGGGGCGGTCCGCAGCACCACGCCCGCGTTGGGGGCGGCGGCCGTCAGAAAGCCGACGCCGTAGGGCTCGTCGAGCAGACGGCCCCGGTCGTCGCGGAAGACCGGCACGGCCGGTGAGTGGATGACGCGGTCCGTGTAGAACGGGTCGCGGTGGGCGCGGTGCTGGTCGTAGAACTCCCGGGCCTCGAGCAGGCAGGTGTACAGCGCGGAGGCCCGGCACAGGGCCTCCTCCTGCGCCTGCGCACCGTTGAGGTAGCCGCCACCGGGGTTGCGGGCGGAGGCGAAGTTCAGCACGGCGACCGGGCCGCTCCCGGCCAGCCGGCGGGCCGCCTCCAGGCTGCTCTCGCCGGTGACCTCGACCGTCGTGTCGCCGACGGCCCGAGCCGGCGCCTCCACGGCCGGCCCCTCCGGCACCTCGACCGGTCCCGGCCCTCCCGTCCGCGTTCCCGCCCGGGCGGACTCGATCGCCGCGGAGAGGGACACCGCGCGCCCGTCGGACGCGTGGTAGCGCCCCGCCGCGACGATCTCCTCCGTCTCCCGCGCGATGCCGCGCAGCCGCGCGCTCATGGCGCCACCCCCGTGGACTCCATGGCCGTGCGCCGCGCGGCCTCCCGCGCCCCGCCCGCCTCCCCCGTCGTGCTCATACACGCATCGTGAGCGATCCTGGACATCGCGTGCAACAGGGTTTTCCGGGCCGGGAAACACTCTGCGGACCGATCGGGAACGCCTGGAAAACAGCTCGAACTCGGTCCCGAATGTACGGTTGTGTACCCTTGTGCGGATCCGTTCGAGGGTTTTGGGTGGGACGAGCGATGCCTGTCCGGCCGCACCGAGGCCGGACCGGTGGCATGGTGGAATCTCAGGAGGATCCCGACATGTCCGACTCAGTCAGCGACTGTACCGACGAGACCCCGTCCCGCAGCGCCCTCACCGAAGCCGAGGTGGAGGCCCTGGTCAAGGGCATATGTTTCAAGACCGGACCACCCCGCACCGTCGGGGTCGAGGTGGAATGGCTCGTTCACGAGCCGCGCGAGCCGCGGCTCCCCGTCCCACCCGAACGACTCGAAGCGGCCTACGCCGCACTGCGCACCCTGCCGTTGAGTTCACCGCTCACCGTCGAACCCGGCGGCCAGCTGGAACTGAGCTCGCCGCCCACCGCCTCCCTGATGGAGTGCGTGGGCATCGTCTCCGCCGATCTGACCGCCGTCCGCGCGGTCCTGGCCGAGCAGGGTCTCGCCCTCTCCGGCCACGGCACGGACCCCTGGCGCACACCCCGCCGGTTCCTCCACGAGCCGCGTTACGACGCCATGGAGGCATGCCTCGACCGCACGGGCCCGGCCGGCCGCGCCATGATGTGCACCTCGGCCTCCGTACAGGTCTGCCTGGACGCCGGGTACGAGGAGCCCGGCCCCCTGGGACACGGGCGGCGCTGGCTGCTGTCACACACTCTGGGCGCCGTACTGGTGGCGGCCTTCGCCAACTCCCCGCTGCTCGGCGGCGCCCCCACCGGCTGGCGTTCCACCCGGCAGCTGCTGTGGACGGAGATCGGCGCCGGCCGCGCGGGCGGACCCCCGCTCGACGGCGATCCGCGCGCGGCCTGGGCCCGGCACGTGCTGGACGCGCCGGTGATGTGCGTCCGGCGCGACAGCGGGCCGTGGGAGGTACCGGACCGGCTCACCTTCCGGCAGTGGACCCGGACGGGAGCACCGACCCGGGAGGACCTCGACTACCACCTCACCACGCTGTTCCCGCCGGTCAGACCCCGCGGCCATCTGGAACTGCGCATGATCGACGCGCAGCCCGGCGACGACGGCTGGATCGTGCCGCTCGCCGTGACGACGGCACTCTTCGACGATCCCGAGGCCGCCGAGAACGTCTATCGCGCGGTGAAGCCGCTGGCCGAGCGGGCCCAGCCGCTGCCGGCCCCGCACAATCCGCTGTGGATCGACGCGGCCCGGTACGGACTGACCGACCCGGAGCTGCACGAGGTCGCCGTCACCTGCTTCACCACGGCTCTGCGGGCGCTGCCCCGCCTCGGCGCCACCGAGGCGGTGACGGACGCCGTGTCGGACTACCTGGAGCGGTACGTCCTCCAGGGCCGCACCCCCGCCGACGACCTGCTCGACCGCCTGCGCGGCACGGACACCCGCGCGTACGGGAAGGACCTCCGCACATGACCGACCCCGCCCTGGACACCGGGCAGGCGCTGGACGCCGTTCCCGGCCCGGACGACGGCCCCAGCCTGGACGCGGACACCCTCCGCACCCGGGTGCTGGCCTCCCTCACCACGGCCCGGGAGCGCACCACGCTCCTGACGAGCTGCGTCGAGGAGCCCGACCTCACCGCCCAGCACTCCCCCCTGATGTCCCCCCTGGTGTGGGACCTCGCGCACATCGGCAACCAGGAGGAGTTGTGGCTGCTGCGCACGGTGGCCGGCCGTGAGGCGATGCGTCCCGAGATCGACGGCCTGTACGACGCCTTCGAGCACTCGCGTGCCGAACGGCCCTCCCTGCCGCTGCTGCCGCCGGGCGAGGCCCGCCGCTACGCCGCGGAGGTGCGCGGCCGGGTGATGGACGTGCTGGAGTCCGCCGACTTCGGCGGCACCCGGCTGACGGAGGCCGGGTTCGCCTTCGGGATGATCGCGCAGCACGAGCAGCAGCACGACGAGACCATGCTGATCACCCACCAGCTCCGGGCCGGCCCGCAGGCCCTCACCGCGCCCGACCCGGACCCGGTGCCGCTGTTCACCGGCCCGGCCGAGGTCCTCGTGCCCGGTGGCCCGTTCACCATGGGCACTTCCGGTGAGCCCTGGGCGCTGGACAACGAACGGCCGGCGCACCGGCGCGAGGTGGCCCCCTTCCACATCGACACCACCCCGGTGACCAACGGCGCCTACCAGGCGTTCATCGAGGACGGCGGCTACGACGACGAGCGCTGGTGGACGAAGGAGGGCTGGTCGCACGTTCGCCGCAGCAAGATCCACGCGCCGCTGTTCTGGCACCGGGACGGCGGGCAGTGGCTGCGCCGCCGCTTCGGGGTCACCGAGGTCGTACCGCCCGACGAGCCGGTACTGCACGTGTGCTGGTACGAGGCCGACGCCTACGCCCGCTGGGCCGGACGCCGGCTGCCCACCGAGGCGGAGTGGGAGAAGGCGGCCCGCTTCGACCCGGCGACCGGCGGCTCGATGCGCTACCCGTGGGGCGACGCCGATCCCGGCCCCGAACACGCCAACCTGGGCCAGCGCCATCTGCGGCCGGCCCCGGCGGGCAGCTACCCGGCCGGTGCGTCCCCGCTCGGGGTGCGGCAGTTGATCGGCGACGTCTGGGAGTGGACGTCCAGCGACTTCCTGCCCTACCCCGGCTTCCGCATGTTCCCGTACAAGGAGTACTCGGAGGTCTTCTTCGGCCCCGAGCACAAGGTGCTGCGCGGCGGTTCGTTCGCGGTGGACCCGGTGGCCTGCCGGGGCACGTTCCGCAACTGGGACTACCCGATCCGGCGGCAGATCTTCTCCGGGTTCCGCACGGCCCGCTCGGGGGCCGTCTGATGTGCCGTCACCTCGCGTACCTCGGGCACGGGGAGCCGCTCGGGCGGCTCCTCGTGGAGCCCGAGCACAGTCTGTACCGGCAGTCGTGGGCGCCCCGGCGACAGCGGTACGGGACCGTCAACGCCGATGGTTTCGGGGTGGGTTGGTACGCCGAAGGGGATCCGGTGCCGGCCCGCTACCGCCGGGCCGGACCCATCTGGGCGGACCTGTCCTTCGCCGACCTGGCCCGGGTCGTCAGCAGCCGGGCCCTGCTGGCCGCCGTACGGGACGCGACGCTGGCCGGCGCCGACGCCGAGGCCGCGGCGGCGCCGTACGCGGCCGGGACCTGGCTGTTCAGCCACAACGGGGCGGTCGCGGGCTGGCCGGGTTCACTGGAGTCGCTGACCGGCTCGCTGCCCGCCGTGGACCTGCTGTCGATGGAGGCGCGCAACGACTCGGCGTTCGTCTGGGCGCTGGTCCTGGCCCGGCTGCGCGGCGGCGACACGGGGAGCCAGGCACTGGCGGACACGGTGCTCGAGGTCGCCGCCGCGGCCCCCCGCTCGCGCCTCAACCTGCTCCTCACCGACGGGGAGTCCATCACCGCCACCGCCTGGGGCGACACCCTCTGGTATCTGGCGGAGCCCGGCCGGGGCACGGTCGTGGCCTCCGAGCCGTACGACGACGATCCGCGCTGGCAGGAGGTCCCCGACCGCACCCTGCTCGTGGCGAGCCGCGCCGACGTCCTGCTCACCCCGCTCAAGGAACCGAGCACCGACACGGCATCCGCACCAACCGAGGAGACCGGCACGTGAGCCCGTTCCACATCACCCGCACCCTCCCCGAGGACGCCACGGACGCCGCGCTGCGCGCCGACGTCCAGCGCGGCCTCACCGACACCCCGAAGACGCTGCCGCCGAAGTGGTTCTACGACGCGCACGGCAGCGAGCTGTTCGAGCAGATCACCGAACTGCCCGAGTACTACCCGACGCGCGCCGAGCGCGAGATCCTCGTGGACCGGGCCGGCGAGATCGCCGCGGCGGCCGGTGCCCGCACGCTCGTCGAACTCGGCTCGGGCTCCTCGGAGAAGACCCGCTATCTGATCGACGCGCTGACCGGCCTGGACACGTATGTGCCCGTCGACGTCAGCGAGAGCGCCCTCACCCAGGCCGGGCAGGCCCTGATCGCCGAGCGGCCGGGACTGGACGTGCACGCCCTGATCGCCGACTTCACCGCGGCACTGGCACTGCCCGACACCCCGGGGCCGCGCCTGGTGGCGTTCCTCGGCGGCACGATCGGCAACCTGCTGCCGGCCGAGCGCGCGCTGTTCCTCGCCTCGGTGCGCGCCCTGCTCGCGCCGGGCGACACGCTGCTGCTGGGCACCGACCTCGTCAAGGACGAGGGGGTGCTGGTGCGGGCGTACGACGACGCGGCCGGCGTGACGGCCGCGTTCAACAAGAACGTGCTGTCCGTGGTCAACCGTGAACTGGGCGCCGACTTCGACCCGGCCGCCTTCGACCACGTCGCCCTCTGGGACGCCGGGAACGAGTGGATCGAGATGCGGCTGCGCTCGCGTACGGCGCAGACCGTGAAGATCCCCGCCCTCGACCTCGCCGTCGACTTCGCGGCCGGCGAGGAACTGCGCACCGAGGTGTCGGCGAAGTTCCGGGAGGAGGGAGTGCGTACGGAACTCGCCGCTGCCGGACTGGAGTTGAGTCACTGGTGGACGGACGGCGCGGGCCGCTTCGCGCTGTCACTGAGCACCGCCCGCTGACCACCACCGCTTGAGCCCCGTGCTCGGGACCACCGTGCACGGGGCGGCCGGGGCCGTCAGAAGGTCACCGTCAGCGCCTGCGTGATCCGGGCGGCGGCGCGGCGGGCCTCGGTCGCGGGATCGGCACCGGTGAGCACCTTCGTCATGTAGTCCTTGATCGGGTTGTCCGCCTCGACGGCGGCCCACTCGGGTGTGCTGGGGGTCGCGCGGCCCTGCGCGGCCCCCGCCGCCATGGCCTCGATCCCCTCCTCGCCGGCCACGGACTTCGCCAGCTTCGCCTTGTTCGGCACGTAGTTCATGGCGCGGGCCAGTTCGGTGTCCCACTCCGCGCCGGTCAACGCGGCGACCACGGCGACGGCGCCCTGTCTGACGTCGGTGTTGCGCGGGACGACGAGGTCGGAGCCGCCGGTGAAGACCGCGCCGGGCCTGCCCGCGCTCTTGCCGGGCACCGGGAAGAAGCCCAACTCACCATCCAGGGCGGGATTCTGCTGCACGACCGCCCGGGCCAGTCCGGGCACGGCCACGATCTGTGCCACCTTGCCCGCGGCGAACACCCCTGCCTGGGGCGGGTGTTCCTCGTCCGCCGCCACGGGGCCGCCGCCGAGCGCCTGCAGCCGCCGGTAGAAGTCCATGCCGCGCAGGGCGGCCCGGGTGCCGAGGGCGCCCTCCCAGCGGCCGCCGTCCTCGGTGGCGAGGTCGCCGCCCTCGTCCCAGATGAACCCGGCGAGCGTGTACCAGTCCTGCCCGGCCAGGTAGATGCCCTGGTTCCCGTCCGCGTTCAGCTTCTCGGTGGCGGCCAGCCACTCGGCGCGGGTGCGGGGCGGAGCGGTGATGCCGGCCTGTTCGAAGAGGTCCTTGCGGTAGATCACGACCCGGTTGGCCGCGTACCACGGGATGCCGTACTGGTGGAAGCGCTGCTGCCCCGGTTCGGCGAGGCCGGGCAGCCAGTCGTCCCGGCCCCATTTCGCGACGGACTCCAGGGTCAGGTCGAGCAGTCCGCGGCCGTCGACGTACTGCGGGACCTGGGTGTTGCCGACCTCGATGACATCCGGCCCGTTCCCGTCGCCGTCCTCCAGCGCGGCCTCCACCTTGCCGCCGATCCCGGTCCACTCCTGGATACGGATGTCGAGGTCGAGATCCGGGTGGTCGTGTTCGAAGTCCTCGGTGAACCGGTCCAGGAACTCCTGCGACGCACTGTCCTTCATCAGCCACACCGTGACCGTCCGGCGGTCGGGTCCCCCCGTCCCCGGCAGCACGCCACAGGCGGTCAGGAAGCAGGCGGACACGCAGAGAAGAGCGAGGAGGCGACGTCTCACGGGGGTCCTGTTCTGCCCGGCGGACAGGGCGAGCGGCCCGACGTGGGGGGACGAGCGCGGCGCTCGTACGGGTGCCCCGGATTTTGGTATGGACCAATACGGGGGGTCAAGAGGGACCGGCCGGAAGGGACCCGTCCGGTCCGACGCCTCGCGCTCCGCCGCAGCTTGGGGCACGGTGGAGTGACGCGTGACACACGTGACGAGGCCGTCACGGTCGAGAGGAGCACCCTGATGTCGAAGCACACCTACCGGGTCACGGAGATCGTCGGCACCTCACCGGACGGCGTCGACGACGCCATCCGCAACGGCATCACCCGCGCCTCGCAGACCCTGCGCAACCTGGACTGGTTCGAGGTGACGCAGGTGCGCGGCCAGATCGAGAACGGCGACATCGCGCACTGGCAGGTGGGCCTGAAGGTCGGCTTCCGCCTGGACGAGTCGGCCTGACGGCCCGGCACCCGCGAAGGGCCGCGCCTTCCCGCACGGCCACGCCCTCCCGCACGGCCGCGCCTTCCGCACGGCCGCCGCTCAGGTACGCCCCTCACCCTCCTGCGCCTGCTTCAACGCGCCCGAAGGAGCCGTCCAGCGCGCCAGGACGACGGTGAAACCGGCCCGCCGGGCGTCGGCGCACACCAGTTCGTCGTCGTCCACCAGGACGCGCACCTCCCGGTCGCGGGCCAGCCGGCGCAGCACCTCCAGCTTGGTGCGCCGGGCGGGCCTGCGGTCGTCGTTGCGCCGCATGTGGACGGGACCCTCCGGCAGCCCCTGCGCGGCGAGCCACTCCAGCGTGTCGCGCCGGCAGCGCTCGGGCCGGCCGGTGAGGTAGACGACCTCGCACTCCTCGGCGCGGGCCAGCACCATCGCGACGCCCTCCGGGATCGGCGGGTCCTGCGGCGCGGCCGCGAAGAACGCGTCCCAGTCGCGCGGACTGCGCTCCAGGAACCGCTGCCGGTGGGCCGTGTCGGCGAGGGTGTTGTCCAGGTCGAAGACGGCGACGGGTCGCCTGCTGCTGTCGGTCACGCCGCCCACCCTAGACAGCCGGCCCCCTCACCGGCCGGCCCGGAACGGTAGGCCCCGGCCGGCCTGCTGCTTCCCGAGGGCTGATCCACGTCGGCGCCCCGGGCGGTCCCGCGCAGGACCTCGCGCCGTGCGGGGAATCCAGCGGGCCCCGCGGTGTTGAACCCCGTATGAGCTCCGTGATCGCCTCGGCCCGCTTCTCCGTCCTCGACCGCTCGCGCACGCGCGAGGGCCACACCGGCGCCGAGGCGCTCCGGGACACCGTGCGGCTGGCGCGGGAGGCGGAGGCGCTGGGCTACCACCGGTTCTGGGTCTCCGAGCACCACGGCGTGCCCGGGGTCGCCGGATCGGCGCCCACGGTGCTGGCCGCGGCCGTGGCCGGCGCGACGGACCGGATCCGGGTCGGCACCGGCGGGGTGATGCTGCCCAACCACCGGCCGTTGGTCGTGGCCGAGCAGTTCGGTGTCCTGGAGTCCCTGTTCCCGGGCCGCGTCGACATGGGCCTGGGACGCTCGGTGGGCTTCACCGACGGGGTGCGCAGGGCGCTGGGAAGGGACAAGGACGACGCGGACGACTTCGCGGGACAGCTCACGGAACTGCTCGGCTGGTTCCTCGGCAGCTCACCCACGGGCGTGCACGCCCGGCCCTCGGAAGGACTGACCGTGCCGCCGTTCGTGCTGGCCATGGGCGAGGGCGCGGAGATCGCCGCCCGCGCGGGGCTCCCGATGGTCATCGGTGACCTCCGCGGCCGCGAGAAGATGCGACGCGGCATCGACCGCTACCGGGCCCTCTTCCGGCCCTCCCCCTGGGCGTCGGAGCCCTACGTGGTCATCTCCGGCACGATCGCGGTGGCGCGGACGCCCGAGGAGGCACGACGACTCCTGGTCCCGGAGGCCTGGTCGATGGCGCACTCCCGTACCCACGGCACCTTCCCTCCCCTGCCACCGGCCGAGGAGGCCGAGCTCCGCGCGATGACCGCGAAGGAGCGCGGCTTCTACGAGTCCGGGCTCACCGGCCATCTCGCGGGCACCGAGGAGCAGGTCGCGGACGAGCTGGAGACGGTGCTGAAGGACACGGGGGCACAGGAGGTCCTCGTCACCACCAGCACCTACGACCGGGCCGCGCTGCTGGACTCCTACCGGCGGCTCGCCGGGATCGTGCACGCGGAGCGGAGCGGCGGCTGACTATCGGCCCCGCGCCGCTCACCGGGCGTCGCGCACCCCGCGCGCATAGGATCGTGGGGTTTGTCCCGCCCCGCGCCGACCGCGCGGCCGAAGACCCGTACGGAGTTCCCCCATGCCGAGCCCACCCGAGCCGCACGGCGACCAGCCGTCCACGAAGGACGGGTACATCCGGGTCCGGGGAGCCCGCGAGCACAACCTCCGGGGCGTGGACGTCGACGTCCCGCGCGACGTGGTGGCCGTGTTCACGGGGGTGTCCGGCTCCGGGAAGTCGTCGCTGGCGTTCGGGACGATCTACGCGGAGGCCCAGCGCCGCTACTTCGAGTCGGTCGCGCCGTACGCGCGGCGGCTGATCCACCAGGTCGGCGCACCGAAGGTCGGGGAGATCACCGGCCTGCCCCCGGCGGTCTCGCTCCAGCAGCGCCGCTCGACGCCCACCTCCCGCTCGTCGGTGGGCACGGTCACGAACCTGTCGAACTCGCTGCGGATGCTCTTCTCCCGGGCGGGCGACTACCCGCCGGGCGCGGAGCGCCTCGACTCGGACGCCTTCTCCCCCAACACGGCGGCCGGGGCCTGCCCCGAGTGCCACGGCCTCGGCGAGGTCCACCGCACCACCGAGGAGTCGCTGGTACCGGACCCGTCGCTGTCCGTCCGCGAGGGCGCGATCGCCGCCTGGCCGGGTGCCTGGCAGGGCAAGAACCTGCGGGACATCCTCGACGCGCTCGGCCACGACGTCGACGTCCCATGGCGCGAACTGCCCGCCGAGCAGCGGGAGTGGATCCTGTTCACGGACGAGCAGCCGGTGGTGACGGTCCACCCGGTGCGGGACGCGGACCGCATCCAACGCCCTTACCAGGGCACCTATATGAGCGCTCACCGCTATGTGATGAAGACCTTCGCGGACTCCAGGAGCCAGACCCTGCGGGCCAGGGCGGAACGCTTCCTGACGGCCGCCCCCTGTCCGGCGTGCAACGGCGGCCGGCTGCGGCCGGAATCGCTCGCCGTGACCTTCGCGGGCCGGACGATCGCGGAACTGGCCGCGCTGCCGCTGGCGGAACTGGCCCGGCTGCTCGAGGGGACGACCGAGACGGCCCGTGTCCTCACCGACGACCTCCGCACCCGTATCGCGCCCGTCCTCGAACTCGGACTCGGCTATCTCGGCCTGGACCGCGCCACTCCCACCCTGTCGGCGGGCGAGCTCCAGCGGCTGCGGATCGCGACCCAGCTGCGCTCCGGACTGTTCGGCGTGGTGTACGTGCTCGACGAGCCGTCGGCGGGACTGCATCCGGCGGACACGGAGGCCCTGCTCACGGTGCTGGAGCGGCTGAAGGCGGCGGGCAACTCGGTGTTCGTGGTGGAACACCGGCTGGACGTGATGCGGGCCGCCGACTGGCTGGTGGACGTGGGCCCGCGGGCGGGTGAGCACGGCGGGCGGGTGCTGCACAGCGGGCCGGTGGCCGACCTGGCGTCGGTCGCGGAGTCGGCGACGGCACGCTTCCTGTTCGGCCGCTCTGCGGCGCCCGTGCGTGAAGTCCGCGACGCCCGGGGCCGGTTGACGGTCGGTCCGGTGACCCGGCACAACCTGCGCGGGGTGACCGCGGAGTTCGGGCTGGGCGTGTTCACGGCGGTGACCGGCGTCTCGGGCTCGGGAAAGTCGACCCTCGTCGGGGAGATCACGCAGGACCTGCCCGGCGTGGGCCGGCTGGTGGCGGTCGACCAGAAGCCGATCGGCCGCACCCCGCGCTCGAACCTGGCGACGTACACGGGCCTGTTCGACGTGGTCCGCAAGGTCTTCGCGGCGACGGACGCGGCCCGGGCCAGGAAGTACGGCGTCGGCCGGTTCTCCTTCAACGTGGCGGGAGGCCGCTGCGAGACCTGTCAGGGCGAGGGCTTCGTGAGCGTCGAACTCCTCTTCCTGCCCAGCACGTACGCGCCCTGCCCGGACTGCGGCGGGGCCCGCTACAACCCCGCGACACTCGAAGTGGCCTACCGGGACCGGAACATCGCGCAGGTGCTGGACCTGACGGTGGAGGCGGCGGCGGACTTCTTCGCCGACGTCCCCGCCGTCTGGCGCGCTCTGGCCACCCTCCTCGACGTGGGCCTCGGCTATCTGCGTCTCGGCCAGCCGGCGACGGAACTCTCCGGCGGCGAGGCCCAACGCATCAAACTGGCCGCCGAGTTGCAGCGCGGCCGCCGCGGCCACACGCTCTACCTCCTCGACGAACCGACGGCCGGTCTCCACCCGGCCGACGTCGAGGTCCTCATGCGGCAGCTGCACGGCCTGGTCGACGCCGGACACACCGTGATCGTCGTCGAGCACGACATGTCCGTGGTGGCGGGCGCCGACCGGGTGATCGACCTCGGGCCCGGCGGCGGCGACGCGGGCGGACGGATCGTGGCGACGGGGACGCCGCGGGAGGTGGCGGCGGCCGAGGAGAGCGCTACGGCGCCGTATCTGCGCCGGGTGCTGGGCACGCTCCGCTAGCGTCGCTGCTCGCGCCAGGCTCGGTGGTGGTCCACCAGGGTCTCCTCGATCGGACGGTAGACGAGGCCCAGTTCCTCGGTGCTTCTGCGGTTGTCGACACGGAAGCGGATGCCGAGGTGGCCTCGGATGTACTCCTGGGAGAGGCCGAAGGCGGGGCCGAGGATCCGCACCGGCCAGTGCGGGAGGGCCGTCCGGGGCAGGCGCCGGTTTCCCGGCTGGTGCTTCAGCAGGGCTCTCGACATCTGGTGGAAGGAGGTCATCTCCCGCGCCGCGACGATGTAGCGGCCGTGCGCCTCGGGGCGTTCGGCCGCCGCTATGTGGGCCGCCGCGACCTCGCGCACGTCGGCCGTGGTGAAGCTGAAGTCCGGGGCGCCGTAGAAGAAGTAGCCCTTGAAGAGCTCGTCCAGGAGGAACAGGCTGCCCGAGTCCGAGCCGGGGGTGAGGGAGGGGCCGAGGATCAGGCCGGGGTTGACGGAGACCATGCGCCAGCGGCTCTGGGCGGCCTCCGCCTCCCAGGCGGCCCGCTCGGCGACCGTCTTGGCGTAGTGGTACGGGTTGTTCTCCACGGTGCTGGTGGTGTTGAAGTACTTCTCCGACAGGGTCTGGCCGTCCATCTCCCGTACATCGGCGTAGTCGCCGAAGATCGCCCCGACCGTGGACGTGAGGACCAGGCGCTCGACGGTCCCGGTGCGCTCGATCGACGCCACGACGTTGCGCGTGCCCGCCAGGGCCGGTTCCACCACGTCCCGCCGGCCGTCCTTGATCTTCTCCGGCATCAGGAAGGGCGAGGCCACATGGAAGACCACCGTGCAGCCCTTCATCGCCTCGTCGAAGGAGCCCTCCGTCAGCAGGTCCGCCTCGAAGAGGTCGAGGCGGCCGGGATGGGCGTCCCCCAGGGCGCACAGCGGCCGGCACTTGGCCTCGTTCGCCGTGGCACGCACGGTCGTGCGCACGTGGTAGCCGCGCTCCAGGAGCTGCTGGACGAGATGGGCGGCCACGAAGCCGCTGCCCCCCGTCACGAGGACCGTCCGGCCGGCCGGGCTTCCGCTCACGCGCGCTCCCCTCAGAGGTCGGGATGCATCATGATCCCATCAAGTTCGGCCGACGACACCCGACTTGGACGGAATGCGCCCGGCGGCCGGCCTCACCGGCCCCGGCCGGCGAACTCGGTCAACTCGGTCAACTCCGTAGGCTCGGCGGACTCGGCGACCCGCCCTTCGCCCTCGGCCGCGGGCCCCGTTTCCACGGCACGTACCCGCCCCGGGAGCCGGACCGGTTGCCGGAGCAGTTGCCGGACCGGAACTCCGGCGCGCTCCCCGGCACCCCGAAGCACCTCGCGGGGACCGCGGAGGCGGAGGCGCGACGGGCGCGGTGCGCGCGGGTCGGGGCGGTGGCACGCCGCGCCGGGCACGGCGTCGGGCCGGGCCATGGCCTGCCGCTCGGGCAGGCCGTCCAGCACCTGGGCGCCGGCGGCCGCGGCCAGCGCCCTGCGGTCGGGGTGGCTGCCCGGCGCGAGCGCGGGCAGGACCTCGACCTCCGCCACCAGGCCCCGCGCCGACACCACCCGCCACAGCGAGGCGAGCAGCGGGTCGTCGCCGACGAACGCGGCCACGGTGCTGGCCGCTCCCGCACGGTTGCGGTAGCGGATGCGTACGGGCTGTACCGGCACCCGGGCGTCCAGGGCGGCCTGGAACACCGCCCGCCGGAAGTACCCCTGGGCGCGGCCGCACCAGGTGCTGCCCTCCGGGAACACCGCCACCGCCCGCCCGGCGCGCAGGGCGTCGGCGATCGCGGCGACCGTGGCGGGCAGGGCCCGCAGCCGGTCGCGGTCGATGAACAGGACACCGCCGCGCGCGACCAGCGTGCCCGCCACCGGCCACCTGCGGATCTCGTCCTTGGCCAGCATCCCGGCCGGGCGGACGGCGGCCAGCAGCGGGATGTCCAGCCAGGAGATGTGGTTCGCGACCAGCAGCAGCCCGGTGCCGGTGGGCGCGGTCGCGCCGGTCACCCGGACCCGCACCCCCGCCGCCCGCACGACGGTCCGGCTCCAGTACCGCACCAGGCGGGACGGGAACCGACCGCCGACCGGCGCCAGCACCACCCCGACCAGGACGAGCACGACCACCGCCGTGAGCCGCAGCACGGCCCGGGGCACGGTCGTGAGGGTCGCCGTCGCCTCCACGCACGCCCGCGGAGTGCAGGGCGCGCTGGGCAGCCAGACGCTCATCAGGCCGGGACGAGGGAGAGGAAGTGCCGCAGGTAGCGCGCGTCGACCCGGCCCATCGGCAGCAGCACGTACAGGTCGGCGACGCCGAAGTCGGGGTCGTGGGCGGGCTCCCCGCACACCCAGGCGCCGAGACGGAGGTAGCCGCGCAGCAGGGCCGGGAGTTCGGTGCGGCCGGCCGGGGCGGTGTCGTTCGGGGTCCAGGGGCGCAGCGGCCGTACCCGGTACTCCGGCGGGGCGAGGTGCTTGTCGCGCACCCGGTCCCAGGTCGCCGTCGCCAGGGTGCCGCCGTCGGCCAGCGGGATGGAGCAGCAGCCGGCCAGCCACTCGTGGCCGCGGTCCACCATGTAGCGGGCTATCCCGGCCCAGATGAGCCCGATGACGGCGCCGTCGCGGTGGTCGGGGTGCACGCACGAGCGGCCGACCTCGACCAGGCCGGGCCGGACCGCGTCGAGCGGGCTCAGGTCGAACTCGCCCTCGGAGTAGAGCCGTCCGGCGATCGCGGCCCGCTCGGGCGGCAGCAGCCGGTACGTGCCGACCACCTCGCCGGTGGCGTTGTCACGGATGAGCAGGTGATCGCAGTACGCGTCGAAGGCGTCGGTGTCCAGGCCCGGTTCGGCGCCGTCGAGCCGGGCGCCCAGCTCCCCGGCGAACACCTGGTGGCGCAGCCGTTGCGCGGCGCGGACGTCGTCCTGGTCGCGGGCGAGCGAGACGAGATAGCCGGAACCGCCGGGCGGCACGGCGAGAGCGGGGGGTGCGACGGGCATGGCGGTCATGGAGGTCTCCTGCGCCGAGCGGAAGAAGCATGGGGACGGTGCACGGGGAATCTGCACCTGCTTTCTTCCGCGCCCGGCTGGCCTCGGCGTGACCGGGACGGGGCCCGTGGATGTGCGGCTGCTGAATGCCAGACGCTCGGCCCGCCGGCGGGAAAGCAGACGGGACCGGGGATGAGCACCACTCCCGGTCCCGCCCGTCCGCGCTGTTCGGCGAACGTTCTTCTCCGCTGTCCGGCGCCCTACCGCTTGGCCACCTTCCGCGTGGCCCGCAGCCACTCCTTGTTCATGCCCGTGATGGACACCAGCGGGATGCCCTTGGGACAGGCCGTCGCGCACTCCCCGGCGAGCGTGCAGCCGCCGAACCCCTCCTCGTCCATCTGCGCCACCATGTCCAGCACCCGGGTCTCCCGCTCGGGCGCGCCCTGCGGCAGCACGTTGAGGTGGTTGACCTTGGCGGAGGTGAACAGCATCGCCGCGCCGTTTGGGCAGGCGGCGACGCAGGCCCCGCAGCCGATGCACTCGGCGTGCTCGAAGGCGAAGTCGGCGTCGGGCTTGGGCACCGGTGTCGCGTGGGCCTCGGGGGCGGCGCCGGTCGGGGCGGTGACGTACCCGCCGGCCTGGATGATCCGGTCGAAGGCGCTCCGGTCGACCACCAGGTCCTTGACGACCGGGAAGGCGGCGGCCCGCCACGGTTCGACGTCGATCGTGTCGCCGTCCCGGAAGGACCGCATGTGCAGCTGGCAGGTGGTGGTCCGCTCCGGCCCGTGCGCGTCGCCGTTGATGACGAGCGAGCACGCGCCGCAGATGCCCTCGCGGCAGTCGTGGTCGAAGGCGACCGGGTCGTCGCCGCGCAGGATGAGCTCTTCGTTGAGGGTGTCGAGCATCTCCAGGAAGGACATGTCGGGCGATATGCCGTCCACCTCGTACGTGGACATGGCGCCGTCGGCGTCCGCGTTCTTCTGCCGCCAGACGCGCAGGTTGAGCCTCATGCGTAGCTCCGCTGGGTGGGGTGGACGTACTCGAAGACCAGGTCTTCCCGGTGCAGGGCCGGGGCCTCGCCCGTCCCGGTGAACTCCCAGGCGGCCGCGTACCCGAACTCCTCGTCCCGGCGGGCCGCCTCACCGTCCGGGGTCTGCGACTCCTCGCGGAAGTGGCCGCCGCAGGACTCGGCGCGGTGCAGCGCGTCGAGGCACATCAGCTCGGCGAGCTCCAGGTAGTCGACGACGCGGTTGGCCTTCTCCAGGGACTGGTTGAACTCCTCGCCGGTTCCGGGCACCTTGATGCGCCGCCAGAACTCCTCGCGGATCTGCGGGATGCGCCCGAGGGCCTTGCGCAGGCCGGCGTCGGTGCGGGCCATGCCGCAGAACTCCCACATGAGTTCGCCGACCTCGCGGTGGAAGGAGTCCGGGGTGCGGTCGCCGTCGACCGAGAGCAGCAGGTTCAGACGGTCCTGGGTCTCCGCCAGCACCTCCTGGACGACGGGGTGCTGGAGGGTCACCTCGCCCTGGTGCGGGTTGCGGGCGAGGTAGTCGTTGATGGTGGCCGGCAGCACGAAGTAGCCGTCGGCCAGCCCCTGCATCAGCGCGGAGGCGCCGAGACGATTGGCCCCGTGGTCGGAGAAGTTGGCCTCGCCGATCGCGAACAGGCCGGGGACGGTGGTCTGGAGGTCGTAGTCGACCCACAACCCGCCCATCGTGTAGTGCACCGCCGGGTAGATCCGCATCGGGACCTCGTACGGATCCTCGTCGGTGATCCGCTGGTACATGTCGAAGAGGTTGCCGTACTTGGCCTCGACGGCCTCGCGGCCCATGCGCGCGATGGCGTCGGCGAAGTCGAGGTACACGCCCTGTCCGCCGGGTCCGACGCCCTTGCCCTCGTCGCAGACGTTCTTGGCGGCGCGGGAGGCGATGTCCCGTGGGACCAGGTTGCCGAAGGAGGGGTAGATGCGCTCCAGGTAGTAGTCGCGTTCCTCCTCGGGGATGCGGTTCGGCGGACAGTCGTCGCCCTTGGCCTTCGGCACCCAGATCCGGCCGTCGTTGCGCAGCGACTCGCTCATCAGCGTCAGCTTCGACTGATGGTCGCCGGTGCGCGGGATGCAGGTCGGGTGGATCTGCGTGAAGCAGGGGTTGGCGAAGTACGCGCCTCGCCGGTGCGCCCGCCAGATCGCGGTGGCGTTGGAGTTCATCGCGTTGGTCGACAGGTAGAAGACGTTTCCGTAGCCGCCGCTCGCCAGGACGACGGCGTCCGCGAAGTAGGTGTCGATCTTCCCGGTGATCAGGTCCCGGGCCACGATGCCGCGCGCCCGCCCGTCCACGACGATCAGGTCGAGCATCTCGGTGCGCGGGCGCATCTCGATGTTGCCGGCGGCGATCTGCCTGCTGAGGGCCTGGTAGGCGCCCAGCAGGAGCTGCTGGCCCGTCTGGCCGCGGGCGTAGAAGGTCCGCGACACCTGTACGCCGCCGAACGAACGCGTGTCGAGCAGCCCGCCGTACTCCCGCGCGAAGGGCACGCCCTGGGCGACGCACTGGTCGATGATCTCGACCGAGATCTGCGCGAGCCGGTGCACGTTGGACTCCCGGGCCCGGAAGTCGCCGCCCTTGACGGTGTCGTAGAACAGGCGGTGGACGGAGTCGCCGTCGTTGCGGTAGTTCTTCGCCGCGTTGATGCCGCCCTGCGCGGCGATGGAGTGGGCGCGGCGCGGGGAGTCCTGGTAGCAGAACTGGACGACGTGGTAGCCCTGTTCGGCGAGGGTGGCGCCGGCCGAGCCGCCCGCGAGGCCGGTGCCCACGACGATGACCGTGTGCTTGCGCCGGTTGGCCGGGTTGACCAGCTTGGCCTCGAAGCGGCGCTTGTCCCAGCGCTCGGCGACGGGGCCGGAAGGGGCCTTGGTGTCGACGACCGGCTCACCGGTCGCGTAGTCCGCGTAGGCGGAGAAGGCAGTCATGTTCAGCTCACCACTCCGGTCATGACGCCCACGGGTACGGCGAGGAAGCCGGCCGTGAGCAGTAGCGCGAGGACGTCGGCGACGGTCTTGAGGGCGCGGTCGCGGGTGCGGCTGCCGACGCCGAGGGTCTGGGCGGCGCTCCAGAAGCCGTGCCGGACGTGCAGCCCGACGGCGAGCATCGCCACGATGTAGACGACGTTGCCGTACCAGGTGGAGAAGGTGTCCACGACGTTCTGGTACGGGTGGCCCTCCTGGAAGCCGCCGCTGTGCACGGTGCCGGTGGTCAGGTCGAGGATGTGCCACACGATGAACAGGGCCAGGATGATGCCGCCCCAGCGCATGGTGCGGGTGGCGTAGCTCGCCCGCGGCTTCTTGTGCACGTACTTGCTGGGCCGCGCCCTGATGTCGCGGCGGCTGAGCTGGTACGCGGAGACGGCGTGGGCGACCACCGCGACGACCAGCACGACGCGCACCAGCCAGAGCGTCCACTCGTAGTGCATGAACGGTTCGCCCACGGTGCGCAGCCAATGGGCGTAGTGGTTGAACTCCTCCGCGCCGAAGAAGATCTTCAGATTGCCGATGACGTGGACGACCAGGTATAGCAGCATGATCATGCCGCTGACCGCCATCACCGTCTTCTTGCCGACGGAGGAGTCCCACACGGTGCGCGCCATGGACGGCCGTCGGTCCGTCCGCGTTGCCAGAGCCATGGGTCAAGACGCTAGGGCCGGACCACCCCATCGGTCCAAGACATGGTCCGCCTCGATTCCATAGCCTGCGGCTATCGCCGACGTAGGCTGGGGGCATGCAGTTCCAGCAGCTCCAGTACTTCGTGGCGGTCGCCGAGACCCGGCACTTCACCCGGGCCGCCGAGCTCGTGCATGTCGCGCAGCCTTCGCTGTCGCAGCAGATCAAGGCACTGGAAAGGGAGTTGGGGGCGGATCTGTTCCTGCGGGCGCGCGGCAACATCACGCTCACCGACGCGGGCGAGGCGCTGCTGCCGCTGGCGCGGCGGATCCTCGCGGACACGGAGACCGCGCGGTACGAGGTGCAGGAGCTGGTGCAGCTGCGCAGCGGGCGGGTACGGCTCGGGGCGACGCCGAGTCTGTGCACGGGTCTGCTGCCGGACGTGCTGCGCGCCTTCCACGACCGCTATCCGGGTATCCGGCTGCTGATCGAGGAGGGCGGCTCGCACGACCTCGTGCGCGAGCTGGCCCGCGGCGCCCTGGACCTCGCGCTGGTCGTCCTGCCCCTGCCGACCCCGTCCCCGGCCCTGACGACGGTGGAGCTGCTGCGTGAGGACCTGGTGGTGGTGTCCTCCCCGGAGGCCTCCCGGCCGGGGAACGGGCGGCGGACCGTACGGATCGCCGAACTGGAGGGCGAGCGTCTGGTGATGTTCCGGCACGGCTACGACCTGCGGGAACTGACCGTGGCCGCCTGCCGGGCCGAGGGGTTCGAGCCGGACTTCGCGGTGGAGGGCGGGGAGATGGACGCGGTGCTCGGGTTCGTCCGGGCCGGGCTGGGGGTGGCCGTCGTCCCCCGGATGGTGGCCGCCCGGTCGGGCCGGGGCCTACGGGTCACCCCGCTCGCCCGGCCCGGCCTGCACCGCGCGATCGCCCTCGCACACCGCAGCGATGTGGCTCCGCCGAGGGCGGCCCGGGAACTCCAGCGGATGCTGCTGGAGCGCTGAACGGCGACCGATCGGCGCGCGGGGACGGCGTCGGACGCGGCCTAGCCTCGAACCGCCGGCTTCAGCACCTCCTCGCACCACATCCGGAAGCTCGTGGGTGCGGTGTCGGGGGTGCTGGGCCGGGTGGCGCCGTAGAAGCCCTGGGTGTTCTGGGCGTGCATCATGTCGGCCACCCCCTGTGCCCAGGCCTCCGTGGCGCCGAAGCCCGTCAGCCTCGCCTTCTGCTCGGCCACGGTGATCTGCCGGACCCGTACGGGCCGGTCCAGCACCTCGGAGACGACCCGGGCCATGCCCTCGGGGGTGAGGGCGTCGGGGCCCACCAGCGGAACGTCCGCGTATCCGGTCCAGGAGCCGTCCAGGAGCAGTCGGCCCGCCTCGGCGGCGACGTCCCGGACGGCGCAGGTGCGCACCACGCGATCCAGTGCGAGCGCCTCCGACCACACGCCCTCGGCGCGGATCGAGGCCGTCTGGCGGAGCAGGTTCTCCATCAGCGACGGCGGACACAGCGCCCGGTAGTGCACGCCGGTGGCGGCGATCGCCTCGTCCATGGCCAGCGACGCCGAGATCTGCCCGGCGTTCTCGGCGACGCCCCGGCCCAGGGTCGAGACGGCCACCACCCGCTCGACGCCCTGGCCCTCGATCACCTCGCACAGCGGACCGGCGAAGGAACGGAAGTGACCCTCGACGCTGTCCGCCCCGGGCGTCGGGGGCACCAGCCAGAAGATCCGGTCGGCGCCCTCGCACGCCTCCTTCAGGACGGCGGGGTCGGCGTGGGACCCCTGGACGACTTCGACGCGTTCGCGGGTCTCCGGGGAGAGCCGGGCGGGATCGCGGACGATCACCCGGACCGGTGACGCGCCGTGGCCGGCGTCGAGCACCCGGGCCAGGACCTCGCGGCCGATCTGGCCGGTCGGAGTGGTGATGACGATCATGAAATGCTCCAGGGATCGCGGTGGTCGGTATGCGTCGAGCCTGCTGCCCCGCGCGCCGGAACTGAAGGATCGATCGGCTCGCGGTTGTTACCCTCAGAGCAATACCGATCGGAGGGCCGCCCATGGAGTCCCGCCCGCTGCGCTACTTCGTCGCCGTCGCCGAGGAACTCAACTTCGCCCGCGCCGCCGAACGGCTGGGCATCTCGCCGCCGCCGCTGTCACGGGCGATCCGCCAGTTGGAGACGGAGCTGGGGGCGGTCCTGTTCGAGCGGACCACGCACAGCGTGTCCCTGACGCCGGCGGGCGAAGTGCTGCTGGTGGAGGCCCGGTTCGCGCTCGCCGCGCTGGAGGCCGCGGGGCGCCGGGCCCGGCGCGCCGCCGCCCCCGAGCCGAAGCTGGCGCTGGCGGTGAAGGCCGACGGGGACGCCGGGCTGCTGGAGGGGATCCTCGCCCGGTACGCGTCCGACCCCGCGGCGGTGCCGGTCGCCGTCCGGCTGTGCGCCTGGCACGAGCAGTCCCGGCTGCTGTGCCGGGGCGAGGCCGATGTGGCCCTGGTCTACGAGCCGTACGACCGCACCGGCCTGGACACCGAGGACCTGGCCGCCGAGCCGCGCGTCGCCGCCCTCGCCGTGAGTCATCCGCTCGCCGCCCGGGCCGCGTTGCGCCTCGCCGACCTGGGGCTGCGCCCGGACGAGGCGCACCGCTACATCGACGAGGTACGCGGCCGGGGCCAGGACCTCGCCCAGCTCCTCACACTGGTGGGCCTGGGCGAGGTCGTGGCCCTGCTGCCCGCGTCCGTCGCCGACCGCTATCCCCGGCCGGGCGTCGTCTACCGCCCGGTCCTGGACGCGCCTCCCGCCGTCCTGGCCATCGCGTGGCCCCAGCAGTCCCGCTCACAGGCCACGGCGGCGCTGGTGCGGGCCGCCGTCTCCGTGGCCGAGGACGCCCGCGCGCGCGAGGCGGGCTGACGCTACGGGGCCTCGGGCGGGACCGGTGTGCCCTGGTGGTAGTACATCCGCCAGCCCGTCTCCTCGCTGCGCTTGCGCCACAGTGAGCTGCGCCGGGCATGCCGGCCGTCGAAGTCCGTCTCGTAGGTGAGGTGGATCAGGCCCGGCGCCAGGAGGACGCCCTCGATCGCCGGCCGCCGGTAGCGGGGGCCGGCCTGCGCGCTGCCCGGATGCTCGGGCAGCCAGGCCAGCATGTCCTCGTACGTGTAACGGCGGCCCGAGGAGCCGACCTCGACGAACTCGGGGTCGAGCAGCCGCTCGAAGAGGGCCCGGGAGGCACGCACGGCGGGGTCCATCAGGGCCAGCTCACCGGCGATCGCCTCGCCCACGCCGCCGCCCATGCCCTCGTTCACGCCGTCACTCGCGTCGCCGTTCACGCCGTCACTCGCGTCGCCGTACAGGCCGTCGTGCGCATCGCGGTACACGGCGTCGTCCTCGTGGGTCACCCGTCCATCCTCGCGGGTGACCCCCGCACTCCCGCAACCGAGTTGACGGAGTCGACCGAGTCGGCCGCTCAGCCCGTCGCGTCCACCAAGGCCAGCTCGCGGAGCCGGTCCGGCGGGCCCGGGCGGGCGTAGTACCAGCCCTGGGCCGTGTCGCAGCCCAGTATCCGCAGTTGCTCGGCCTGCGCGCCGGTCTCCACACCCTCCACCGTGACCGCGAGGTTCAGGCTGTGGGCGAGCGAGACGATCCCCTCGACGATCTTGAGGTCGACGGGGTCCGCCGGGAACTGCTGCATGCCCTGGGTGAAGGAGCGGTCCAGCTTGAGCACGCTCACCGGCAGCCGCCGCAGGTTGGCCAGGTTGGAGTAGCCGGTGCCGAAGTCGTCCAGGGCGATGTCGACGCCCATCTCCGCGAGCCGGCGCAGCGGCTTGAGCAGGTCGTCGTCGGCGCCGATCAACGCCGACTCCGTCACCTCCAGGCACAGGGCCTCCGGGGCGACACCCGCGCGTTCCAGGATGTCGACGGTGTCCTGCACCAGACCGGGATGAGTGAGCTGGCACGGGGAGAGGTTGACGTTGATCCGGAGGGGATCCGTGTCGCCGCCGCGCTCCCGCCACTCGCCGACCTGGCGCACCGACTCCTCCAGGACCCAGCGGCCCAGCGGCACGATCAGCCCGGTGTGCTCGGCGAGCGGGATGAACCGGTCGGGGCCGAGCACCCCGTGCTGCGGATGCAGCCAGCGCACCAGGGCCTCCGCGCCGCGCACACTGCCGTCGCCGAGGTGGACGAGCGGCTGGTACTCGATGAAGAACTCGCCGCGGTCGAGGGCCGCCGGAAGCGCGGTGGTCAGGCCGTGGCGGGTGATCGCGCGGGCGTCGGCCTCCGGGTCGGCGAGCTCGAAACGGTTGCCGCCCGCCGACTTGGCCCGGTACATGGTGATGTCGGCGCTGCGCAGCACCTCGGCCGCGCTGCGCTCCCCCGCCGGGCCCTCGACGATGCCGATGCTGCCGCGCACGGTCAGGTCCCGGCCGTCGATGCTCACCGGCGCGATCAGGGCGTTCATGATGCGCGCGGCGAGTTCGTCGACCTCACGGCGGGTGTCGGGGCCGGTGGTCAGCGCCACGAACTCGTCGCCGCCGAGGCGCGCGACCATCTCGCCGGGCGCGGTGGCGCAGGACTGGAGCCGGTCGGCGACCTCGACGAGCAGCCGGTCGCCGGCCGCGTGCCCGAGACTGTCGTTGATGGTCTTGAAGCCGTCCAGGTCGAGGTAGCACAGACCGAAGCGCTGCCCCGCGCCGGCGCCGAGCGCCTTCTCCAGGCGTTCGAAGAACAGGGTGCGGTTGGGCAGGCCGGTGAGCGCGTCGTGGGTGGCCTCGTAGCGCAGCCGCAGGTTGAGCAGCCGGCGCTCGGTGGTGTCCTCCATCAGGGCCAGCGAGTACTGCGGTTCGCCGTCCGCGTCCCGCAGCAGGGAGACCGTCAGGTTGGTCCACAGGGCGGTTCCGTCGGGGCGGCTGAACGCCTTCTCGGTGTGGTAGTGCTCCCGTTCGCCGCGGACCAGCTCGTCGTACAGCTTCCAGGTCTGGGGCGCGTCCTCGGGATGCGTCAGATCCTGGACCTTGCGGCCGCGCAGGGTCTGCTCCGAGCCGCCGAACATGCGCAGCAGCGCCCCGTTGACCTGGAGGACGTTGCCTTCCAGGTCGGCGATGCCGATTCCTATCGCGGCCCCCTCGAAGACCGCGCGGAAGCGGGCCTCGCTCGCGTGCAGCGCCTGCGCGACCACACCCTGGGCCCGCAACGCGGCCTGGGCGATGGCCTCCTGTTCGGCGAGCGTGCGCTCGCGCAGTGCCTGCGCGTAGCCGGCCGCCATGGCGTGCTGGAGCCTGGCGGCGCGGGCCCGCAGATCCTCCTGGGGGCCGTTCTCACCGCAGTAGAGCACCAGATAGGCGTCGACGCAGTCGAGGGAGCGGCTGAGTGCCTCGGGGTCGGTGCAGTGCGCGTCGACGAGGGCGGCGCCGACCGCCTTGCCCGTGTCGGCGTCGAAGGCGCGCTCCAGCAGTGCGCCACGCAACCGCCTTGCCAGCGGGAGGAGTTGCTCCTCCAGTTCGGGCCGGGTCAGCGACGTCGAGGTCACCGGGAACACGGACCGGCTCCAGATCGTCGCGAACCGCCGCAGTCTGTCCTCCGGCCCGTCCGGCTCGGCGGTCACGCCGTACGCCCCACGCCGGCGAAACCGGAGAGGGCCCAGGGGTCCTCGTCCTCCGGCGCCGTGTCCGGCCGCCAGTGCGGCATCGGCACCAGTCCGGGTTCCACCATGTCGTACCCCTCGAAGAACCGCGCGATCTCGTCACGCGAGCGCATGATCAGCGGGTTGCGGATGTCCTTGTACACGTCCACCGCGCCCCCGGCCCGCTCCGGTGGCAGTGGGATTCCCTCGTACGAGGCATGGGTGAGCAGGAGCAGACTGCCGGGCGCGAGGGCCGCGGTGAGTTCGGCCACCGCGGCGAACGGGTCGTCCGCGTCCTCCACGAAGTGCAGTACGGCGACGAGCAGCAGCGCCACCGGCCGCTCCAGGTCGATCAGTTGAGCCACCTGCGGACTGCTCAGGATCTCCTGCGGCTTGCGCAGGTCGGCGGCCACGACATCGGCGTCGTCGTTGCCGGCCAGCACCGCCTCGCTGTGCGCGACGGCCACCGGGTCGTGGTCGACGTAGACCACGCGGGCCCCGGGGCTCACCGCCTGGGCGACCTCGTGCACATTGCCGAAAGTGGGGATGCCGGAGCCGATGTCGAGGAACTGGGTGACGCCCTCGTCGACCGCGTACCGCACGGCGCGGCGCATGAACGCCCGGTTCGCCTGGCTGATCTTCGGAAGTCCCGGCAGGAACTCCATGGCCTTGCGGGCTGCTTCCCGGTCGACCTCGAAGTTGTGCGAGCCGCCCAGGTAGTGGTCGTAGATCCGCGAGACGCTGGGCACCGAGATGTCGATGCTCCGAGGGGCCCAGGCGGGTCGCTCCATCTATCTCTCCAAGGCGTAGGCGATCCGGTGTTCGAGCTGAGGCTACTGATCGCCCGCCAAAGGGGCGAGTGGAAACGGAAATTGACCGTCCGTTCCCGGTCACTGCCTGCGGCACGTGCCGAATCGACGTCCCCCGAAGGGCTACTTGAGGTGCTCGGCTCGTTCCGGAGAGTTCCGGAGGGTTCCGGAGCGGTCCGCGGGGCGGCGAAAGTCTACGCACAGGAACCGGCGGCAGGACAAGCACGAGGGACCGGCGGAACGCCCAAGCACAACGGTCCGCCCCCTCCGTGCGGCGCGGAGGGGGCGGACCAACGGTCGTGCGCGATGGGGCAGCTGCGGGATCGGCCCTGGGGAGGCGACCTCTACTGCTCCGGCGCTCCGACCAGCTTTCCGTTCGGCGCGACGGCGTACCACGTACCGCCCACGCCCTGGCCGTTGATGTCGCCGGGCGACTTGTCACCGGAGAAGGTGTAGATCGGCGAGCAGTTGATCGTCTGCTGCTTGGTGCCGTCGGACCGGGTGAAGTTCATGTAGCCCTTCTCCTGGATGCCCTCGGTCTCGTTGAAGGCGACCGGCGCGACGGCCGGCCACTTCTCGAGGCAGGCGCCGTTGCAGTTCGACACCGGCTCGGGCCAGGCCTTGTCCTTCAGGAAGCGGTAGACCGTCATGCCGTTCTTGTCGACGACGATCTCACCGAGGTTGGCGTCCTTGCGGACGGACAGCCCGGCCAGCTCGGTACCGGACTCGGCGGACGAGCCGGATGCCTTGGCCTTCTTGCCCTCGGGGGTGAGCGCGAACCACTTGTTGCCCACGCCCTGACCGGTGGTGTCACCGGCCTTGGCGTCCTTTGCGTAGTAGTAGGCGGGCCAGCCGGCGACGGTCAGCTGCTTGGTGCCGTCGGTGCGGGTGACCTCGCCCAGCAGCGACTTGTCGATGCCGTCGCCCGCGGCGATGTCATCGGCGGAGACCGGCGGCCAGGCGGTCGCGCAGTCGCCGTCACAGTTCGACTTCGGGGGCTCCGCGGTGTCCGCGTCGAAGCGGTAGAGAGTCTTGCCGGTGCCGTCGGTGAGGATCTTGCCGAGGGTGCCGTTCGCGGAAATGGCCAGCTCGCCGGCCCCGCCCTGCGCGGCGGCCCCTCCGGTCGCACTGGCACTCGCACCGGAGCCGACCCCACTGCCGACGCCGCTGCCCACGCCGACGCCCGCGATGCCACCGGCCGGAGCCGTGGCCCCGACGTTCTGGCTCGACGACGTGCCGCTCTCAGAACCGCACGCCGTCGTCAGCGCCAGCACGGCCACAGCACTCGCCGCAAGTGAGGCGCTCCGCCAGGTGGTCTTCATCGTCAACAACTCCCCGATCGTCACAAGGTGTTTCAGCGCCCTGCTGCGCCGCCGCACGGCACTGAGTACGCATGGTGACGGTCGTTGTGTTCAAACACGGCACAAAAAACTTTCCGGGACCTGTGACACCGGCCCCGGCGGACCCTCCGGATCGCACAGGCGCACGGCGTGCCGGATGCGCGAACGGACCGGCCGGCAAACCTGTGGAGCTGAACTTCCCCCGTTCGGGGCAATCCCCACCGGGCGTGGGCGTGGCCAGGTACGAGACGCCGCATGATCTCCGTCGTGCATGGACCCGAACCGACCCGATCCGCCCTCGTCACCAGGACCCTGGCCCTGGTGACCGCGGCCTGGATCCTCGCGGCCGTCCCGGCCGGGGTGGCCGCGGCCGACGCGTGCGCGTACGCCTCGACCAGCCCGGACGGCATCGAGGCGGTGGCCGTCGCGGGGAGTCACTCGTGGCCGACTCCCCCGGTGTGCCCGGAACCGACGCCGACGCCCACCCCGACCCCCACACCGCCGAAGCCGAAGCCACCGCCCAAGCCGACGCCGAGCCCCACACCGACACCCACGCCGACCCCCACCCCGAGGCCGACGCCCCCGCCGCCACCGGCTCCCGAGCCCCGGCCGCCGGCGCCGAAGCCGCGGCCGAAGCCACCGGCGCCCGCGCCGCCCCGCCCCGCGGCACCGCTGCCGCGGCAGGCCCCCACACTCCCGCCGCCACCGGCTCCGGCCCCCGAACCGACCCCGCCTGCCGAGCCGAAGCCCACGCCACGCCCGTCCGCGACCCCGGTGAGCTACCCGGCGTACCACGCCTCGCCGCGGCAGCGGCCCGTCCGGCGCGGCCAGTCGCCGGTCACCTACGTCCTGCTCATCACCGTGCCCGCGGTGATCGCCGTCGCCGCGCTGCGACCGCGTTAGCGCCGACCCTGGAGGCATCTCTTGCCGGAATGGCTTGTTCTGACCCTCGCGATGCTCGCCGCCTGCGCGGTGGTGGTCGTCATCACCCTCCTTCGGCACCGCCGGGCACCCGAGGACGAGGACCCCTCCGAGACCCCGGACGTCATCGAGTACATGACGATGTGGATCGGCGTGGTGTACGCCATCGTCCTGGGCCTGGCCATCGCCGGCGTCTGGGAGGCGCGCAGTGTGGCCCAGGACCACGTCCAGGCGGAGGCACAGGCGCTGCACGAGATCTCGGAGCGGGTACGCGTCTACCCGGCCGACGCCCGTGACCGTATTCGGGAGGATGTCAACGCCTATGTCGGACACGTCGTGACCACCGAGTGGAAGTCGATGGCCGACGACGGCGAGGTGACGAAGCGCGGCGACGAACTCCTCCAGCGGATCCGGGTGGACGTCACCGACTACGAGCCGACGTCCGACTTCCAGGCGCAGGCCTACCAGCCGCTGATCGACCAGATGGCCGCCGCGGACCAGGCACGCAACGCCCGGGCCGAGTCGACCGGGGCGACGATGCCGGGCGTGGTGTGGTTCGGGCTGCTGGCCGGGGCCGCCATCACCATCGGCATGGTCTTCGCGCTGCAGATCCGGCGTACCCCCCGCGAACTGGTGCTGGCCGGGCTGTTCTCCGCGCTGATCGCCTTTCTGCTGTTCCTCATCTGGGACTTCGACGCGCCCTACAGCCGGGGCATCACCGCGTCGGCGGAACCGTTCCTCCATCTGTTCCCCGGCGTCAAGGGCTGACGCCCGCTCACCTCACGCTCCCGCGACCGGGGGACGGCGGCGGAAGACCGGCCGCCACGCCGTCGCCGTCCCCCGGTTGCCGCAGCGGTGTCCCCTGGGCGGCCCACACGCTTGCCCCATTCGCGCGACTGCGATCGCGGGAGCGCACACATGTTCCTAGCGTTTCGGTCATCGAGGTGCATTTTTGACGCAAGCGGAAAAGGTCCGCAGCTGCTCCTCGGGGACCGGAGGATCCACCATGCGCGCGATACGCGTCGCTTCGGCCGCACTGTTGGGCGTCACCGCCCTGACCTTCTCCGCACCGGTCGCCGTCGCGAGTGACGACGACAACCACTACGTCATGTCCAACGGCTACAGCGTGCTGCCCTCGACGATCGCGGCGGGCGGGCAGGTCACCGTGCAGGTGGACCGCAACGCCAGTGGCTGCCGGAGCTCGGTGACGGTCTCCTCGGGCGTCTTCGACGCGGTCGTCATCCCCCGGGGGTCGTCGTCCGCGGTGGTCACGGTCGACTGGGACGCCAGGGCGGGCGCCTCGTACCGGGTGACGTTCGCCTGCGGCGGCATCAGCGCCGTCAAGGAGTTGACGATCGCCGGCGGCCGTCCGGTCGATCCCACGGTGCCCTATCCGGTCCCGCGGGGCGTGCACGCCGGCGAGGGCGGCACCGTCGCCGGGTTCGACCTCGAGGAGATCGCGCTGGGCGCCGCGCTCATCGTGGGCTCGGTCGGTGCCGCGTACTGGTTCTCCCGGCGCCGAGGCGCCGAGGACGGCGGCTGACGGCTCACCGCCGACGGCTGCGCCGTGACGCAGGCCTTCGCCCCGGATCCCAGCGGGACCGGGGCGAAGGCCTGCGTCACGTGCGACGTGCGGTCCCCTTCGGGGCGGGCCTCAGACGCGGCGCTCGGCGCGGCGGCGCATCCAGAACAGACCACCCCCGACCACGGCCGCCGCGACGAGACCGCCTCCGATGGCCATGTCGGTCGGGGTGGCGCCGGTGGTGGTGCTGCCGCCGAGACCGCCGCGGACACCGCCGATGACGGTGAAGGCGGCCGGGCGGGTCAGGGTCCGGCCCGAGCAGTTGACGGTGATGTCGTAGGTGCCGGGCCGGGCGTTCTGGTTGATGGTCGCCGTCCCCTTGGCGGTCTGGTTGGCGCCGTTGATCGGCGTCAGGTTGGCCTGCGGGAACGCCGCCGAGGTCATGGTGCCGCCGCCGGGGCAGCCGTCGACGGTGACCGTCATCTGGCCCCCGCGGGCGATGACGGCGGGCAGGGCCACGATGTTGCTCGGGTTGGCGCCCATGCCGTCGCGTGCGACGGCGGCCGGGGCGCTGACGCCCAGAGAGGCGACCGCGGCGGCCGAGACCACCGAGGCCGCCAGAATACGAGTGATGCGCATGTGATCCTCCGCGGAAGGCGCCCCGGGGCCCGTCCCCGGCATGTCGGCGAGAAAGCACCTCCCGAAATGACCCTCAGATGCCGTGCACGCGCCCGCATTTCGGGAATGGTCCGTCCTGGTGAGAGGACACGCCGAGCGAAATGCACACAATCGGATATTGCCGCAGGTCACGGACCGTCAGAAAATTCCTTCCGTCGGCAACTCGGATGGCTCACCGAAAGGCGCCGGGCCACCCGTTCGCTGCTGCCCCGTCGCCGGTTCCCGTCCGGGGACTTAGCGTTCTCGTATGCGCGAAGGGACGCGGTGACGGCCGTGTCGAAAGGGGATGGCGAATGTCTGCCTACGAGCTGTCCGAGGTGGCGGAAGAAGAGGAGCGGCGGCGGAAGCGCGCCCCTTGGGGCGTGATAGCGCTTGTTCTGCTGACCGGTCTCGCGCTCATCCGGAACGGGTCGGGAGAGTTCGACATCGGCCCGCCGCAGCCCGCCTCGGCGGCGGCGGCCGACGGCCGCACCGCAGGTGCCTTCGGCCGGGCCCCGGCAGCGCTGCCCTACGCCGTGCCGGACCGGGTCCGGATCCCCGCCATCCGGGTGGACGCGCCGGTGACGTCGGTCGGCCTGGACGCGGAAGGCTGGGTCGGCGCGCCGCCGCCGGAGGACCCGAATCTGGCCGGCTGGTTCACCGGTGGCGTCTCGCCCGGTGAAAAGGGGACCGCGGTCGTCGTCGGCCATGTCGACAACAAACTGGGTCCCGCCGTCTTCTACGGTCTCGGGGCCCTGAAGAAGGGGAATCGCGTCGAGGTGTCGCGCGGTGACGGAAAGACGGCGGTCTTCGAGATCTACGGCATCGAGGTATTCGAGAAGAACAACTTCCCCGGCGACCGTGTCTACGCCTCCAAGGGCTCCCCCGAATTGCGGGTCATCACCTGCGGCGGCGGATTCTCCAAGGCGAACGGATACGACGGGAACGTGGTCGCCTTCGCCCGCCTGGCCGAGGTCCGCTGAGCGGACACCGGCCGGGCGGGCGGGGGGCTCGCGTCAGGTGTACCGCCGGTGCGGGACGGTGATGTGGTAGCCGGAGTCCAGCAGCTGCGGCAGATAGCTGCGCAGGGCCCGCACGCTCTGCGAGCGGTCACCCCCGGCGTCGTGCGAGAGCACCACGACGCCGGGGGCGGCGCCCTTCTCGACCCGTTCGACGATGGTGCCGGTGCCGGGGGAGGTCCAGTCGAGGGTGTCGACCGTCCAGGCGAGCGGCTCCATGCCCAGTTCGGCGCCGAGTTGGAAGGCGGCACGGTTCCAGGCGCCGTAGGGGGCGCGGAACCAGCGGGGCGGCTCCCCGTAGCCCTCCTCGATGACGTCGCTGGTCCGGGACATCTCGGAGCGGATCTGACGGCGGGTGAGACCGGTCAGCAGGGGGTGGGACCAGGTGTGGTTGCCGACGACATGGCCCTCGTCCGCCATCCGTCCCAGCAGATCCCGGTTGTCGGTGGCCATCTCCCCGCACACGAAGAACATCGCGCGCACGTCGTAGTGGGCCAGGGTGTCGAGGATGCCGGGAGTGTAGCGGGGGTCGGGTCCGTCGTCGAAGGTCAGCACCATGGTGCGGCCGCGGCCGGTCATCCGCAGCAGCGGTTCGTGGCGCACCGGGGTGCGGCCGGGGGCGGTGCGCGGGGGGCCGTAGCCGGTCAGCGGCTGGAGACGGTAGGCGGAGGGCTTCAGCGGCAGGCTCCGCGCCGGGGCACCCGCGGCGGGGGCGGCGGCCCGGACCGGCTTCCCGTCCTCGCCCCAGAGGAACACTCCGGCCGTGCCGACCGCTCCGACGGCGGCGGCGCCGGCGAGCAACGCCCGGCGCCGCGTGAACAACTGATCCTTCTTCATGCAGTCATCAGTCGCCCGGCAGGCCCCCGACCCACCACACCGACACCGGACCGGCGGCACGATTCCACCCGCCCGGCGCAGTCACGGTCGGTCCGAACAGTTGAAGAGGGCCGGGTCAGCGGTGTCGTACCAGCGGGAACGGCAGGGTCTCGCGGATCGTGAGGCCGGTGAGGAACATGACCAGGCGGTCGACGCCGATGCCGAGGCCGCCGGTCGGCGGCATCGCGTACTCGAGGGCGTCGAGGAAGTCCTCGTCGAGTTCCATCGCCTCGGGGTCACCGCCGACGGCGAGCAGGGACTGCTCGGTGAGGCGGCGGCGTTGTTCGACCGGGTCGGTCAACTCGGAGTAGGCGGTGCCGAGTTCCGTACCGAAGGCGACGAGGTCCCAGCGCTCGGCGAGCCGCGGGTCGGTGCGGTGCTGCCGGGTGAGCGGGGAGACGTCGGTGGGGAAGTCCTTGTAGAAGGTCGGGAGTTGGGTCCTCTCCTCGACCAGCCGTTCGTACATCTCCAGCACGACGTCGCCGCGGCCGTCGTCGGGTGTGTACGGGACCTTGGCGCGGTCGCAGTGCCGCTTCAGGACGGTCAGAGGGGTGTCGGCGTCGATCCGCTCGCCGAGCGCCTCGGAGATCGCGCCGTGGACCGTCCGGACCGGCCACTCCCCCGAGATGTCGTACTCCCGTCCGTCCTTGCGGGCGACCTGCGTGCCGAAGGCGGCCGTGGCCGCGCCCTGGATCAGCTCGCGGACCAGGTCGAGCATCACGTCGTAGTCGGCGTACGCCTGGTAGGCCTCCAGCATCGTGAACTCGGGGTTGTGCTTGTAGGAGACGCCCTCGTTGCGGAAGGTGCGGCCCATCTCGAAGACCTTCTCCAGGCCGCCGACGCACAGCCGCTTGAGGTACAGCTCGGGGGCGATGCGCAGATAGAGGTCGAGGTCGTAGGCGTTGATGTGGGTGGTGAAGGGGCGGGCGTTGGCGCCGCCGTGGATCTGCTGGAGCATCGGGGTCTCGACCTCGAGGTAGCCGCGCTCCAACAGGCCCTGGCGCAGCGCCTGTACGGCGTGCGAGCGGGCGCGGACGACATCGCGGGCGGCCGGGCTCGCGACCAGGTCGAGGTAGCGCATGCGGACCTTGGCCTCGGGGTCGGTGAGGCCGCGGCGCTTGTCGGGCAGGGGCCGCAGACACTTGGCGGTGAGCTGCCAGGAGGTGACGAAGACGGTGGGTTCGCCCTGGTCGCTGGTCCCGGCCGCGCCCGTGACGACGAGGTGGTCGCCGAGGTCGGTGTCGGACCTGAAGGAACCGAGTGCCCCGCGGGTGAGCGCGAGCTGGTGGTCGCCCGACCAGTCGCGCAGCGTCACGAAGACGATGCCGCCGAAGTCGCGCACCCGCATGATCCGGCCGGCCACGGTGACCGTCTCCCCCGTACGGATCCGGGCGAGGGTGTGGGTGCGGAGCGGGACGCCGACCGGGTAGGGGTCGACGCCCTCGGCGCGCAGCCGGTCGAGCTTGCGGTGCCGGACGCGGACCTGCTCGGGCAGGCCCGCGTCCGGACCGGTGTCCCCGGCCTCGTCCCCTCCGTCGAGGCCGAGCGCCGCCAGGGGCGGCAGGCCCTCGGTGGTGGCGGGGCGCGGCCCGCCCTTCGCGTGGCGGTTGCCCCAGAGCTTGCGCAGCGAGGGCACGGAGACGAAGCCCTCGGCGATACCGGAGGCGAGCCCCACCCGGGCCAGGGAGCCGGCGTCGGCGTAGCAGAGGAAGCGGGGGTACCACTCGGGGTGGTACTTGGCGTTGGAGCGGTAGAGGGCCTCCAGTTGCCACCACTTGGAGAAGAACAGCAGCAGCCGGCGCCACAGCCGCAGCACCGGTCCGGCGCCGATGCGGGCGCCCTCCTCGAAGGCCGAGCGGAAGACGGCGAAGTTGAGGGAGATCCGGCGCACGCCGAGCTTCGGGGCGGCGGCGCACAGGTCGGCGACCATGAACTCCATGACGCCGTTGGGGGCGGAGCGGTCGCGGCGCATGAGATCCAGGGAGATCCCGTCGCGGCCCCAGGGGACGAAGGAGAGCAGGGCGAGGAGGTGGCCGTCGCCGTCCATGGCCTCCACGAGGAGGCAGTCGCCGTCGGCGGGGTCGCCGAGGCGGTCCAGGGCCATCGAGAAGCCGCGTTCGGTCTCGGTGTCGCGCCAGGTGTCGGCGCGGCCGACGACCTCCTCCATCTCCTGGTCGGTGAGGGTGGAGTGGCGGCGGACCCGGCAGGAGGCGCCGGTGCGGCGCACCCGGTTCACGGCCTGCCGGGTGACCCGCATCTCGCGGCCGCCGAGGTCGAAGGAGGCGACCGGCAGGATCGCCTCGTCGCCGAGCTGGAGGGCGCCGAGTCCGGCACGGGCGAAGGCCTTCGCGCCGTCCTCGGAGGCGCCCATGACCGCGGGCGCCCAGGCGTGCAGGCGGGCGGCGTCCAGCCAGGCGGCGATGGCGTGCGGCCAGGCCTCGCGGTCGCCGACGGGGTCGCCGCTGGCGAGGCAGACTCCGGCCTCGACGCGGTAGGTGACGGCGGCCTTGCCGCTGGGCGAGAAGACGACGGCCTTGTCGCGCCGGGTGGCGAAGTAGCCCAGGGAGTCCTGGTCGCCGTAGGCCTTGAGCAGGGCCCGGATGCGGGATTCCTCGTCGCCGTGCAGGGCCGCTTCCATCCGCTGGGAGCGGAAGAGGGTGGCGGCGGCGTTCAGGAGGGCGATGGCACCGAAGAGGCCGAGGAGGAAGAAGAGGGGGCGCGGCGGGCGGCCGTCGAAGGAGCGGGTGGAGACCAGGCCGCCCAGGACCCGGTTGGCGGCCCATCCGAAGCGCTGGCTCACCGGCAGGGTGCCGGGGAAGAGTTCCACCAGGCCCCAGCCCGCGAGGATCGCCAGGACCAGCCCGACGAGCAGCACGGCGAGCGCCCGTCGGACCGCCGCGCGGCGGGAGGCGGCGTAGAACTCGCCGCGGGCGACGACGAGGAGGACCAGCGCGAGCGCGCAGACGACCAGGGAGGGGACGGACTGCCTGTACAGGCCGACGGCCACGCCGAGGATGTCGGT
The DNA here is from genome assembly GCF_042880655.1 of Streptomyces sp. NPDC058295. Classification (NCBI taxonomy): domain Bacteria; kingdom Bacillati; phylum Actinomycetota; class Actinomycetes; order Kitasatosporales; family Streptomycetaceae; genus Streptomyces; species Streptomyces sp. NPDC058295. Next base: position 62,676 of record NZ_JBHVYO010000019.1, read on the forward strand.
GAGGACGAGCAGGCCGAGGTAGACGACGACCAGCCACCAGGCGACCTTCTTGCGGGCGGCGGTGGCGGCCGCCAGCAGGAACAGGAAGACGGCGTAGGCGAGGTTGGCGCTGACCGGGACGATCAGCAGGTCCAGGAAGCGGACGACCGGACGCAGCAGGCGGCGCAGCGGCGGGATCAGGGCCAGCAGGACGCAGAGCAGTCCGAGGGCGCCGAAGAAGGTCGCGAAGCCTTCGGGCACCCGGCCGAGGACGCGACCGGCGGGCCGCCGTGCCGGGCCCGGGGGGTCCACGGCCGGGGCGGTCCGCTCGGTGGCACTCATGTTCCGACTCTAGGAACACCCGGACCGGACCGCCCGTCGAGCGGCCCGCGCACCGGCCGGACCTGCGGCTTCCGATAGCCTCTGGGCCGTGACGGAACAGCACTCGCAGCAGCCCGCGCACCAGTTCGAGCGGGGCACGGACGGACCCAAGGTCATCCTCGTCGGGGTGGACGGCTCCGACTCCTCCCTACGGGCCGCGGCCTACGCCGGCGGGCTGGCCCGTCGCCAGCAAGCGCTGCTCGCCGTGGTGTACGTGCAGCCGGTGCTGGTGGCGGGCGCGGCGCTCGGGGTGCCGGTCGCGGAGACGACCGACGAGATCGCCGAGGGCCTGGTCGCGCAGATCCGGGAGGCCACCGAGCGCACCCGGGGGATATTCGACGTGCGCTGGGAGTTCCACACCTTCCGCGGCGACCCCTACGGCGGCCTGGTGAAGGCGGCGGACCGGCTCAAGGCGGACGCGGTGGTGGTGGGCGCCTCCGAACAGGCCGGTCACCGGATCGTGGGGTCCGTCGCGGTGCGGCTGGTGAAGGCGGGGCGGTGGCCGGTGACGGTGGTGCCGTAGCCGCCGGCCACCCGGTGAGCGCCTAAGGCCGGCTCACTTCCCCATCACCAGCCCGTCCTTGGCCGCGCCCCGGCCGAGGACGACCGCTGCGATCCGGTCGCGCACCCCTTGGACGCCCGCGCCCTGGGCGAGGGCCTTGTCGAGGTCGACCACCCGGCCGGCGTCGATGTCGAACAGCTGCGGCACGAACTCGGCCTTGCGCACCTCCCAGCGGCCGCCGGTCCTGGCGGGCGGGGCGAAGGTGAAGCGGGCGACGGTGGACTGGTTGCCGCGCGCGTCCTGGACGCCCTGGTGGTTGAACATCTCGCCGGCGATCTGGTCGCCCATGCCGTAGACGACCCAGGTGCCGTTGACCTTCTCGTAGGCCTGCGGGACATGGGCGTGCGTCCCGAGGATCAGGTCGATGTCGGGGCGGCCTCCCGTGCGGGAGGCGGTGAGGGTGCGGGCGAGCGTGAGCTGGCGGTCGTCCGGTGCGTCCTGCCATTCGGTGCCCCAGTGCACGGAGACGACGACCACGTCGGCGCCCGCCTTCCGGGCGGCCTTGGCGTCGGCGAGGATCCGGTTCTCGTCGAGGAGGTTGACGGTCCAGGGCTGTCCCTGCGGGGCGGGGTGACCGTTGGTGTCGTAGGTGTAGGCGAGGTGGGCGACCTTCGCCGGGCCCGCGCGCAGCAGTGTGACCGAGTTGCCCTCGGCCTCGGTGCGGGCGGTGCCCGCGTGCCGTACGCCGGCGGCGTCGAGCGCGTCGAGGGTGCGCTGTACTCCGGCGGCACCGTCGTCGAGGCTGTGGTTGGAGGCGGTGGAGCAGCCGTCGTAGCCGGTGGCGGCCAGGGCCGCGGCGATCTCCGGCGGGGACTTGAAGTCCGGGTAGCCGGTGTAGACGCCGTTCGCGCCGTACACGGTCTCCATGTGACACAGCGCCAGATCGGCGCCGGAGACGACGGGTTTGATGCCCGCGAGCATCGGGCGGAAGTCGTAGCCGGTGCCGCCGGCGTCGAAGCGGGCGCGGTCGATGACGGTGGTGTGCGGGAGGATGTCGCCGGAGGCGACGAGCGTGAAGCCGCGGGCGGCGGCCGGCGCCGGGCGGCCGGGCCGCTCGGCCGGCCCGTGGTCCCGGGCCTGGCAGGCGGCGGCCGAGGCGAGGACGGCCGTCAGGGCCAGGGCCACCTGGTGTCTGCGGGCGATCACCGGTTCACCCCACTTCCCATGAATTGTCATATTTACCCATGTGTCAGTACTAATCCATGAGGGCCCGTGGTCCGCCCCGGCACTCCCTTCGTCCAGGGCCGATGCCCGCGATCGGCGTAGCCCGGACCGTTCGTCGAACCGTTCGTCGACGCGATCGACCGTCCGCCGCAGATCCGTGTGCGTGCCCTGTCCCGAACCGGCGCACTGCGGTGCCATACGCCCATGACCGCCGGAACCACCCTCACCGCCCGGACGACGACCGCCGAGCACGAGCTCGCCGCACTCCAGCGCGAGCACGGCCGGCCGCTCTTCGCGCTGCTGCTGAGGCTGTGCGACGGCGACCGCCAGCGCGCCGAGGACCTCGTCCAGGAGACCCTGGTACGCGCCTGGCAGCATCCCGAGGCCCTGCGCGCCGACGCCTTCGACTCCGTACGGCCCTGGCTGCTCACCGTCGGCCGGCGGCTCGCGATCGACGCGCGGCGGGCCCGGCAGGCGCGACCCGCGGAGGTGGGCGACGCGGTGCTGGAGAACGCGTCACCCGTCTGCGCCGACCACGCCGAGCGGGCGGCCGCCACCCTCGACGTGCGCGAGGCTGTGAAGACACTCACTCCGGAGCACCGTGAAGTCCTGGTGCTGGTGTATTTCCAGGGGGCCAGTGTGGCGGAGGCCGCCGAAGCCCTCGGAATTCCGCCCGGTACCGTGAAGTCCCGCGCGTACTACGCGCTGCGCGCCCTGCGCCGGGTGCTTCCGGGATACGCGGCCGACCTGCGCTGAAACCCAGGACTGGGTCAAGCCTCCGTAAAGCGCCTTGCCGAGGACCCCCTTTGAGTAATCGGGTGTCCTTATCCGTGTTCCGGATGGAGCCCGGTGACCGGGTCCCCAGCGTCCCGGCAACGGGCGAGCGCAAGCACCGGAGGAAGGCAGGAAGGGATGCTGCACAGAGGTCACCAGAGCACGGACGGCACCGGTGGCGGTGAACTCACCGTCCCCATGGCCTGGTTGTATGCCGAGTACATCGCCGACGAACTGCTGCGGACCGGCGATCTCATGCCGCCGACGTCCTTCGAGTTCCGCGCCGGGCGCGACGCCCTGGCGCTCACCATCTTCCTGTCCGACACCGACGGCGAACTGCCCGGCATCCGGGTCGTGACTCAGCTGGAGACGTGGCTTTCGCTCACGGCGTACGACCAGCCGTGGCAGGACTGGGTCGAGGAACGTATGTCTCAACTGAGGGCCGAGGCAGCCAAGTCGGACGGACCGGCTCCCGATCTCGACCTGGCCGCCGCCGCCTGGCGCTGGCTGGAGGAGACGGAGCTGCTCGCTCCCGATCTCAACGCGGTTCCCGGCGGTGCGCCGGTGGTCGGCGAGGACGAGGGACCCAAGGTCTGGACACCCGCCTGGCAGCTCGGACTGCCCCTCGGCCACCTGGCGATTCATCTTTTTTAGATTCGCACCAATCCGGGGACCGGTCCGCTCCGAACATCTGGGTCACGATTCGGTACGTGGCTTGAGTGATTCGACGGCCGGGTGCGTACCGGTGGGAGCAAGGAGTAACCCCACTGGCACTCAAAGGCACGAGGTTTCGGCATGAGGTCCCTGGAAAGGCATCGCGACGTCGGCGCGTACGCGCTCGGCGTGCTGGACGAAGCGGAAGCCTTCCGCTTCGAGGACCACCTCATGGAGTGTCCTCAGTGTGCGGCGCAGGTCACCGAGTTCGGCCCCACCGCACGGCAGATGATGCTCTACCGGCGCGCCACCCCGCGCGCCGTGCACCCCTTCGCCGGACCCGGCCCGCAACTGCTGGACCGGCTGCTCGCCGAGGTGGCGACCCGCCACCGGGCCGTGCGCCGGCGGGTGCTGTACGCCGTGGCCGCCTCGGTGGTGGTCGCCCTGGCCGGCCCCGTGATCGCGATGATGGCCGGCAGCGCGAGCGGCGAGGACGCGAGCGCCGTACGGGTCACCGCGACGGACGAGAAGTCCGGGGTGTGGGCGCAGGTCACCACCGAGAACGAGGCGTGGGGCAGCCATGTGGAGCTCGAGGTCAAGGACGGGGCGGGCCCCCGCTCCTGCCGGCTGATCGCCGTCGGCCTCGACGGCTCCGAGCAGACGGTCACCAGCTGGAACGTCCCCAAGCACGACGCCCGCCCCAACACCATGCAGGGCGCCGCGGCCTGGCACCCCGACGAGATCGCCCGCTACGAGCTGCGCACGTCGGGCGGGGAGCACCTGGTGACGCTCGAGGCCCACTGACGCCGGCACGAAGTGAGTTCAGGTCACTTCGCTGTCGACGCGGGTCTCGGGGGCAGGACGGTTCGGAAGGGGACGGGACGGGACGGTTCGGCCGGTACCGTCCGGCCGACGGGCCGGGGCTACTTCAGCAGCCGGGACATCCTCCGGTCCGCCAGCGGTCTGCCGCCCGTCTGGCAGGTGGCGCAGTACTGGAGCGAGGAATCGCTGAAGGACACCTCTCGGATGGTGTCGCCGCAGACCGGGCAGGGTTCGCCGGTGCGGCCGTGGACGCGCAGACCGCTCTTCTTCTCGGCCTTCAGGCGTCCCGCCGCCAGGCCACGTGAGCGCTCGACCGCCTCCGTGAGCGTGCCGCGCAGGGCCTCGTAGAGGGTGTGGGTCTCCTCCGGCGTCAGGGTGGCCGCCAGCTTGAACGGGGACATCCTCGCCACGTGCAGGATCTCGTCGCTGTAGGCGTTGCCGACACCGGCGATCAGGCCCTGGTCGCGCAGAGCGCCCTTCAGCCGGCGCCGTTCACCCGCGAGCAGCGCGGCGAGGCGGGCCTCGTCGAAGTCGGCGGCGAGCGGGTCGGGGCCCAGCCGGGCGACGCCGGGGACCTGCTGCGGATCAGGAACGACGTACACCGCCAGCCGCTTCTGGGTGCCGGCCTCCGTCAGGTCGAAGCCCGCCCCCGTCTCCAGGGCGACCCGCAGGGCCAGGGGCCCCTTGCCGGGGCGGGGCGGACCGTCCGGGAGCTTGTCCTTCCAGTGCAGCCAGCCCGCACGGGCGAGGTGCGTGACGAGGTGCGGGCCGTCGCCGGTGGCCAGGTCGAGGAACTTGCCGTGCCGGTGCACGGCGGTGACCTCGCGGCCCTCGAGGGCGGTGACGGGCGGGTCGTACGTCTTCAGCACGCTGATCGCGACGGGGAGCACGCGGACGATCTCGTGGCCGACGAGATGCTCGGCCAGGAAGTCCTTGAGCGCTTCGACCTCGGGGAGTTCCGGCATACGTCCAGAGTGCCATCCAGAACCGGAGTGCTCAGGTCCGCTCCGTCACCACGAACTCGCACCACACGCACTTGCCGCCGCCCCGCGCCTCCACGCCCCAGGCGTCGGTGAGCAGCTCCACCAGCAGCAGGCCCCGCCCGGAGACCCCCGAATCGCCCGCCTCACGGCGGCGCGGGAGGGCGCTGGAGGAGTCCTCCACCTCGACACGCAGCCGGTGTTCGGTGCCGGTGAGCACCCGCAGGGTGACGATCGCGGCGCCCTCGGTGTGCATGAGCGCGTTGGTGATCAGTTCGTCGGCGACCAGTTCGATCTCGTCGGAGCGGTCCCGGGCGCCCCAGGTGCGGACGGCCGCGCGGATCATGTGCCGGGCCTCACTGAGGGCCTCCGGGTCACCGGGGGCCACATGCTGCTGGAGCCGGCTGCCGGCCTGGTGACCGTCGGGGCCGCGCCGGCGCAGCAGGAGCAGGGCCACGTCGTCGTCCCCGCCGCGTTCCTCGGCGACCTCGATGAGCTGGTCGGCCAGTTTCCGGACGTCCGCGGGGCCCGCGGCGATCAGTGCGGCGAGGGCCCGCATGCCGTCGTCGAGATCCGTGCCGGGCTGCTCGACCAACCCGTCGGTGCACAGCAGCAGGGTGTGGCCGGGGTCGAGCTCCACGGTGCCGACCGGGTACTCGAGGCTGCCGAACTCGGCGGACAGACCGAGCGGCAGCCCGCCGGGCACCGGGACGCGCCGGCAGGTCCCGTCGAGACCGCGCAGCAGGGGGTCGATGTGCCCGGCGCGGACCACCTGGACGACCCCGGTGGAGAGGTCGGCCTCCGCGTACAGACAGGTGGCGAAGCGGTCGGTGTCGAGCTCGTGCAGGAAGACCGAGGCCCGGGCCATCACGGTGGCCGGGGTGTGGCCCTCGGCCGCGTAGGCCCTCAGAACGATGCGCAGCTGGCCCATGACGGCGGCGGCGTGCGTGTCGTGGCCCTGGACGTCGCCGATGACGGCGCCGACCCGGCCGCCGGGCAACGGGATCAGGTCGTACCAGTCGCCGCCGATGTCCCGGCCCAGGGAGCCGCCGATGGTGGCCGCGCGGTAGCGGACGGCGACGTCGGCGCCCGGCACGCTGGGGATGGTGCGCGGCAGCATGGCCTGCTGGAGGCCCTGCGCGATGTCCTTCTCCTGTTCGTAGAACATCGCGCGCTGGAGGCTCTGCGCGATGCTGCTGCCGAGGGCGACGAGTATGTTGCGGTCCTCCTGCGAGAAGCCCCGGCGGTCGCTGTAGAGCAGGCCCATCGCGCCGATCGGGCGGGCCTGCACGATGAGCGGCAGATAGGCCGCCGAGGTGATCTTCAGGTCGGTGAGGTGCGGCCACAGCACGGGGTAGCCGCCCGCGAACTCCTCCGGCGACTCGATGAAGCGCGGGGTGAGGGTGCGCACCACCTCGCTCATCGGATAGGGCTCGTCGAGGCGGGTGACCAGCGTGCCGGGCACGAAGCTGCCCTCGGGCCCCTCGGCGATCAGCCGGATCCGGCCGGCCTCGACCAGCCCCATGACGAGGCTGGTCGCGCCGAGATGGGTGAGGCCGTGGGTGTCCTTGAGGACGTCGATCACGTCGCGCACGGTGCGGGCGTGCGCCAGGGCCGCCGTGGTGAGCTGGACGACGTTGGTCTGCTCGCGGCGGGCGTCGTCGAGGGCGGCCTCGTCGCGGCGGGCGGCGAGATCGCTGAGCTCGTCGGTCGCGTCCCGCACGATGCCGACGATGCGACGCGGCCGGCCGGTCCCGTCGCGACGGATGTAGCCCTGGGTGTGGGTCCAGCGCAGGGTGCCGTCGCGCAACCGCGTCCGGAAGTAGGCGCCGTAGTTCTCGCTGCCGTCCTTGATGGCCTGCGCGACCAGCTCGTCCAGACGGATGCCCTCGGCCGGCGGGACCCGGACGGCGAGGGTCACGGGGTTGCCGTCGTACTCGTCGGGCCGCAGGTCGAAGATCTCGTGGGCCCGGGCGTCCATGTGGAACTGCCCCGAGTCCAGGTCCCAGTCGAAACTGCCCATGCGGTTGAGCGCCAGGATCGGATCCGGGTGGGCGGGCCAGTCGTCCGGGAGGGACAGGGCGCTCGCGCCCCGATCAACCATGGAGCCACCTTGCCAGGGTTTGCCCGATTCTTCGACCGGGGAACCGGGGCCCGGGACCACGGTCAGCCCATGACGACGGCGAGGGGGCTGCCGAAGATGCTGCCGGACTGGTCCTGCGCCCCGGACTCGTCGGGCCCGTCGGGGATCAGCCCGCCGCCGTCGGGCAGGTCGGGGACTTCCGGGACGGTCTCGGGGCCGATCTCACCGGGGTCGACACCGCGGTCGAGGTCGGAGCCGACGCCCTCGTCGAAGCCGAGGCCTTCATCGGAGCCGAGGTCTTCGTCGGGACCGGAGCCGGGTGCCGCGCCGGGATCTGCGTCGGCGCCCGCGTCGGTGACCGACGGGCCGGAGTCCTGGTCGGCCGCCGAGGGGTCGGCGAAGGGGTCGCCGGAGACGACGCGTCCCTCGGCCGCCGGGACGACGCCGTCCGCGCCCGGCATCGTGATCTTCTCCTGCGCACCACCGCGTCCGGCGACAAGGAGCGCCGCCGAGAGCGCGCAGGCGGTGAGCAGAGTGGCAGTGGGTAGTCGCACCACGTTCTCCCGCATCGTCTCGTGCATCGTCTCGGTCTCTCACCCGGAGGTGATTCGACCACTATTGTCTGCTTCACCCACCAGGGTCACGCAACCGGAGGACGCGAGCACACACAGTGACACGATCCGACCGGGGACAAGCGGAGAGAACCTGAGAGAACCTGAAAGAAGGTGCGCACACAGTGGACTGGTTCACCGCACCCGAGTACTGGCTGAGCCGCCTGGTCTTCCAGCGGGCCCTGGCCGGTGTCTACCTGGTCGCGTTCCTGACGGCCGCCCTCCAGTTCCGGGCGCTGCTCGGCGAACGGGGGATGCTGCCGGTGCCGCGCTTCGTCGAGCGGGTGCCCTTCCGGCGGGCCCCGAGCCTGTTCCACTGGCGCTACTCCGACCGCCTGTTCGCGGGCTGCGCCTGGACGGGCTGCGCGGTGTCGGCGGCCCTGCTCGCCGGTCTGGACGGTCTGCTGCCCCTCTGGGCGGCGATGGCGCTGTGGCTGGTGCCGTGGGCGCTGTATCTGTCGATCGTCAACGTGGGCCAGACCTGGTACGGGTTCGGCTGGGAGTCCCTGCTGCTGGAGACGGGCTTCCTCGCCGTGTTCCTCGGCAACGACGAGGTGGCCCCACCGGTCCTCGTGCTCTTCCTGATGCGCTGGATCCTGTTCCGGGTCGAGTTCGGCGCGGGCCTGATCAAGATGCGGGGCGACGCCTGCTGGCGGAAGCTGACGTGTCTCTACCATCACCACGAGACCCAGCCGATGCCCGGCCCGCTGAGCTGGTTCTTCCACCGTCTGCCGAAACCGCTGCACCGCGTGGAGGCGGCGGCCAACCACTTCACCCAACTCGTCGTGCCGTTCCTGCTGTTCGCCCCGCAGCCGATCGCGACGGCGGCCGGGTGCCTGATGATCCTCACCCAGCTGTGGCTGGTGCTGTCGGGTAACTTCGCCTGGCTGAACTGGATCACCGTCGTGCTGGCCGTGTCCGCGCTCGAACTGCCCGCCGGCCGGCGGTCGGCGCCCGCCACCCCGCTCTGGTACGAGATCGTGGTCCTCGCCGTGGCCGCGCTGCTGCTGTTCCTCGGCTACCGCCCGGTGGTCAACATGCTCTCCCGCCGCCAGGTGATGAACCGCTCCTTCGATCCGCTGCATCTGGTCAACACCTACGGCGCGTTCGGCAGCGTGAGCCGGATCCGCTACGAGGTCGTGATCGAGGGCACGCTCGACGAGGTGCCGCGCGAGGACTCCGACTGGCGGGAGTACGAGTTCAAGGGCAAGCCGGGCGATCCCCGGCACTGGCCGCGCCAGTTCGCGCCGTACCATCTGCGGCTGGACTGGATGATGTGGTTCGCGGCGCTCTCCCCCGCGTATGCCGGGGCGTGGTTCGCCGCCTTCGTGGAACGGCTGCTGGAGAACGACCGCGACACGCTGAGGCTGCTGCGCCGCTCCCCGTTCCCGCCCGACGAGCCCCCGCGCCACATCCGCGCCCGCCTCTTCCGCTACCGCTGCACCACCTGGCGCGAGCTGCGGGAGACAGGCGCGTACTGGCATCGGACCTACGTGCGGGAGTATCTGCCGCCGACGCGGCTGGCGGGGTCGGCTCAGAGGCCGTAGACCCGGACGGCGGTGGTCTCGAAGATCTCGGTGTGCGCGTCCGGGTCGGTCAACCGCCGTGCGTGGTCCAGGACTTCACCGTAGGAAGCGGTGGGCGTGCACACCGGCCAGTCCGAGCCGTACATCAGCCGGGCCGGCCCGAAGGCCTCGAGCACGGTGTCCGCGTACGGGCGCAGGTCCTCGGTGGTCCAGGCCGCGGGGTCGGCCTCGGTGACCATGCCGGAGAGCTTGCAGACCGTGTTGGGCAGCGCCGCGAGGGCCCGGACGTCGGACGCCCAGGGCTCCAGCGCGCCGGAGGCGATCGGCGGCTTGCCCAGGTGGTCGAGGACGAAGGTGAGTCCGGGCAGGGCGGCGGCCGCCTCGACACAGGCCGGGAGCTGGTGGGGCAGCACCACCAGGTCGTGGACGAGGCCGGCGGCGGCTAGGGCGGTGAGCCCGCGCTGTACGTCCGCCCGCAGCAGCCACCGCGGGTCCGGCTCGCCCTGGACCTGGTGACGGATGCCCTTGAGGTACCGGCCGCCGGGGAGTTCCCGCAGCCGGGCCAGTTCGTCGGCGACGTCCGCGCGGGTGAGGTCGGTCCAGCCGACGACCCCCGCGATCAGGTCGTTCGCGGCCGCGAGGGCGAGGAACTCGGGGGTCTCCTCGGCCACGGTGACCGTCTGGACGAGGACGGTGCGGTCGACTCCGGCCGCCCGGGCCTGCGGCGCCAGATCGGCGACGGTGAAGTCCCGCCGCAGCGGGCTGCCTTCGGCGATCCAGTCCTGGTCCCGTACCGACAGGTCCCAGACGTGGTGGTGCGCGTCGACGGTCACGGCAGCTCCCAGACGACGGGCAGGCCGGCGCCCGCGCCCTCGTCGGAGTAGTCGTGCACCACGTCGAGCAGCTCGGCCATCCGCGCCTGCCACACCACGTTGACCGGAAGCTTCTCCAGCTCGGCGAGGAGGCGCGGGTAGTCCTCGCACTCCAGGACATGGAACAGATCGGTGCGGCTGCGCCAGATCGTCCAGGAGGTGGCGCCGGCGGCGCGGATGGCGTCCGTCAGCTCCTTCGGCACCTCCCGGTGCGCGGCCTCGTACGCGGCGACGCGGTCCGCACGGACCCTGGTGTGCAGGGCGACCCTCATGACGGCTCCTCGGGGGGAAGCAGACCCGTGTCCCGCAGCTCCTGCCAGAAGGCGGCGGGGACCCGGGTCGTGAACTGTTCGGCGCAGTCCCGCACTTCGGCGGCCGAGCGGGCGCCCACCAGGACGCTCGCCACGGCCGGGTGGGCGGCGCAGAACGCCAGGGCGGCGGCCCGCAGGGTGATGCCGTGCCGGTCGGCGGTCTCCTTCATCCGCAGGGCCCGGTCCAGCAGCCCGGCCGGCGCCCGCGCGTAGTCGAAGGTGGCGCCGGGCCGGGGGTCGGCCAGCAGACCGGAGTTGAAGGCGCCCCCGACGACCACCGACACGCCACGCTCGACGGCGGCGGGCAGCAGCTCGGCCCGGGCCCGCTGGTCGAGCAGGGTGTACCGGCCCGCGCACAGCACCACGTCGACGTCCGTGTCCCGGACGAAGCGGGTGAGCATCTCCGCCTGGTTCATGCCGGCGCCGATCGCCCCGACGACGCCCTCCGAGCGCAGCTTCTCCAGCGCCGGGTAGCCCTCCCGGAAGGCCTGTTCGGCGTGGTCGTCGGGGTCGTGCAGGTAGACGACGTCCACGCGGTCGAGGCCGAGTCGTTCCAGGCTGGCCTCCAGGGTGCGTCGTACGCCGTCGGCGCTGAAGTCCCATACGCGGCGGTGCGTGGCGGGGACGGCGAAGCCGTCGGCCAGGTCGTCGCCGCCCCGGTCCGTGGCCTCCAGACGGCGTCCCACCTTGGTCGAGACCGTGTACCGCGAGCGCGGGTGCTCGCGCAGGGCCGCGCCGAGGCGGCGTTCGGACAGGCCGAGACCGTAGTGCGGCGCCGTGTCGAAGTAGCGGATGCCCTGCTGCCAGGCGGCGGCCACCGCCTCGTACGCCCGCTCCTCGCCGACCTCGGTGAAGAGGTTGCCGATGACGGCGGCGCCGAAGGCGAGCGGACTGACCGGGACGCCGCTGCGCCCGAGCGTGTTCACCGGCCCACCGGTCGCAGCCGCAGGCCCTGCATCCCGCCGTCGACGGCGAGGGAGGTGCCGGTGGTGGCGCCGGACAACGGGCTCGCCAGATAAGCGATGGCGCCCGCGACCTCGTCGGCGGTGACCAGCCGGCCGCTGGGCTGGCGGGCCTCCAGGGCGGCGCGCTCGGCGGCCGGGTCGTCGGCCGCGTCGAGCAGCCGGCCGACCCACGGGGTGTCCGCGGTGCCGGGGTTGACGCAGTTGACGCGGATGCCCTCGCGTACGTGGTCGGCGGCCATGGCGAGGGTCAGCGAGTACACCGCGCCCTTGGTCGCGCTGTAGAGGGCGCGCTGCGGCAGACCGGCGGTGGCGGCGATGGAGCAGGTGTTGACGATCGCCGCGTGCGAGGAGCGCCGCAGGTGGGGCAGGACGGCGCGGGCCGCGCGGACCATGCCGAGGACGTTGACGTCGAGGACCCGGTGCCATTCGGCGTCGTCGTTGTCCTCGACGGTGCCCTGGGCGCCGACCCCCGCGTTGTTGACCAGGATGTCCAGCCCCCCGAGGTCGGTGACGGCGGCCGCGACCGCCGCCCGCACGGTGGCGTCGTCGGTGACGTCGGCGAGATATCCGAGCAGGGGCTTCCGCACTCCCGACGGGTCCAGGTCGAGGACGGCGACCCGGGCGCCACGCTCGGCCAGGAGCTGCGCGGTCGCCCGGCCGATGCCGGAGCCGCCCCCCGTCACCAGGGCCGTCAGCCCTTCGAAGTCGCTCACGCCGCCTTCTCCTTCCGGATCACGAGGTCGGCGGCCCGGAAGTCGCCGGCGGGTTACGTGCCGCATATTTATCAGACCACTTCCGCTCCACGACACCCCCCGGGTAGCTTTTTGGCGAGTTGCATGCCCAAGTGGTCCGACCACCTCGCTGGGGATCGCGGCGCATCGGCGACAGGAGAGGCCACGTGGAAGACACTGCGCGCAGCGGGAGCGGCGTCCCGAAGGGCACGGTGACGCAGCGCGCCATCGAGCGGATCAAGGCGATGATCACCGACGGGTCGCTGGAGCCCGGCCAGCGGCTGCCGACCGAGCGCGATCTCGCGGTCGAGCTGGGCATCTCCCGCAGCTCGATGCGCGAGGCGATCCGGGCGCTCACGGTGCTGGGGGTGCTGGAGGCCCGGCACGGTTCCGGGATCTACGTCACCGCGCTGGAGGCGGGGGACCTGCTGGAGACGTTCGGGGTGGTGGCCGATCTGTCGCGGGGCCCGCGTCTGGTCGAACTGCTCCAGGTACGCCGGGTCCTGGAGTCGACGGCCACCGCACTGGCCGCGGCCCGCATCACCCCGGAGCAGCTGGCCGTCGTGGAGGGGCACCTCGCGGCGATGAACGCGACGGACGACCCGGAGGAGATCCTCGCGCACGACCTGGAGTTCCACCGGGTGATCGCGGCGGCGGCCGGCAACGAGACGATGGCGGCGATCCTGGAGGGCCTGTCCTCCCGTACCTTCCGGGCCCGCGTCTGGCGCGGCTATCAGGAGGAGGGCGCCTTCGCCAGGACCCGCCGCGAGCACGCCGCGATCCACCGCGCGCTGGCCGCCCGTGACCCGGAGGCCGCCCGGGCGGCGGCGGCCGCCCACGTGGGCGAGGTGGAGGAGTGGCTCAGGGGGCAGGTGGGGCCCTGAGCCACGGCCGCCTCTCGACGCGGGACTCCCGGAGGGGCAGAGTTCTCCTACGTACTCGCCAGTAGTGCACGCACACCGAGGGAGCTGCCTGTGACCAGCTGGGTCGGCCGGACCGCCGTCGAGATCGCCGCCGCCGTACGCGCGAAGGAGGTCACGCCCCGTGAGGTGGTGGCCGAGCATCTCGCGCGGATCGAGCGGCTGGACGGCCGGATCGGAGCGTTCCGCACGGTGCGGGCCCGAGCCGCCCTGGCCGAGGCCGAGGAGCTGGCCACCCGGGGCGATCTGACCGGACTGCCCCTGGCCGGGGTGCCGGTGGCGGTCAAGGACAACCTCGGTGTGCGGGGCGAGGCGACCCGGGTCGGCTCGGCCGCGACGCCGGACACCCCGGCCGATGCCGACCATGTGACGGTGGCCCGGCTGCGGGCGGCCGGCGCGGTGGTCGTGGGCCTGACCAATGTGCCGGAGCTGTGTGTCTTCGGCACCACGGAGGGCGTGTACGGCACCGCCCGCAATCCCTGGGACACCTCCCGCACGGCGGGCGGTTCGTCGGGCGGCAGCGCGGCCGCGGTCGCCGCGGGCCTGGTGCCGATCGCCCTCGGCAACGACGGCATGGGCTCGCTGCGCATCCCGGCGGCCAACTGCGGCCTGGTGACCATCAAGCCGGGCCACGGGGTGGTGCCGGCCGGGATCGGCGAGGGCGACTGGTTCGGGATGTCGGAGAACGGTCCGCTGGCGACGACGGTCGAGGACACGCGGCTGATGCTGTCGGTCCTCGCGGACACCGACGTCGTGACGCCCGGGGAACCGGGTGCGCTGAGGGTCGCCGTCTCCGTGCGCAGCCCGCTGGCCGGGGTCACGGTGAGCAAGCCGTACACGGGCGCCGCGCGGGACGCGGCCGGGGTGCTGGTCCGGGCGGGACATCACGTGGAACGGGCCGAGCCGCCGTATCCGCTGTCGCTGGGCGTCACCTCGCTCGCGCACTGGACGGCGGGCACGGCGGTGGACGCCGCGAGCCTCGACCCACGGCTGCTGACCCGGCGCACCCGGGTGCACGCGGCCGTCGGCCGGCGCTTCCTGTCCGGCGTGCGGGGCGGCTCGGCACGGGACGCACTGCGCCGACGCCTCGAGCCGTTCTTCGCGGAGTACGACGTGCTGCTCACTCCGGCGCTGGCGCGACGGTCACCGAAGTCGGAGCCGTGGCACGAGCGGGGCTGGCTGCGCAACGTCGCGGTGAACACGAACTACTCGCCGCTGACGCCGCCGTGGAACCTGACCGGCTGGCCCGCCATGGCGGTCCCCTTCGGCACCCTGCCGTCCGGTGCTCCCACCGCGGTGCAGCTGGTGAGCCTGCCGGGGCGGGAGGGCGAACTGCTGCGGCTGGCCGGGCAGTTGGAGAGCCTGTGGCCGTGGCGACGGACGGCTCCGCTCGACTGAGCGGAGAGAGCGGGCCCGGCGTGGGCGTGCCTGGCGCACGTCCAGGCCGGGCGACCGCGAGCGGTCAGTCCACGCTGGGCAGGATGTGGGGCTCGGCGAGGTCCTCCTCGTAGCCCGCCAGGCGGATGGGGGCGGAGCGGGCCCACACGTCGAGGCTGCCGATCTCGCCGGGCCGACGGCCGGCCCGCTCCGTGCGTTCCTTGGGACGTTGCTCGCGATTCGTCTTCTCCGGTGTCACCGCGCACTCCTTATGTGTCGGGTCACCCTCGGGGCGTGCCGGCCAGTCTGCGGTCCGGCGCCTGACGCTCCCTCGGGGCTGGCTCAAGTCGGTCGAGGACGCGGTGGCGCCGGCAACTTCTTGGAGGGCGAGCCGTTGTGAAGCGGCCTGTCCCATGACGGACCGTGGGTGTGGGTGGCACTCCGTACTGCTGTCCGTCCGCTACACATTAACCAAATGAGCGGGCGGCCGCTCGATAGGGCTGAAAATTTGGGGTAACCATGGCAAGTCACCCGTATGTCACCGCAGGTGAATTGAACCCTTTTCCACCCTGATGCACCTTCTGGATTCACCCGTCCGGGGGATATTGCCGGGCGTGGCGGCCCCAAGAGGCGGCGCATTCGCCCACGAGTTCGTCGCGCAGTTCAAGTGCCGTTCGTCCGGCCGCAAGCAGGCCATGGTCTGCTTGCGACCGGCGACGGCGGTCTCGCGGAAGGACTGACGCATGGAGCTGCGCAGCGTCGAGGAGCTGATGGACCTGCTGTACGCCTGCCGGGGCGTGCGGGACACCCCGGACCGGGGCCGGCCGGGCGTCGACCTGCACGATCACGCGCTCCAGACGGCGGCACTGCTGCGCCGCGCTCGCCCCGCCGACAAGGAGCTCCAGCTCACCGGGCTCGTCCACCCCATCGGTCACCTGCTGTGCCCCACCGACGCCACCGGCCGGCCGGAACGGGCCGCAGAGGCCGCACGCCCCCTGCTCGGCCCCCGGGTCTCCCGTCTCGTCCATCTGCACCCCTGGCGGGAGCCCAGCGCCGACGACGATCTGCTCAGCCTGCGCCAGGCCGACGAGGACGGCCGGGTGCCCGGGTTCGACGCGGGCGTGCTGGAGGACTGGCGCACGGTGCTGGAACTGGTGGCGGCACGGAACTCGCGTCTCGGGGCTGTCGACTGACGGACCGTCATGAGACGGTACGCCGATGACGTCGTCGTACGGGTTGCGGGGCAGGGCCGCCGTCGTCACGGGGGCCACGCGCGGGATCGGCTGGGCGGTGGCACGGGTGCTCGCCGACGCCGGGGCGCGGGTGTGCGTCAGCGCGCGGGATCCGGACCGGGTACGCCGCGCGGCCGAGGAGCTGGACGGCGTCGGACTGGCCGGTGACGTCGGGGACCCCGGGCACCCCCGGAAGCTGACCCAGCTGTGCCTGGACACCTTCGGCCGACTGGACGTGCTGGTCAACAACGCGGCGACCAACCAGCCCTACGGACCGCTCATGGACGCCGATCCCGGCGCCTGGCGGGAGGCGTTCACGGTGAACGTCGAGGCGCCGCTGCGGCTGGCGCAGTGCGCGTGGCGGGGCTGGATGCGTGAGCACGGCGGCGTGGTCGTCAACATCTGCACGGAGGGCGCGGGACACGTCGGCCCCGGTGTCGGCGCCTACGGCACCAGCAAGGCGGCCCTCCTCCACCTCACCCAGCAGCTCGCGGGCGAACTGGGCCCGGGAGTGCGGGTGAACTCCGTCTCCCCCGGCCTGGTACGCACCGAGATGGCCCGGTTCGTCTGGGAGCCGGGAGAACAGGAGATCGCGGCGGCCCTGCCGCTGGGCCGGATCGGGGAACCGGAGGACGTGGCACGCGCGGTGCTCTGGCTGTGCTCCGACGAGGCGAAGTGGATCACCGGGGCGGACCTGCTGGTGGACGGCGGCACGAAGGTGCGCCGGGCGCACCTCACCACCTGAGGGACGCGGGGGCGCGGGGAACCGCGCCGACGGCCCCCACAGCCCGCCGCCGACCACCGGCGCGGAGCGGCCCTACCACTTACCGGGCGCGTAGTCCTTCAGGAACACCCCGTACAGATCCTCACCCTGCTCGCCGCGCACGATCGGGTCGTAGACACGGGCCGCGCCGTCGACCAGGTCGAGCGGGGCGTGGAAGCCCTCCTCGGCGAGACGCAGCTTGTCGTAGTGCGGGCGCTCGTCGGTGATCCAGCCGGTGTCGACCGAGGTCATGAGGATGCCGTCGGCCTGGAACATCTCCTGGCCGCTGGTCCGCGTCACCATGTTCATCGCGGCCTTGGCGGCGTTGGTGTTCGGGTGGCCCGCGCCCTTGTAGCCGCGGCCGAAGACTCCCTCCATCGCCGAGACGTTGACGACGTACGCGCGGCCGCTCGTCGCCTTCCTGGCGGCGTCGGCCATGGCCGGGCGGAGCTTGCTGATCAGGATGAACGGCGCCGTGTAGTTGCACAGCTGGGTCTCGAGGAGCTCCACCGGGGAAATCTGCTCGATGGTCTGCACCCAGGTGTTGGTGTCGACGACGTCGGGGACCAGACCGCCCGCGTCGATGGCGGTGCCGTCGAGGTGCCGGGCGATGCTGGCGTTGCCCGCGACCAGGGCGAGGTCGGCGACCTGCTGAGCGTCGATGCCGGAGATTCCGGCGGGCAGCGTGGCCAGCCCGTCGACCGCGCCGGAGCCGAAGGCGCCGATGACATGGTGGGCGGGCAGCTCGCCGGCCGGCAGCGGCGCGCTCTCGCCGTCGACCAGGGCGGCGTACGCGGAGGCCAGTCGCCGGACGGTCTGCGTCGCGTTGTTGACGAGGATGTCGAGGGGGCCCGCCTCGGCGACCTGGTCGGCGAGGGCGACGGCCTGCGCCGGGTCGCGCAGGTCGATGCCGACGACCTCCAGGCGGTGCATCCAGTCCCCCGAGTCGTCCATGGCCTTGAAGCGGCGGATGGCGTCCTTGGGGAAGCGGGTCGTGATCGTCGTGTGCGCGCCGTCCCGCAGCAGCCGCAGCGCGATGTACATGCCGATCTTGGCGCGGCCGCCGGTGAGCAGGGCACGCTTGCCGGTGAGGTCGGCGCGCACGTCGCGCTTGTCGCGGTTCAGGCGGGCGCAGTCGGGACAGAGCTGGTGGTAGAAGTAGTCGACCTCGACGTACCGGGTCTTGCAGGTGTAGCAGGAGCGCGGGCGCTGGAGTATCCCGGCGATCCGGCCCTCCTCGGTGACCGAGGACGGCAGGATGCCCTCGGTCTCGTCGTCGATGCGCTGGGCGGAGCCGGTCGCGGTGGCTTCGGTGACCGCCTTGTCGTGGGCGGTCTTGGCGGCCCGGCGGTCCTGGCGGCGGCGCTGCTTCACGGTGCGGTAGACGCCGGCGGTGGCCCGGCGCACGGCGATCGCGTCGGGGTGGTCGACGTCCAGCCGGTCGAGTTCGTCCAGCACGGCGAGGCAGACGGCGAGCCGCTCCGGGTCGATGCCGGGCCCGTACACGACCTCGTCCACGACCTCCTCCGTGATCGCCGTCGAGCCGTCCTCTGTCACCGTCATCGCGCTGCCGCTTCCCTGATCACCCGTGCGGCGCTCCGACCGAGTCCGCCCTCGAAGGACGAATTTTACGGAGCGCCGGGCCGCTCCTCCAAACCCGTTCCCGTCAAGAGCCGCAGGCCGTGATGAGCGTCTCCACCTCGGCGGTCAGGGCGCGGGCGAACCGATCGAGGTCGGGGACCGCCTCGGCGTCGGCGACGAGCCCGTAGTGGATCTGGCCGCGGTAGGTGGAGACGGCGACCGCGAGGGCCTGGCCGCGGGCGAGCGGGGCGTACGGGAAGACCTCGGTCACCGGGTTCCCGCCGAGCTTCAGGCCGAAGCCGGGCAGGGGCACGCTGGTGACGAGGATGTCGAACCAGAGCCGGGCGGCGTGGCCGACCAGCGGGCCGCCGAGGCGGTGACCGAGGGCCGGGACGTGGTCGGCGAGCAGGGCGACGGCACCGGCGCCGCGGCCGGGGCCCGCGTCCTTGTTGCGGTCCATGGCGGTGCGGACCGTGGCGAGACGGCGCAGCGGGTCCGGATCGTTCACGGGAAGCCGCATCAGGTACCCGGAGAGCCGGTTGCCCTGGGGGTGGGCGGTGCGCGGGCGGCGCTTGGAGACGGGGATGAGCGCGCGCGGCACGACGCCCTCGCTGCCGTCGCCGCGTTCGTCGAGCCAGCGGCGCAGGGCTCCGGCGACGACCGCGATCAGCACGTCGTTGACGGTGCCGCCGGCGACCTTGCGGATCCGGTGCACGTCGTCGAGGTCGATGACGACTCCGGCGGTGCGTCGGGTTCCGGTGGACGCGGCGGTGAGGGCGGGGGTGGGGCGCATGCCCAGGGTGTGCACGGCGACGGAGGCGCCGATGTCGAGGGCGCGGCCCACGTCGGAGACGGCTCCGCGCAGCAGGCCGGGCAGTCTGCGCACGTCGGGGAGGGCGCCGCGGGCCGGTTCGGCGGGGCGGGGGCGGGGGGCGGGCAGATCCATGGGGTCGAGGACGGCGGCGGCCAGGGTCAGCGCGCGCAGTCCGTCGGCGAGGGCGTGGTGGAACTTGAAGAGCACGGCGAAGCGGCCGCCGTCCTCGTCGGGCACGACGTGGGCCTCCCAGGGCGGGCGGCCGCGCTCCAGGGGGCGTTCCATGAGCCGCCCGGCCTCGGCCTGGAAGTCGGCGGCGGGCGCGTGCAGCGTGACGTGGTGCAGGGGGTCGAAGTCGGGGTCCGCCTCCCGGGTCGCGCCGCCGAAGGCGAGCGACCGGCGCAGGTCGAACGGTTCCGAGCGGTCGAACGGCCGCCACAGGTCCCGGATCCGCATGCGCAGTCCGGGAACGGCGGCGGCACGGGACGCGAGCAGGTCGGCGGCGTGGGCGCCCGCGGTGGGCGACTGCGCCGTGAAGACGCCGAGCGCTCCCAGGTGCATGGGGTGCTCGGCCGACTCGAGGTTCCAGAACGCCAGGTCGAGGGGGGCCAGCAGATCATCAGCAGTCAAGGGCTTGCCTCGCGTCGGCTCAGAGTGGAGGCAATCAGTCAAGCGCGCTCGGGCGATTACGGTCAAGTACGATCAAGCTACACACAGTTAACAGCGCATTAAGTTCAGGACACCAGCTGGCCCTTACCCAGGGCAATCACGCCGCCCTTCGACACCGTGTACAGCTCCGCGTCCCGCTCCGGGTTCACGCCGATGGTCGCACCCGGAGGGACCCCCACGTTCTTGTCGAGCACCGCCCCGCGCACGACCGCACCCCGTCCGATGTGCACGTTGTCGTGCAGGATCGAGCCCTGCACGACCGCTCCCGGGTCCACCACCACACCCGGCGACAGCACCGAGCGGGTGACCTGCCCGCGGATCAGGCACCCCGAACTGATGATCGACTCGCCGGCGATCCCGCCCGCGTTGAAACGCGCGGGGGACAACTGGCCCGAGTGGGTGTAGATGGGCCAGCTGCGGTTGTACAGGTTGAAGGCGGGGCGCTCGGCGATCAGGTCCATATGGGCGTCGTAGTACGCGTCGAGCGTGCCGACGTCCCGCCAGTAGCCCTGGTCCCGGGTGGTCTCGCCGGGCACGTGGTTCTCGTGGAAGTCGTACAGCTGGGCCTCGCCGCGCCGGGTGAGCGCGGGCAGGATCGAGCCGCCCATGTCGTGGACGGAGCTCTCGTCCTCGGCGTCCCGCTGGAGCGCCTCTATGAGCGCCTTGGTGGTGAAGATGTAGTTGCCCATCGACGCGAACACGCACTCCGGGTCGTCGGCGAGCCCCGGCGGGTCGGCCGGCTTCTCCAGGAAGCGCTCGACCGTCAGCCCGTCCGAGCCCGGGGTGATCACCCCGAAGGAGGAGGACTCGCCGCGCGGGACCCGGATCCCGGCCACGGTCACGCCCGCGCCGCTGTCGATGTGCTGGGTGAGCATCTGGCGCGGATCCATGCGGTACACGTGGTCGGCGCCGAACACGGCCACGTACTCGGGCCGTTCGTCGTAGATCAGGTTCAGCGACTGGAGGATGGCGTCGGCGCTGCCGAGGTACCAGCGCGGCCCGAGCCGCTGCTGGGCCGGGACCGGCGTGACGTAGTTGCCGAGCAGACTGGACATCCGCCAGGTGGTGGTGATGTGCCGGTCCAGCGAGTGCGACTTGTACTGCGTCAGCACACAGATACGCAGGACGTCCGCGTTGACCAGGTTGGACAGCACGAAGTCGACGAGCCGGTACGTGCCGCCGAAGGTGACCGCTGGTTTGGCGCGGTCAGCCGTGAGAGGCATCAGGCGTTTGCCCTCACCACCCGCCAGCACGATTCCGAGCACCGAAGGCCCGCCACGACGCATGCCCGCTCCCCTCACCCTGGTTGAACCATGGTTGCCCCCGGCCGGGGGAACTAAGCCTGTTTGACGATCTCCTCGTACAGCCCGACCGTCCGCCGGGCCACCGCGTCCCAGCCGAACTCCCCCACCGCGCGCACCCGCCCGGCCTCGCCCATCCGGCGGCCGGCCGCCGGGTCACCCAGAACCGCGTCCAGCGCCCGCGCGAGGCCCGCCTCGAAATCGTCGTCCACCTCCACGAGCGTCCCGGTCACCCCGTCCTCGACGACCTCCGGAATGCCGCCGACCCGGGAGGCCACGACGGGAGTGCCGCAGGCCATCGCCTCCAGATTGACGATGCCGAGCGGTTCGTACACCGAGGGGCAGACGAACACGGCGGCATGCGTGAGGAGTTGGATCACCTCGGGGCGCGGCAGCATCTTCGGGATCCAGTGCACCCCGTCACGGGCCCGGCTCAGCCCGGCGAAGAGATCACGGAACTCCTGGTCGATCTCGGGGGTGTCGGGCGCTCCCGCGCACAGCACGACCTGCGCCGCGGGGTCGATGTCCCGGACCGCGCGCAGCAGATGGGGCACGCCCTTCTGCCGGGTGATGCGGCCGACGAACAGCACGAACGGACGGTCCGGGTCGAGACCGATCCGGGTGAGGGCGTCGGTGCCGTGATCGGGACGGTACAGGGCGGTGTCGATGCCGTTGTGGACGACGTGGACCCGGTCCGGCGCGAGCGTCGGGTAGCAGGCGAGGATGTCCTCGCGCATCGCCGCGGAGACGGCGATCACCGCGTCGGCCGCCTCCACCGCGGTCCGCTCGGCCCAGCTCGACAGGGCGTAGCCGCCGCCGAGTTGCTCGGCCTTCCAGGGCCGCAGGGGCTCCAGCGAGTGCGCGGTCACCACGTGCGGGACGCCGTACAGCTCCTTGGCGAGGTGGCCGGCGAGGTTGGCGTACCAGGTGTGGGAGTGGACGAGCTCGCGGCCTTCGAGGGCGGCCGCCATGGCGAGGTCCACGGAGAAGGTGCGCAGCGCGTCGTTGGCACCGTCCAGCGCTGACCAGGGGCGATGCCGCTGGACGCCCTCGGTGCGGCCCTCGCCCCAGCAGTGCACGTCGAGGTCGACCAGCCGCCGCAACTCACGGGCCAGGAACTCCACATGGACGCCCGCGCCGCCGTACACGTCCGGGGGATACTCCCGGGTCAGCAGTCCCACTCGCACCCGGAACCCCCACATCTCACTCAGCGACCGGCTCCCTTCATGGTCACCCAGACGGGGCGCGTGGGGAAGAGCGCGGGGGTCGTGTGAAGCAACAGTCGCCGCAGACGCCCCCGCCGGGCACCCGGTAGTACAGGCAGCAGCTGCGCCGGCGGAAGGCGGTACCGGCCGAGGTCCCGGTGCCCGGGAGGAGTGCCCCGGTGTCCGCGAGGAGGGGGTGGGTGAACAGCTCTGCGGTGAGGGCGCGCGCGCGTGCGGCGACGTCGGGACGGCCGTGCGCGCGGGCCCACAGATCCAGCTGCCGGGCGGCCCCGGCCAGCGCGGATCCGGAGTTGCCCCGCAGCAGCCCCGGCGCGACCGGGCGGCGGGCGCGCAGCGCGGCGGAGAGGGGTTCGAGGTGGCCGTCCAGGACCGTCGCGGCCACGGTCGCCGCGTCCCCCGGCCGGTCCCGCACCTCGGTCAGCCACAGGTCGTCCGGGGCGGTCGCGTCCGGGTCCCAGCACAGCAGCCCCGGAGCGAGGTCCGGGATCCTCCCGTACAGGACGGCGCAGCCCAGCGTCACCGACCAGAGGCGGGCCGCGAGGCCCTGCTGCGCCACCGAGGCCCCGATCCGGTCCTCCGGGGCGCGCAGGGCCCGGGTCACCTTGCGGACCCGGTAGGCCAGCGGATCCCCGTGGACGTCCGGTGCCGCGCTTCCGGAGGTCTCCCGGCAGGCCGGCTCCGCGTAGGCCCGGGCGAGGGTCGGCGACGGCGCGGCCGGCTCTCCTGTGCCACCCGGCCGTGTGCGCAGGACGAAGAAGGGGCCGAGCGGGCGCAGCGCGGCGAGATCGGGGTCGAGGTCCACGAAGTGCAGTAGTACCAAGGCCGTCAGGGCCCGCGCTCAGGGGGATCCCTGGTCCGTCACCCGCCTGAGGGAGGACAGTGGGCCTTCAGTACTCCATCGGTAGTAGGACCTATTGCGTGCTCAGGTACGACGACGGGAACAGATCGACAGGGCATCGTGTTGGTTATGAGAGCCGACCGTTCGCCGCGCCGGGCCCCGAGCCCCCGCCTCACGCAGAGGATCAGCTGATGAGCGCCCTCGCGTTGTCCGTGGTCCTGTCGCTCGTCTCCGCTGTCGCGTACGCGGCCGGGGCGATCGTGCAGGAGCAGGTCGCGCTGTCCTCGCCCGACGAGGAGTACGCCCCGCTGCGCCGTCCGGGCTGGTGGGCGGCGGTGGCGTTGAACGGTCTCGGCGGAGTCCTCCACGTGGTGGCGCTCGCCTACGGTCCCCTCAGTCTGGTTCAGCCGCTGGGCGCGCTGACCATCGTGTTCGCGTTGCCCATGGCCGCGCTGTTCGTCGGCCGCAGGGCCGGGGCGACCGCCTGGCGGGGCGCGATTATGGCGACGGTCGGTCTCGCCGGTCTGCTGTCCCTGGTGGGGGCGGCCGACGCACAGTCGCTGAGCACCCCGCAGCGGGTCAGCGTGGCCGTGGTCACCGCGGCCGCGGTCGTGGCCCTGATGGTGGCCGGGCGGGCCGCCCACCGGCACCCGGCGGTCCGCAGCATGCTGCTGGCGACGGCGTCGGGCATCGCGTTCGGCATGTCGTCGGTGTTCACCAAGACCGTCGCGGTCGACTGGACCGGGGGTGTCTCGACGGCCGACGTCCCGTCCCTGGCCGTGATCGGCGTGCTCGCCACGGCCGGCATGCTGCTGTCCCAGGCCGCCTACCGGGGCGCGGGCCTCGCGGCCCCGCTGGCCACGCTGACGGTGGTCAACCCGGTGGTGGCGGCCGCGGTCGGCATCACGATGTTCGGCGAGACCTTCCGCTACGGCACCACGGGCACCGTGCTCGCCCTGGGCTGCGGTGTGGTCGCGGCGGGCGGACTCATCCTGCTCACGACGGAGCGCCTCCAAGGCGCTCGCCCGGAGACGGCGGCCGGGCTCCCGGCCGCGCGGACCCGGACGGACATCGGGACGGCGGAGGTCTCGGCCACCGACCCGGCGGACGGCAAGACCGGAGCTGCGACGGACGGGATCCCGTTCCCCTTCCCCGCGCAGCCGGGCGCGCCGCTGCCGGAGGACCTGCGGTCGGCGGAAGCGGCGCTGGAGGACCTGCGGCTCGCTGGAACGGCGCCGTCGCTGGACAAGGCGCGGTCGGCGGAGGCGCGGGAGACAGAGGTACGGGAGGCAGAGGTACTCAGGGAACGGCTCGTTCTGGCTCCGGCCGCGGTCGACGGCGAGGACCGCTACGAGGAGGACCCGTCCGGCGGGGACGTGCCTCCGTCGTTCTACACCCCGCTGTACGGAGGTCTGTACATCCCGATGCCGGTCGTGGACCGGCATCGGGAGCGCGTCAAATCCTGACGCCGCCGGCCCGGAGATACGCCACCGGGTCGACATCCGTTCCGAAACCGGGCCCGGTCCGCACCTCGAAGTGCAGATGCGGGCCCGTGCTGTTGCCGGTGGAACCGGACCGGCCGATGCGCTGTCCGCCGCTCACCGACTGCCCGTCCCGTACGGAGATCGCCGACAGGTGGGCGTACTGCGAGTAGCGGCCGTCGCCGTGCCGGATGACCACCTGGTACCCGAAGGAACCGGCCCAGCCCGCGCTCACCACCTCGCCCGCCTTGACCGCCTGCACGGAGGTGCCGGTGGGCACGGGGAAGTCGACGCCGGTGTGATAGCCCTTCGACCAGGACGAACCCGTGGCGTGGTACGGCGTCCCGGTGGAGGCGCTGACGGGCGACACGAGGGAATGGCCGGTCGTCGCCTTGCGTCCGGTGTCCTTGTCTTTCGCCTTGGTGCTCTTGGCCGGCTTGCTCTCCTTGGCGCCCGAGGAGGTCTTCGGCTTCTCCGTCCGGGGTCTGGTGCGGCTCGGGGCCTTGGCCGCGGCGGCCGCCCGGCCCTCCAGGCTGAGTCGCTGACCGGGCAGGATCAGGTCGGGGTCGCCGCCGATGGTCGTCCGGTTGGCTGCGTAGAGCCCCCGCCAGCCGCCCTTGACCTCCTCGGTGTCCGCGATGCCGGAGAGGGTGTCCCCGCGGACCACGGTGTACATCTCCGCGGTGCCCGCGCGGGACTGAGGTGTGCTCTGCGGCCGTACGTCGTCCAGGGACGTCTTCGACGCCTGGGGAGCCGCCTTGGAGGACGGCTGGGACGACGACGGGGACGACGACGGCTTGGCGGACTTCGTCGAGGTGCCGCTCGGGTGGATGTCCGGGGCGTCGCCGCCCCGGCTCAGTCCCGCCCGCACCGAGCAGACGGGCCAGGCGCCGGGCCCCTGCCCGTCCAGCACCTTCTCGGCCACCGCGATCTGCTGGTCCTTGGTGGCCAGATCCGCACGGGGCGCGTACCGCGTACCGCCGTACGCCTCCCAGGTGGACTGGGTGAACTGGAGTCCGCCGTAGTAACCGTTGCCGGTGTTGATGTTCCAGTCGTTGGTCGACTCGCACGCGGCGACCTTGTTCCAGGTGTCCACGTCGGCCGCTTGAGCTGCACCGGTGCCGATCAGCGGCAGCGCCATACCGGCACCGCCCGCCGTGACGGTGAGCGAGGCCCGGTTGATCCTGTTCGGCTGATACCGGCGGTGCCGGCCGCGTACGGCCATGGAGATCCCCCTCGACATGCGTCAGGAGGGGCAAAAGTAAGGGCGGCGAACAGGCCATGACAAGGCGACAACCGGCCGCTCCGACGCGCGGGCGAACACCGGACGCCCCGGGCGGGAATCCGGCCGCGGAACCCGTCAAGATGGTCCCAGGACGACACTGACCGAATGCACGGGCACACCCCTGGAGGAGCCAACCGTATGAGCACTTCAGCTCAGATCGGCGTCACGGGACTCGCGGTCATGGGCCGCAATCTCGCCCGCAACTTCGCACGCAACGGCTACACGGTCGCGCTGCACAACCGCACGGCGGCACGGACGCACGCCCTGGTCGAGGAGTTCGGCCACGAGGGCGAGTTCGTCGCCACCGAGACCGCCAAGGAGTTCGTGGCGGCACTGGAGCGGCCCCGCCGCCTGGTGATCATGGTGAAGGCCGGTGAGCCGACCGACGCGGTGATCAGGGAGTTCGCCCCGCTGCTCGAACCCGGCGACATGATCATCGACGGCGGCAACGCGCACTTCGCCGACACCCGCCGCCGCGAGCGCGAACTGCGCGAGCAGGACATCCACTTCGTCGGCACGGGCATCTCCGGCGGCGAGGAGGGCGCGCTGCACGGCCCGAGCATCATGCCGGGCGGCTCGCCGCAGTCGTACGAGTCGCTGGGCCCGATGCTGGAGAAGATCTCGGCGAAGGCGGCGGACGGGACGCCCTGCGTCACGCACATCGGCCCGGACGGCGCCGGTCACTTCGTGAAGATGGTCCACAACGGCATCGAGTACGCCGACATGCAACTGATCGGCGAGGCCTATCAGTTGCTGCGCGATGTCGCCGGGTACGAGCCCGCGCAGATCGCGGACATCTTCCGCACGTGGAACACCGGCCGCCTCGACTCCTACCTGATCGAGATCACCGCCGAGGTGCTGTCCCATGTGGACACCGCGACGGGCCGGCCCTTCGTGGACGTGGTGGTCGACCAGGCTGAGCAGAAGGGCACCGGCCGCTGGACGGTCCAGATCGCGCTCGACCTGGGCGTTCCCGTGTCGGGCATCGCGGAGGCCGTCTTCGCACGGTCGCTGTCGGGCCACGCGGCGCTGCGCGAGGCCTCGCGCGGCCTGGCGGGACCGACCGCGTCCGCGCTGGGCAAGGCGGAGGCACAGGCCTTCGCCGACCGGGTGGAGCAGGCGCTGTACGCCTCGAAGATCGTGTCGTACACGCAGGGCTTCCACGAGATCGCCGCGGGCAGCGAGGAGTACGGCTGGGACATCGATCTCGGCGCCGTCTCCTCGATCTGGCGCGGTGGCTGCATCATCCGCGCGGCCTTCCTCGACCGGATCCGCGCCGCGTACGACCACCGGGCCGACCTGCCGAGCCTGCTGTCCGACGAGACCTTCGCCTCGGAGATCGCGGCGGCGCAGGACCCGTGGCGTGAGGTGCTGGTGTCCGCGACGCTCCAGGGCGTACCCACGCCCGGGTTCGCGGCGGCGCTCGCGTACTACGACGCGCTGCGCGCGGAGCGGCTGCCGGCGGCGCTCACCCAGGGACAGCGGGACTTCTTCGGGGCGCACACCTACCGGAGGGTGGACCGCGAAGGCGCGTTCCACACCCTCTGGGGCGGCGACCGATCGGAGACGGAGGCGTAGCCCTTCGGGGGCGTCAGGGCGTCACGGCGTCCCGGCATCACGGTGGGCGGCGGTCTCCCGTCCCCCACCGTGGTCCCGTCGCGTCAGGTGAGGGGTGGACCCGGCTCCGGGCTCGGGACCGGTTCCGGACCCGGGGGGATCGGGGACGGCGAGGGGCCCGGGGGCGGGCCGGGCCGCGGCGGCGTCGGATCCGGACCCGGCGGCGGCTCGGGAACGGGCACCGGGCTGGGGAACGGCTCCGGGGGGCCCGGGACCGGCCCCGGCGGCGGTCCGGGCTGGACGGGATCGGGCTCGACAGGGTCGGGGTGGACGGGGTCGGCGTACGGGTTCGTCATGGTGTCCTCCGGCCGGATGCGAGGCGTGGCTACTGGACTCATCCCCCGCGTACCCGGGGCGGCCTCGGCCACTCACCCGGTTGGCCCGGCCCGCCTCGACGAGGTACCGCCGGCACCTCGCTCAGAAACGGCCGGGGTGCGCGCGCAGCCAGTCCTTGGCGGCGCGCAGCAGCTCGGGGTCGGCGGCCGGAGCCTCGTCGGGGTGACGCTCGGCCCACTTCACGACGTACGGGCAGAGCGGCGCCACGGGGATGCCCTCGCGCCCGGAGGCGGCGTACAGCTCCCGCGCCAGCGACCCGGCGATGCCCTTGCCCTCGTGGGCCGGCTCGACGATCGTGTGCACCGGCACCAGGGCGGGCGCGGGCGACTCCAGGACGAAGTACTCGATGCGGCCGACGACTTCACCGCCGTCGCCGAGGGCCTCCAGGCGGCCGGCCGCCCGGTCGTCGCGGATCTCGATGTCGCTCATGGGCACTCCCGGTGCGATGCGTGCGAGGGCTGCTGCGGTCAGACCGACACCGCCTGCGGGCTGCGTTCCTGTTCGGAGCCCGGTACCGGCTCCGAGGGGTCCGCTCCGAGGGCCACGATCCGGTTGTCACGGTCCACGTGCACGACCCGCGGCTGCAGGGCCCGCGCCTCGGCGTCGGTCACCTGAGCGTAACTGATGATGATCACCAGATCACCGGGGTGCACGAGATGGGCGGCGGCCCCGTTGATCCCGACGACACCCGAGCCGCGCTCACCCTCGATGACGTACGTCTCGAGCCGCGCCCCGTTGGTGATGTCGACGATGTGGACGAGCTCCCCCGGCAACAGATCGGCGGCGTCCAGCAGGTCGGCGTCGATGGTCACCGATCCCACGTAGTGCAGGTCGGCCTGGGTGACGGTGGCACGGTGGATCTTGGACTTGAACATGGTGCGCAGCATGGAGAAGCTCCTGGTCGGTCTGCTCCCTGCCCGCTTGTCGCAGGTCAAGGGCGATTTCCGGAGACTACAACGATTCGCGGAGCCGGTCAGCTGTCCGCGAGTGTTCCAGGACTCACACCGACCGTGGGTTTCCCCATACGACGGTGGCCGGCGCCGCCCCGGGTGAGGGGGCACCGGTTGCCACGCCGGAGCGCCGTCGGCGCCTGCAAGCGAGCGTCAGCGCCGGCTCCCCCCGAGGCTGACGTAGGCGAACCCCTCCCCCTCGCGTGGCTCCCGGGTCCAGGACCGGGTGGTGAAGGTGTGGAGCCTGCCCTGGGTCAGCGCGAAGCGGGGAAGCGAAAGCCCGAGTTCGGTGTGCAGGGCCTCCAATACACGCAGCTCGCGGTCCGGTTCACTGTCCTCCGGGCGGAACAGCCGTGCGGGGTCCAGGGCCTCGGGAATCGCGCCGGAGCGCCGGATCTCCGTACCCCGGACGGTGAACGCGTAGAGCTCCTCGCCCTGTTCGGCGACGGACAGGTGCAACGCGGCCGGACGGTCGCCCGGGGGCGATTGCCTCGGATCGCGCCACACCACCACCGCGCGGCCGGACGACGAGGCGGCCCGAGCAGGAGACAGGAACAGCTTGCTCAGGTGGTGGTGGGAGTAGCCGTCGAAGGCGAAGGCCCATCCTTCGGCGGTACGGCCGACGGCAACCACAGCCCGGTCCTCCCAGAGTTCCACGCCCTCTCGCTCGTGGGGCTTGGGTGCGCGCCAGGAGGCCTCGCGCGGATCTACCGGCGCGCTCAGTTCGGCGCCTTCCTCTCCCATCAGTGCGGGCAGGCGGGCGGGGTCGATCCCCTCGACCCAGACACAGCGGTAGCCGTCGGACGGCTGCCGGTTCGCCGCCGGCTCGGTCAGCCAGGCGAGGCCCGGCGGGTCGAGATCGGGCACCGGCTCGGGGGCGGGTCCCGCTTCCCCGGCCCGCGGCGTCGCAAGGATTGCCCGTCCACGCTCCGGGGTGATCAGCGAGCCCAGGACCGGATCGGCGAGCAGGCCGATCGGGGCGATCAGCGAGGGCCCGGGCGCCTGCCACCCCGGGAGCGCGTCCCGCAGGATCCGCCACGCGGGGTCGGTCGCCCCCCAGCGGGCCGCCTCCCGGGCCTCGGAGACGGCCCGGCCCCAGGGGCCGGGAGGCGCGTAGCGATAGGTGCCGTCCCGCATCGTGCGCAGTGCGGCCTCGGCGGTCTCCCGGGGGACCCCGCGGGCGGTCATCATCCCGAGCCAGTGGTCGTCCCCGCCCAGCCGCCATTCGCCGCGGGCCGGCGTCATGGCCGCACCGGGCAGGATCTCGGGCAGGTAGCGCGGGTCGGCCACCAGGTAGCCGTAGTCCCGGGGGCTGCGGGGAGTCGACAGATGCCGGAGCTGGTTCAGCAGGACGGCGCTGTGCGGCCGTCCGAAGGACAGCGCCTCCTCGATCAGGGGCAGGGCCTCCTCGTACCGTCCGCGCAGGGCCAGCAGCCTGCCCTCCTCCACCCGGGCGTCCTGGGCGCGCGTGGTCGCGTTGACGAAGTCGGGTCTCTCCACCCGGTCGGCGTGGAAGCCGCGGTACATGGCCTCCATATACGCACGGAACGACGGGTAGCGGTCCGGGAACTCACCGCTCCAGCCTTTGTAGACGTACAGCGCCCACTCGCCGTCCTGGTCGGTGTCGCCCGGGTCGAGCAGGGCGTACGACATGTCGGAGTCCGTCTCCAGGCGTAGGGCCCGTTGCCACATCCCGGCCAGCAGGACGTCTTCCTCGCGCGGGTTGTCGCCGAGATTCTCCTCGTACAGCGGGGTCATGTCGTACGGATCCTGGAACCAGCCGATGTCCGCGACACCGCCGAGCTGGTAGACCCCGGCCGTCTGTTCCACGTGCCACCCGTCGCTCACGGCCAGGAACGCCCGGTACGAGGCCGGCAACCGGCGTCCCAGCCGCTCCTCGGCGGCGGCGATCGCCTGCTCCGGTGCCCCGGGGCTGCCCAGCTGGACAGCGGTCCGCCCGCCGCCGCCCTCGTCGTCGTCCTCGTCCTCTTCGTCCTCACCCGCGCGCGGGACCCACTCCTCCTGCCAACGCCCGAGGAAAACGTGCCAGTCGAAAGACTCTTCGCTCATGGCCGGATGGTGTCATCCGGCCATGACAACGGCGCCCCTGAGCAGCCCGCCGAGCGTTCGCCGCGAACCAACGGCGCGCACGCGCCCTCCGCGTCGGCCCCGAACATCGCTGGACGGAG
The DNA here is from genome assembly GCF_042880655.1 of Streptomyces sp. NPDC058295. Lineage (NCBI taxonomy): Bacteria > Bacillati > Actinomycetota > Actinomycetes > Kitasatosporales > Streptomycetaceae > Streptomyces > Streptomyces sp. NPDC058295. The sequence continues at coordinate 93,670 of NZ_JBHVYO010000019.1, forward strand.
GACCAGGGCGTGCCGACGGACCGGGACCTCGTACACCTCTCTCACCTGGGTACTTCCGGGACCGCCGGTGCCCGTCGGGGCAACTCGGCTTGCCCCGACGGCTCCTGACGGATGCCGTCCGCGCCCGTAGCGTCGAGCAGTGAGTATTTGGACTTCCCTCGAACCTTCCTCGGCCACGGTGGATCCCGGCGGCAGCACGACCGTGCGGCTGCGGCTGCGCAACACCGGTGACGTGGTCGACGAGTACCGCTTCGAGCCCGTCGGCGACCTCGCGCCCTGGACCACGGTGGAGCCTGCTTCCGTGCGGCTGTACCCGGGGACGACGGGGACGGTGGAACTGACCTTCGCGCCGCCGCGCACACCCGACGCCACGGCCGGGCCGAACCCCTACGCGATTCGGATCACCCCGACCGAGCATCCGGAGTCGACGACCGTTCCCGAGGGGAATCTGACGATCTCGCCCTTCACGGAGGTGCGGGCCGAGCTCGTCCCTCCGACGGTGAAGGGCCGTTTCCGGGGACGGCCGAAGCTGGCTGTCGACAACCTGGGCAACACGAAGGTGACCGGGTCGCTGAGCGGCAGCGACAACGGTGACCAGCTGTCGTACGAGATCCACCCGAGCAGCTTCCAGATCGAGCCCGGCCGTGCCGCGTTCGTGAAGGCCACGCTGAAGCCCCGGCAGATCATCTGGTTCGGGTCCAGGACGGAACGGCCGTACGCCCTCGCGGTGAAACGGTCGGGGGTGGAGCCGCTCTCCGTCGAGGGCACCTATGTGCAGCGCAGTTTCCTTCCCGGCTGGTTCACCAGGCTGTTCGGGATCCTCCTGGCGCTCACGATCGCCTTCGTGATGCTGTGGATCGCCTACAAGCCCACGGTCACCAGCAGCGCCCGGGAGTTGCAGGCGGCCGCCGTCAGCACGCTGGCGCCCTCCCCTTCGGCTTCGCAGGCGCCGCCTTCCGCACCTGTGGTGTCCGCCCCGCCCGCCGCGGCGGCCTCACCTGCCGCGTCGGCCTCGGCGCAGAACGGCGGAGGCGGCGGCGCGGCGTCCCCGCCGGCCAAGAAGAAGACCCCGAGCGTGCTGCCTGCGTCCGACATCATGCTGCGCAACCCGACCACCAAGATGTGCGCCGATCTCCCCGCGAGCGACGACGCCGACTCGGCGGGCCGGGTGGTGCAGGCGACCTGCGACGAGAACACCGCCGGCAGCCAGCGGTGGAACCTGGAGGTGAAGTACCCGAAGCTGGGCCCCGGCGGCACGGCTCTCTTCCAGATCCGCAACGTCGAGGACCAGCTGTGCGTGGATCTGCCGGACTACGGCGCCAAGCCCATCAGGTCGCCGATCCTGGAGTACGCCTGCGCCGGAACGACCGCCGACAACCAGCTGTGGTGGCTCGACAAGCAGGACGACGGCAACTACTGGATCCGTAACTACGCGAGCAACAACGCCTGCCTGGACGTCGCCGGATACAGCACCGGCGGCAACGGAGAACACCTCACGCTCTTCACCTGCTCCAACACCGACGACCAGGAGTGGCAGATCATCCGTCCCTCGGATTCCTGAGACGCCGCCCGCCCCGGGCCTGTCACCGTCGGCGACGCCGTGGCGACAAGCGACAAACGGCTCGGCGCCGGGTGTGCGGGGGTGGATCCGGGGGAGAGGTGGATGGACATGAGCACACCGTTCGCAGGGATGATCGCGGGCTTGGCCGAGGACACGGCCGCGCCCTGCGCCACGCGCACCCGCCTGCTCCGCAGTACCTGGACGCACCGGAGGTGCCATGTCCGCTGACCCGTACGCCGGCGGGGTACGCCGCACCTTCCGGCCCCGGGTGCCGGCCGCCTGGTGGCCGGCGCTGCGGCGTACACCGGTGTCCCTGTGGAACGACGACATCACGGACTACGCGGCGGCGCTGACGTACTACGCGATCCTCGCCGTGCTCCCCGCGATGATGGTCACCGTCCTCGCGTTCGGGCTGATCAGCCCGGACACGGCGGAGGAATTCGTCACCCACGTCACGATGTACGCCCCGGCCGAGTCCGGCGCCGACCTGCACGCCGTGCTGTCCCGTGCGCTGGGCGCCGACCGGGGGGCCTGGCCGCTGCTGGTGGCCGGAGCGACGAGTGCGCTGTGGTCGGCCTCCAGCTATCTCGCCGTCTTCCGCCGCGCCCTGCACCACATGCACCGGGTCGAGGACCGGCGCTCACCCTGGCGCAAGGCGCCCCGCATCCTGCTGACCGCCCTCGCTCTGCTGGGACTGCTCCTCGCCGGTTCCCTCGTCCTGTTGCTCACCGGTCCGCTGGCCGAGGCGGCGGGCCGGGTCATCGGCGTGGACACCACCGCGACCTGGGCCTGGAGCGTGCTGCGCTGGCCGCTGTTGCTGTGCCTGGCCGCCCTCCTGGTCGTGATCGTCTTCCACACCGGTCCGGCCCCGGCTCGCCTGCGCGGGCGCATTCTGCCCGGCGGCGTGCTGGCAGCCGCGCTGTGGCTCGTGGTCTCCGCGGGCTTCGCCTGGTACGCCTCCGGCCTGAGCGCGTACAGCAGGCTCTACGGCTCGCTCGCGGGCGTCGTCGTCTTCCTCATCTGGCTGTGGTTGTCCAACCTCGCCCTGCTGACCGGGGCGCAGTTCGCCGCGGAACTCTCCGCGCCGCGCGGTCAGGACACGGGGAAGCCGTCGCGCGCGCCGTAGCAGTCCGCAGGCAGGGTTTCGGGTGATCCAGACCCGCCCGTCACCGTGCGCTCGCGAGGGTCGCCGGGCGGGCTCGCGTCGCGGCTGCCATCGGCCCGTTCGACCCTCGTGCCACATGCCTGGAAAAGTTACCGACCGGTCGGTATCGTGCCGTTCATGACCACCGTCGCTCCGGACCCGCGCGCGGGCCGCCACTGTCACAGCACCCTCAACTCGCTGCACGCGACGCACTACTTCTCCCCCGACGTGGGCCGTGAGCTGGGCGCGCTCGGCGTCACCCACCCGCGGGCCGTGAACTTCGCCGTGCGGGCGGCCGCGTTGGGGCCGGTGGGCGCCGGCGCGGTGACGGCGACGTTCTACAACTACAAGCACACACTCGTCGCCCGGTACGTGCCCGCGGTCTGGGAGTCGGCCACGCCCGAGCAGGTCCTGGCGGCACGTACGCGGGCCGTCGACACGACGCTGCGCCGCCAGCTGGGCGCCGACGTGGTCGCGTCCGCGGAGATGGCGGAGGCGGCACGGCTCGCCCTGCGCGCCACCGAGGCCTGCTCGCGAAGCGCCCGGCCCCTGTACTCGGCCCACGCCGACCTGCCGGTCCCCGAGGAGCCGCACCTGGCGTACTGGCATGCGGCCACGCTGCTGCGCGAGCACCGGGGCGACGGGCACCTCGCCGTGCTGATGGCCGCGGGACTCGACGGTCTGGAGGCCATGGTGACCCACACCGCGACCGGCAAGGGCATGTCGCCGAAGTGGGTGCTCGACACCCGCGGCTGGAGCCGGGAGGACTGGGACGCGGCGACCGGCCGGCTGCGGGAGCGCGGCCTGCTGGACGAGGACGGGGAGCTGACCGAGCAGGGGCGCGCGCTGCGCCAGGAGATCGAGCGGGAGACGGACCGGCTGGACCGCGCCCCCTACGCACACCTGGGCGCGGAGGGCGTGGCCCGGCTGACCGAGCTCGGCACGGGCTTCGTACGCACCGCGCTCGCCGCCGGCGCCTTCCCGGCGGATCTGCTCGCCAAGCGCTGACCTTCCGAAGGCGGCGCGGCAGCGGGTCCGGCGTCGGCGGCCGGAGCGACGTGAGCCGGTGCCGCGCGGGGAACGGACGGCCCGTCGCGCGCCGCCCTCGCCCCGCCTCGACCCGCCTCAGCGCACGGCCGCCTCCGTCATCCCCGGCTGGTCGAACTGCGTCCGGTGCAGCTCCGCGTACCGTCCGCCGGCCGCGAGGAGTTCGTCGTGGTCGCCGCGTTCCACGACCCGGCCGGACTCGACGACCAGGATCAGGTCGGCGGCGCGCACGGTCGACAGCCGGTGGGCGATGACGATCGCCGTACGGTCCGCGAGAGCCTCGGCGAGGGCTTCCTGGACGGCCGCCTCGGAAGTGTTGTCGAGGTGCGCGGTGGCCTCGTCGAGGATGACGACGCGCTGGCGGGCCAGCAGCAGCCGGGCGATGGTCATGCGCTGGCGCTCACCGCCGGAGAGGCGGTAGCCGCGTTCCCCGACGACCGTGTCGAGGCCGTCGGGGAGCGAGCGGACGAGGTCGTCGAGGCGGGAGCGGCGCAGGGCGTCCCACAGTTCGTCCTCGGTGGCCTCGGGACGGGCCAGCAGGAGGTTCGCGCGGACGCTGTCGTGGAAGAGGTGGCCGTCCTGGGTGACCATGCCGAGGGTGGCCCGCAGGGAGCCCGCGGTCAGGTCACGGACGTCGACCCCGCCGATCCGGACGGCGCCCGCGTCGACGTCGTACAGGCGCGGCAGGAGCTGGGCGATGGTCGACTTGCCGGCGCCCGAGGAGCCGACGAGGGCGACGGTCTGTCCGGGAGCGGCGCGGAAGGACACGCCGTGCAGGACCTCGGCGCCGCCGCGGGAGTCGAGGGCCGCGACCTCCTCCAGGGAGGCCAGGGAGACCTTGTCGGCGGACGGGTAGCCGAAGCGGACCTCGTCGAACTCGACGGAGACGGGGCCCGGCGGCACCTCGCGGGCGTCCGGCTTCTCCTCGATGAGCGGCTTCAGGTCGAGCACCTCGAAGACCCGCTCGAAGCTGACCAGCGCGCTCATCACCTCCACCCTGGCCCCGGCGAGGGAGGTCAGCGGGGCGTACAGGCGGGTGAGGAGCAGGGCGAGGGCGACGACGGCGCCCGGTTCGAGGCCTCCGTTCAGCGCGAGATGGCCGCCGAGGCCGTAGACGAGGGCGAGGGCCAGTGCGGAGACGAGGGTCAGGGCGGTGATGAAGACCGACTGGGCGGTGGCCGTACGGACGCCGATGTCCCGGACGTGGGCGGCCCGCGCCGCGAACTCCGCCGACTCCTCCTCGGGCCGGCCGAACAGCTTGATCAGGGTGGCGCCGGGCGCGGAGAAGCGCTCGGTCATCCGGGTGCCCATCGCCGCGTTGAGCGTCGCCGCCTCGCGCTGCATGCCCGCCATCCGGCTGCCCATCCGCCGGGCCGGCAGCACGAAGACCGGCAGCAGCGCCAGCGCGAGCAGGGTGACCTGCCAGGACAGGGTGAGCATGACGGCCAGGGTCAGCACCAGGGTGACCAGGTTGGAGACCACTCCGGAGAGGGTGTTGCTGAAGGCGCGCTGGGCGCCGATCACGTCGTTGTTGAGTCGGGAGACCAGCGCTCCCGTACGGGTACGTGTGAAGAACGCGACCGGCATCCGCTGCACATGATCGAACACGGCCGTGCGCAGATCGAGGATGAGCCCCTCCCCCAGCGTCGCCGAGAGCCGCCTGCCCAGGATGCCGAGCGCCGCCTCCAGCACCGCGATGACGGCGATGAGCAGCGACAGCCGGACGACCGCGCCCGCGTCGCCGTGCGACACGATCGCGTCGACGACCCGTCCGGCGAGGACAGGGGTGGCGACGGCCAGCAGCGCGGTCAGCACCCCCAGCAGGACGAACAGTGCGATCCGGCGGCGGTGCGGGCGGGCGAATGCGCCGATGCGGCGCAATGTCACCCGGTCGAAGGGGCGGCGTTCCTGCTGGGCGTTCATGACGCTGTAAAGCTGCGTCCAGGCGGTGCTCTCCATGCTCATGGGAGTGACCGTAGGACCTCAAGCAACCTTGAGGTCAACCTTCTCCCCGCATCTTCGACGGAAAAGGATCGGACAAGGGATCAGCCGAGGGGTCGGACCGCGGATCAGACACAGGATCAGGCACAGGATCAGACGAAGGACCCGATGACCGTACGCAATGTTCCGTCCCCGTTTCCGCAACCCGCCGTTGGCGCCGTGCCGAGAACCTCTTCGAGTGTGACAGCGGTTCCCGTTCCCCTTGTTCCCGTTCCCCTTCCCCCGGGCAGGCCGGCCCGGCGCGTGCCGGTGCGCCAGATCCTGTGTCTGCTTCCGCTCCTGCTCGTCACCGTGGTCGCGGTGCGGCACCGGTCCGTTCTCGTCGAGGGCTTCGCACAGCTGCGGAGCGCGCAGTGGCCCTGGCTGCTGGCCGCGCTCGCGGCGACCTGTCTGACGTGGGTGGCGGCGGCCGTCACCCGGCAGGGCGCCGTGGTGGAGCGGCTGCCCGGACGACGGCTGCTGGCCGCGCAGTTCGCGGCCGGCGCGGCCAACCACCTGCTGCCGACAGGGCTGGGCGCGAGCGCGGTCAACCTACGGTTCATGACCGTGTGCGGAGTGCCTCTGGCCCGCTCCTCCGCGGCCCTCGCGCTGTATCTGATGGCGGAGGGCGTGGCCCGGGTGGGCCTGCTGACCGTGCTGCTGCTGGTCTTCCCCGACGCGTTGCGGCTCGGCTCCCTGCTGCCCGGCGGGGCGCTCGGCCCGCTGCTGGGCGTCCTCGGGGCGGCCGTACTGGTGGTGGCGAGCGCGCTCGCCCTCGTACGGCGGCTGCGGTCGGCGGTGTGCTCCTTCCTGCGCACCGCGCTGGGCGAGGCACGCTCGGTGCACTCCCGCCCGGCCCGGGCGCTGGCCCTGTGGGGCGGCTCGCTGGCGTTCCCGATGCTCCAGGCGGCCGGCCTGGCCGCGGTGGGGCAGGCGCTGGGGCTGCCGGTGCCGGTGGCGCACATGGCGGTCGCGTACCTGGCGGCGACGGTGGCGGTCGCGCTGGTGCCGACGCCGGGCGGGATCGGTTCGGTGGAGGCGGCGCTGATCGTGGCACTGGTGGCGGCGGGCGGTCCGGTGGCGCCGGCCACGGCCGTGGTGCTCGGCTACCGGATCATCACGGTGTGGCTGCCGCTGGTGCCGGGGGCGCTGACGCTCGGTGCGCTGGTACGGATGAAGGTCATCTGAGGCACCCGCGCGGCCTCGGCCGCCTCACGGCCCGACGCTCACGTGGACGGGACCGTCCCTCGGGTCGACCCGGTGCGTCCAGTCGGCCGGCAGGCGCAGGGTGCGGTTCGGCAGGGCGGCCGTCCACAGCCGTTCCCGGTGCAGCACGCGCCCGTTCTGGGTGACGCGCAGGACGGGGCGGGTCAGTCTCGTGGCGGTGCGCAGGACGTAGGGGAGGCGGTCCGCCGCAGTGACGCGGTTCGGGGCGATCCAGCGCAGGGGCGGGTCCACGAGCAGCGGCACGGCATCGGCGCGGTCGGCGCCCGAAGGCCGGCCCGTGGCCGCGAGGTGGTCGGTGGCCGCGAGACGGTCGGTGGCCGCGAGGTGGTCGAGGACGGCACCGGCGGCGTGGGCGCCCTCACGGACGGCGGTCGCCGCGCTCTCCACGGCGTGCAGCACGCTGCCGACGGCGAAGACACCGGGGCGGGAGGTGCGCAGGGCGCCGTCGACGGCCGGGCCACGGGTGCCGGGGTCCAGGACGAGCCCGCCGCGCCGGGCCAGTTCGTGGTCGGGGACGAAGTCGCCGGTGAACACGACGGTGTCGCAGGACAGTACGGCCGTACGGCCGTCGCGGTGCCGCACCCGCACGCCCGACAACCGTCCCCGGCCCAGCAGTTCGGCAACGGTGGTGCCGGTGAGGAGTGGAGTGCCCCGGCGCAGCCGGGAGTCGGCGGCACGGGCCGGGGTGGTCTGCGGGCCGGGCAGGTCGGTGAGCATCGCCACGACCGTGGCGCCGGCGGCCCGTACGGTGTCGGCGGCGGCGTACGAGACGTCCTGCGCGCCCACCACCACCGCGCGGGTACCGATCCGCTGCCCGTAGAGGTGTACGGCCTGCTGGAGTTCGCCGGTGGTGTAGACACCGGCCGGGCGGGTGCCGGGCACCAGACGGGCCGCTCGGGGGCGTTCGCGGGCGCCGGTGGCCAGGACGACCGCCCGTGCGGTGATCGTCCCGGGCCCCTCGGCGCCGAGGGTGCGCAGGGCGAGGGGGCCGGCCCAGTCGAGGGCCGTCACACCGGTGCGGACGATCGCCCCGGCCTGCCGGGTCGCGGTGACCAGCAGCCGGGCGTACGCGGGGCCGGTGAGGGGATGCAGCAGGGTGCCGTAACCGCCGTGCGCGCAGTGCCGCGGCGCTCCCCCGGCCCGGGTCTCCCGGTCCACGATCTCGACGCGTCCGGCTCCGGCGGCGGCGAGCCGGGCGGCGGTCGCGAGGCCCGCGGGGCCCGCGCCGACGACCAGGACGTCGACGCGGCGCGCTCCGGTCATATCGGGGCCTGTCATATCGGGGCCTGTCAGCTCGGGGCCTGTCATGTCCGGGCCTCCTCCAGCAGGGCCCGCACGGCCGCCCCGCAGTGGAAGCCCTGGCAGCGGCCCGCGCGGGCCCGGGTGCGGCGGCGCAGTCCGTCGAGGGTGCGCGGCGGGATCGGATCGGCGAGGGCGTCGCGGATCGCGCCCCGGGAGACGCGTTCGCAGTGGCAGACGAGGATGCCGTACTCGGGGCCGGTCCGCCTCCGGTTCATCCGCACCGGTCGCAGTTCGCGCACCGGTCCCGGGTCGAGGCCGGCCTCGGTCTCGAGCAGGCCGACGACGTGGGCGGCGATGGCGAGGGACGCGGTCAGACCGGTGGAGCGGATCCCGCCGACGGTGACACCGGCCCGACCGGGGTGGGCGGTGATGCGGTAGTCGTCGTACTCGGTGGCGGCGCGCAGTCCGGCGTAGACGGCGGTGACCTCCTCGTCGAGGAGGCCGGGCAGGATGCGGCCGCCCTGCGCGCGCAGTCCCGCGAGGCCGTCGGCCGTGGAGTGCGTGGCCCGTTTGTCGTCCAGGTCCTCGGCGGTGGGGCCGAGCAGGACGTTGCCGTACACGGTGGGGGCGACCAGGACGCCCTTGCCGAGGGCAGTCGGCACGGGCAGCAGGATGTGGTGGACGAGATCGCGGGCGAACGTGTCGAAGACGATGAGCTGGCCGCGGCGCGGGGTGACGGTGAAGTCGTCGTGGCCGAGCAGCCGGTCGAGCGCGTCGGCGTGCAGACCGGCCGCGTTGACGAGGAAGCGGGCGCGCAGGGTGCCCCGGCCGGTGTCGATCAGATGGGTGTCGCCCTGCCGGTCCACCTGTCGGACCGGGGAGTCGAGGTGCAGGTCCACACCGTGCCGCACCGCCTGGGTGGCGTACGCCAGCGGGGTCGTCCAGGGGCAGATGACGCTCTCGCCGGGCACGTGCAGGGCGCCGAGCGCGCCGGGCCCCAAGTGCGGCTCGCGCGCGTACAGTTCGGCGGCCCCGATCGGCCGCGCGTCCTGGTACTCGTTGCGCTCGGCCTTCTCCGCCAGGTGGGGCAGGGCGGCGAGCTGCTCCTCGTCCCAGGCCACGAGCAGCGCGCCGACCGGCTCGACGGGGATGCCCGACTCGGCGGCGTACGCGGCGAGCAGGGCGGCGCCCTCGCGGACCAGACGGGCCTCCAGCGAGCCGGGGACCGCGTCGAAACCGGTGTGCAGGATCGCGGTGTTGGCCTTGGACGTGCCCTGGCCGATGTCGTCCTGGGCCTCGACCAGGGCGACCTTCAGGCGGGGCCGGCGGGCCAGTTCGCGGGCGATGGCGCAGCCGACGACTCCGGCGCCGACGATCGCGACGTCGTACGCAGCCGTGGGCAGCGGCCCGTCGGAGGTCACCGTCATACCGGCGCCCTCTCCAGCAACACCGCTACGGCGGCACGGAATTCACCCAGCCGCCGCGCCGCCTCCGCCGCCGGGATGCGCGGCTCGTACACGGCCGAGGGCCTGCTCTCGGGCAGCGCGTCGGCGACGCTCAGACCGGGGGTGAAGCCGAGGCGGGCCAGGGCGCCCGCGCCGAGGGCGGTCGCGTCGGGCAGCGGGGACACCTCGACGCGACACTGCGCCAGGTCGGCCTGGGTCTGCATGAGCAGGGCCGAACGGGTCAGGCCGCCGTCGACCCGCAGGGTGGACACGGGCGTGCCGAGGTCGGCCGACACGGCCTCGGCCAGCTCCACGATCTGTGCGGCCAGGCCCTCGCACAGGGCGCGCACCAGGTGCCCCGGGGTGGTGTCCAGGCCGAGTCCGGTGAGGGAGCCGCGCAGGTCGCCGCGCCACCAGGGGGCGGCCAGTCCGGCGAGGGCGGGGACGAAGGTGACGCCGCCGCTGTCGGGCACGGTGGCGCCGACGGTGTCGAGGTCGGCGGCGTCCTGGATGACACCGAGGCCGGTGAGCCAGCGCACGGCGGAGGCGGCGGTGTACACCTGGCCGTCGAGACAGTAGGCGGTGCGTCCCCCGAGCCGCCAGGCGACGCAGCCGACCAGTCCGGAGGCGCTGCGGCGGGCCGTGTCGCCGGTGGGGGCGAGGAGGAACGCCCCGGTGCCGTAGGTGCATTTGGCGACGCCGGGGGTGGTGACGCGTTGGGCGAACAGGGCGGCCTGCTGGTCGACGGCGAGGCCGGTGAGCGGGATCTCCGGGCCGAACGCGCGGGTCGTGCCGACCGGTCGGGCGTTGTCGACGATGTCCGGGAGCCGTTCGCCGGACAGGCCGTAGAGGTCGAGGGCGCGCGGCGACCACCGCGAGCGGTCCAGGTCGAGCAGCTGGGTGCGGCCCGCGGTGGCGGCGTCGGTGACATAGGCGCCGGTGAGGCGGTGGACGAGCCAGGCGTCGCTGGTGGTGACGACTCCCTCGGCGGTGCGGTGACGTCGTATCCAGGCCATCTTGGGGGCGGCGAAGTACGGATCCAGGGGCAGGCCGGTGAGGTGGCGCAACTCGGCGGCGTACGACTCCAGTTCGGCGCAGACGGAGGCGGCCCGGCGGTCCTGCCAGACGAGGGCTTCGGTGAGCGGGCGGCCCGTGGCCGGGTCCCAGGCGAGGACGGTCTCGCCCTGGTTGGCGAGGCCGAGCGCCACGACGGGTTCGCGGGCCTCGGCCAGCGCCTGGCGGCCTGCGGCGACGACCGAGTCGTACAGCGCGCCGGGGTCGACCTCGGCCAGCCCGCCGGGTGGGTAGCGGGGGTGCACGGCGGCGAACCCGGTGCCGATCACCCCGCGTTCGGGGCAGACCACCAGGGCCTTGGTGCCGGAGGTGCCCTGGTCGACGGCGAGTACCGGACCCGTCATCGCGCCCTCCCTGGGTGATCGGTCGGGTGATCACGGGGCGACAGCCTGCCGTCGGTCCACGGGTCCCGTCAAGAGGCCCCCGACCAGCGGTGACCCCGCCCTCGTTCGTTGGCTGATGGCCAGTCAAATAAGGTGTGCAAAAGGAGAGTTGGATCGAGCGAGAAACGAGTGTGAGCCGTTTCCGGCGCCTCTATAGTGACGGCCGGTCGACGCGATCTCCGCACCCGCCGCTCCATCCGCCGCCCCGAGGAGGGCTGTTGTCACTCCACCCTGCCGTCGTGCCGGTACCACGCCCGCGGGCGGGTGGCTGATGGCGAGAGACGGAGCACGGCCGGCCTACGACCCCGCCGGACACGACGGTGATCTGCGGGCCGCCCTCCAGGAGGTCCGCACCGGGCGCTGGCTGTCGATGCGCGTCCTCCTGGAGCGCACCACCGCGTGGTGCCAGTGGACGCGGCGCACCCAGGTGCTGGCCGCCGCGGCGGCCGGGACGGACGTGGTGCGGGCCTGGCTCGCCGAGGAGCCGCACAGCGTCCCGGCCACGGTGATGCAGGCCCGGGTCGCCGTCGAGCGGGCGCTGCGGGCGCATCGCGAGCGCCATCTGCGTACGCACGAACTGTGGATCGAGGCCTGGGACCTGAGCCAGTCGGCGGCCCGCACGGCGCCGCCGGACCCGGTGCCGTGGGTGTGCCTGCTGGCGCTGGCCCAGCTGGACCGCAAGCTGCTGTGGGCGGAGCACCGGGCGGCGCCGCCCGAGCCGAGCCTCCCGCCGGGCCCCTGGGGGCTGCTGGACGAGGCCGGCCGACGTGACCCGCACAACCGCGAGGCGCACCACCGCATGCTCCAGTTCCTGTACACACAGGCGGGTTCCGGCCGGCTGGCCGGGGCGGCGGGCTTCGCGCACCGGGTCGCGGGCACCGCCCCGCCGGGTTCCGCGCTGCACGTCCTGCCCCTGTACGTGCGGGCCGAGCGCTACCGGCGCGGTGGCGGGCGCGGCGCCGCCCTCGATCTGCACTGGGTGGCGGAGGACGCGACCCGGGAGGCGCTGCGGGCGCGGGAGGGGTGGTTCGACCGCGCCGGTCCCGCCGAGCGCTCGCCGCTCGACCTCAACCATCTGGCGCACGCCCTGTGGGGAGCGCTCCGCTTCGCCGACGCGGCCGAGGTGTTCGACGCGATCGGCCCGTACTGCACGCCGCTTCCCTGGGCGTACCGCGCTTCGGCTCCCGGGGATCACGCGGAGGCCGTGCAGGTGTTCCTCCAGGCCCGTTCGCGCAGCCGGCCTGCGGCGCGGGGGCCCGGTTCCTGACGCCGTCCCCGTCCCCCTGCTCATCGCCCTCAACTCCCCCACCCCTCCCGCCTCCACTCCCTCCCCTTCTGCCTCGCGCTCCCCTCATGGCCCGTCTTCCTCCGGAGGTTTGTCATGTCCAGCGTCCCCGACCCCGCGGCTCTGCCCGCCTTGCCCGCCTTGCCCGCCTTACCGGCCGTACCCGGCCCCGACGAGGAGCAGCGGCTGCGCGAACTCGGCTACCGGCCGGTGCTGGCCCGCCGGATGGGCGGCTTCGGCAACTTCGCGATCAGCTTCTCGGTGATCTCGGTCCTGTCCGGCTGTATGACCCTGTACGGCTTCGGCATGGGCGCGGGCGGCCCCGCGGTGATGCTCTGGGGCTGGGCGGGCGTCGGCCTGTTCGTGCTCTGCGTCGGGCTCGCGCTGGCCGAGGTCACCAGCGCCTATCCGACCTCCGGCGCCCTGTACTACATGGCCGACCGGCTCGGCGGCCGGCGCTGGGGCTGGTACACCGGCTGGCTGAACCTGCTCGGCCTGTTGGGCGCGATCGCCGGCATCGACTACGGCGCCGCGCTGTTCGTGGGCGCGTTCGCCAATCTCCGCTGGGGCTTCGAGCCGACGCCGGAGAAGACGATGCTGATCTTCGTGGCGATCCTGCTGCTGCACGCCGTGCTGAACCTGTTCGGCGTCCGCCTGGTCAGCGTCCTCAACTCCGTCTCCGTCTGGTGGCACCTGGCGGGGGTGGCGCTGATCGTCGGCGCGCTGTGGATCGTCCCGGACCACCACCGGTCGCCGTCGTTCGTGTTCACCGAGTTCGTGAACGACACCGGCTGGCACAACCCGGTGTACGTGGCCGCGATCGGGCTGCTGCTGGCCCAGTACACGTTCTCCGGCTACGACGCCTCGGCCCACCTCTCCGAGGAGACCTCCAACGCCTCGGTGGCGGCGGCCCAGGGCATCGTGCGCTCCATCTGGGTCTCGTGGATCGCGGGCTTCGCGCTGCTGGCGGGGCTGACCTTCGCCATCCAGGACTACGCCGCCACCCGCGCCACCGCCACCGGTGTGCCGCCCGCGCAGATCCTGCTCGACGGGCTGGGCACGGACGGCGCGAGCGCGCTGCTGGTCGTGGTGATCACCGCCCAGTTGTTCTGCGGGAACGCCGAGGTCGCCGCCGCCAGCCGGATGGTCTTCGCGTTCAGCCGGGACCGGGCCCTGCCCGGCTCGGATCTGTGGCGCAAGGTCAGCAGCCGTACCCAGACGCCGGTCGCCGCCGTGTGGCTGTCGGTGGCCGTCGCGGGTGTGCTCGCCCTGCCGTCCCTGTACTCGGCCACGGCGTACGGCGCGGTCACCGCCATCAACGTCATCGGCATCACGCCCGCGTACGCCATCCCGGTGCTGCTGCGGCTGCGCGCCGGGGACCGTTTCCGGCCCGGTCCGTGGCATCTGGGCCGCTGGAGCCGTCCCGTCGGGTGGGTCACCGTGGTGTGGGTGGCCTGTGTGACGGTGCTGTTCTGCCTGCCCCAGTCGTCACCGGTGACGGTGGACACGATGAACTACGCGTCCGTGGCGCTGGCCGTCGTACTGCTCCTCGCCACGGTGTGGTGGTTCGTGGCCCGCCGTTCGTACGGGACGCCCACCACAGCGGCCTACGGATCGGACCGCGAGCAGGCCGAACTGGCCGAGGGAATCGTCTGAGCTGCGGGATCCCGCCACCGCGACCGGATCCTCGGGTACGAACTCCCGTGCCGGATACGGCAGGATGAGCGGTCGCGCCCGCTGCGCGAACGGCGGGCGCGACCGCACATCCCGGAACCGAACAGGTGACATCGTGACGAGACTTCACATCCGGCCGTCGGCGACCCCCCGTGCCGCGGATCGACTTCCCGGAGGTGACCGGTGAACCGCTCCCTGACCCTGGACGACGGAGTCATCGCCGGAATCGCCCTGGCCACCGGCCTGTTGGCCGCCTTCCTGTCCCGCACGCTGCTGCGCTGGCTGGCGAAGCACGCCAAGCGCACGAGGTGGAGCGGCGACGACGTCGTCGTGGACGCGCTGCGCACGGTGGTGCCGTGGTCGATGATCGCCGGTGGCGCGGCGGCCGCGGCCGCGGTGCTGCCGCTGACGAAGGCCGTCCAGCACACCGTCAACCAGTCTCTGACGGTGTTGCTGATCTTCGTGGTGACCGTGTCGGCGGCGCGGGTCGTCGCCGGGCTCGTGCAGTCGGTGACCCCCTCGCGCTCCGGGGTCGCCGGGTCGGCCACGATCTTCGTGAACATCACCCGGATCCTGGTCCTGGCGATCGGCTTCCTGGTGGTGCTCCAGACGCTGGGCATCTCCATAGCCCCGCTGCTCACCGCCCTGGGCGTCGGCGGTCTGGCCGTCGCGCTGGCCCTCCAGGACACCCTCGCGAACCTGTTCGCGGGCATCCACATCCTGGCCTCCAAGACCGTCCAGCGCGGTGACTACATCAAGCTGAGCAGCGGTGAGGAGGGCTATGTCGAGGACATCAACTGGCGTCAGACGACCGTGCGCGCCCTCTCCAACAACCTCGTCGTCATCCCCAACGGGCAGCTCGCCAAGACGAACATGACCAACTACATGCGTCCCGAGCAGCAGTTGACGATCCTGGTGCAGGTGGGCGTCGCCTACGACAGTGACCTGGAGCAGGTGGAACGGGTGACCTCGGAGGTCATCGCGGAGGTCATGACGGGCGTCGACGGCGCCCTCCCGGACCACGAACCCGCCATTCGTTTCCACACCTTCGGCGACTCGCGGATCGGCTTCACGGTGATCCTGGGCGTCGGCGAGTTCAGCGACCAGTACCGGATCAAGCACGAGTTCATCAAGCGGCTGCACCGCCGCTACCGCGAGGAGGGCATCCGGATTCCGGCGCCGGCCCGCACGGTGGCGTTGCAGTCGGGCACGGTCGTCATCCCGCAGCAGCGGACCGGCGACGACTTCGTGCAGGGCGGGATGACCACCCTGCACGACTGACGGCGGCCGAGGGCGTCGGCCGCCGGGTCAGAGCGTGGCCGAGTTCTCGTGCCGGCGCGCGCCCGCCGGCCGGCGCGGGGCGGTGAGGGACGGCGTCACCGGGGTGACCGTCCAGTCCGGATGGCCGGGCATCCTCGGGGTCGTCGTGCCGTACAGCCAGTCCCGCAGGAAGCCGGACACGTCCTGCCCGCAGGTGTGCGAGGCGAGGGCGATGTAGTCCTCCGTCGACGCCGAGGAGTCGCGGTGGCGGGCCAGAAAGGCCCGCTCGACCGCGTGGAAGGCGTCCTCGCCGACGAGCTGCCGCAGCGCGTACAGGACGAGGACGCCGCCCAGATAGCGCTGGCTGTCGAAGAGGTTGACCGCGTTCGGCGCGGCCACCGGGCCGGAACTCTTCCGCCACTGGTCGCCGCGCGCGTAGGTGTCCTTCATCCGGGCCTCGAAGGTGGTCAGGCCCAGGGAGTCCGCCCAGCCCCGCTCGTAGCGGTAGAGCAGCCCGTAGAAGTCGGCGTGGCCCTCGTTGAGCCACAGGTCGGCCCAGCCGGCGGGGCTGACACTGTTGCCGAAGTAGGAGTGGACCAGCTCGTGCATCATGTGCGAGCCGATCTTCGGCTCCGCCTGGAGCAGGTAGTTCGGCTTGTACAGGGTGAGGGTCTGGGTCTCCAGGCCAGTGAAGTCGAAGGCGCTCGGGTCGTCGGAGTTGCAGGGCAGCAGTCCGTACGTCTCGAACGGGTAGGCCCCCAGCCGTGCCTCGATCCACTCGACCAGGTTCGGGGTGAGCGCGAGGGCAGGCTCCAGGGCCTCGGCCCGCGCGGTCGGGACGACGTCGCGCAGCGGCAGTCCGTGCGGGCCCCGGCGCTCCTTCACGACATAGTCGCCGACGGTGACCTGCACCAGCTCGGTGGCGATCGGCGAGCGGGAGCGGTAGGTGTACGCGGTCCGGTCGCCGGCCAGCTCCTCGGTGCACACGAGGGAGCCGCTCGCGACGGCCCGCAGGGCTGCCGGGACGGTGATGCGGAAGGTGAAGTCCGCCTTGTCCGACGGATGGTCGTTGCAGGGGAAGACGGTGTGCGCCGAGTCCGGCTGGGGACAGATCGCGAACCCGTCCGCCGTCGGCACCCACGCGGTGTGCGCGAGCGCGCGGCGCGGGTCCGCGGTGTACGTCACGCACACGGTGACCCGGGCCCGGTCGGGCAGCGGCCGGTCCGGGGTGATCCGCAGCTTTTCGTCCACCTGTTCGAAGGTGGCCGTGCGGCCGTCGACGCGGACCGTGCGTATGTCCAGGCCCAGGGCGTCCAGCGAGAGACGGGTGAGGGCCTGGGTGGTGCGCAGCTCCAGGGTCGCGGCGGCGTCGACCAGGGCGGTCGAGGGGTCGTAGGAGAAGTCGAGGTGGTAGGCGTCGACGCGGTAGCCGTTGTTCCCGAGGGCCGGGAAGACGGGGTCACCGAGGGTCTCGGGAGCCGCCTCGGGGGGCGGGGCGCCCTCGGTCCTCGCGCCCGCGTACGCCGTGTTTCCCCCGGCCAGAACTGCCGCCGTGCCGATCAGCGCGGCCGCCGGGGCCGTCACTCTGCTGCGATATCTCATGGTCCGCTTTCGCTCGGGCGGCCGGCTGGTCGGTCCGGCCGTCGGATCAGGTCGACGCTGTACACCCGCATGACCACGAAAACGAACACTTCGGTTGCCCCGCGGAACCACCCGGACATCCCGGGGTGTGAGGAGACCCCTGTCGAGCCGACGCCGGTCACGAGATATCTTGATGTCGAGCAATGTTGCAGACGTGGAGCGGAGCACCCGGTGACTGACTCGACCATCATCTATACGCACACTGACGAGGCCCCGGCCCTGGCGACGTATTCCTTCCTGCCGGTGGTCCAGGCGTACGCCTCGCAGGCGGGTGTCGCCGTCCAGACGCGGGACATCTCGCTGGCCGGGCGGATCATCGCCGTGTTCCCGGAGTACCTGACCGAGGACCAGCGGATCCCCGACGCGCTGAGCGAGCTCGGTGAGCTGGCCAAGACGCCCGAGGCCAACATCATCAAGCTGCCGAACATCTCGGCGTCGATCCCGCAGCTCAAGGCCGCGGTCGCCGAGCTCCAGGCGCAGGGCTACGCGCTGCCGGCCTACCCGGACGACCCGAAGACCGACGAGGAGCGGGAGATCCAGGCCCGCTACGACAAGGTCAAGGGCTCCGCCGTGAACCCGGTCCTGCGCGAGGGCAACTCCGACCGCCGCGCCCCCGCGTCGGTCAAGAACTACGCGAAGACCCACCCGCACCGCATGGGCGCCTGGTCGCCGGAGTCCAAGACCAACGTCGCCACCATGGGCGTCGACGACTTCCGCTCCACCGAGAAGTCGGTCGTGATCTCCGAGGCCGGCTCTCTGAGGATCGAGCTGGTCGGCGACGACGGCTCCACCAAGGTGCTGCGCGAGTCGGTACCGGTCCTCGAGGGCGAGGTCGTCGACGCCTCCGTCCTGCACGTCGCGCCGCTGCGCGAGTTCCTCACCGCGCAGATCGCCCGGGCCAAGGCCGAGGGCGTGCTGTTCTCCGTACACCTCAAGGCCACGATGATGAAGGTCTCCGACCCGATCATCTTCGGTCACGTGGTCCGCGCCTTCTTCCCGAAGACCTTCGCGCAGTACGGCCAGACGCTCGCCGCGGCCGGCCTGACCCCGAACGACGGTCTGGGCGGCATCTACAAGGGCCTGGAGTCCCTGCCGGAGGGCGCCGAGATCAAGGCCTCCTTCGACGCCGAGCTCGCCGAGGGCCCGGCGCTGGCCATGGTCGACTCCGACAAGGGCATCACCAACCTGCACGTGCCGTCCGACGTGATCGTCGACGCCTCGATGCCGGCCATGATCCGCACCTCCGGCCACATGTGGGGCCCGGACGGCCAGGAGGCCGACACCCTCGCGGTGCTGCCGGACTCCTCCTACTCCGGCGTCTACCAGGCCGTGCTCGACGACTGCCGCGCCCACGGCGCCTACGACCCGTCGACCATGGGCTCCGTCCCGAACGTCGGCCTCATGGCGCAGAAGGCCGAGGAGTACGGCAGCCACGACAAGACCTTCGAGATCCCGACCACCGGCACGGTCCGCCTCGTCGACCGGGCCGGCAACGCGCTGATCGAGCAGGCGGTCTCCGCGGGCGACATCTTCCGCGCCTGCCAGACCAAGGACGCGCCGATCAAGGACTGGGTGAAGCTGGCCGTCACCCGCGCCCGCGCCACCGGCAACCCGGCCGTGTTCTGGCTGGACGAGACCCGCGCCCACGACGCGAACCTGATCGCCAAGGTCAACGCGTACCTGCCGGAGCACGACACCGAGGGCCTGGACATCCGGATCCTCAACCCGGTCGAGGCGACCAAGCTGTCGGTGGAGCGCATCCGCCGCGGCGAGGACACCATCTCCGTCACCGGCAACGTGCTGCGCGACTACCTGACCGACCTGTTCCCGATCCTGGAGCTGGGCACCAGCGCCAAGATGCTGTCGGTCGTCCCGCTGATGGCGGGCGGCGGCCTGTTCGAGACGGGTGCCGGCGGCTCAGCGCCGAAGCACGTCCAGCAGCTGGTCAGGGAGAACTACCTGCGCTGGGACTCCCTGGGCGAGTTCTTCGCGCTCGTGCCCTCCTTCGAGCAGTACGCCGAGTTCACGGGCAACACCCGTGCCAAGGTCCTGGCCGACACGCTCGACCGCGCCACGGCGACCTTCCTGAACGAGGACAAGTCCCCGACCCGTCGCGTCGGCGGCATCGACAACCGCGGCAGCCACTTCTTCCTGTCCCTGTACTGGGCGCAGGAGCTGGCCGCGCAGACCGACGACGCGGATCTGGCCAAGGTTTTCGCCCCGCTCGCCGAGACCCTCGCGGCGAACGAGCAGACCATCGTCGACGAGCTGAACGCCGTCCAGGGCAAGCCCGCCGACATCGGCGGCTACTACCAGCCCGACCCGGCGAAGGCGGCGGCTTTCATGCGCCCGTCGACCACCTGGAACGAGGCCCTGGCGTCCCTGAACTGACGCACCGCGACACCCACCTCCGCCCCGGCCGGGTCTCTCCGGCCGGGGCGGCCGTGTGTCCGGCACCGCCCCACCGATCGCGACGCCCCCGGCCCGGGCGGGTCGATATAGCATCTTGATCTTGCGCCACGCCCACCGTCCACACCCCCGGAGCAGCCTCATGACCCCTGCCGCACCATCCTTCTCCTTCCTGCCCGGCGCCGCCGGCTCGCCGGTGATCCTTCATGTGCCGCACTCGGCACGGGAGATACCGGCCGGGGTGCGGGAGGGCATCGTGCTGGACGACGGGGCGCTGGAGCGGGAGCTGGACCACATCACCGACTCGCACACCGCGGAGATCGCCGAGGCGGCGGCGCGGCTGGCGGGAGTGACGCCCTGGCGGTTCGTGAACCGGCTGTCGCGGCTGGTCGTCGATCCGGAGCGGTTCCCGGACGAGCGCGAGGAGATGCGGGCCGTCGGCATGGGGGCCGTGTACACCCGGACCACGCACCGCGAGGTGCTGCGACCGCGGGAGACCGATCCCGAGCCGCTCGTCGCCCGCTACTTCCGGCCCTACGCACGGGCGATGACCGACGCCGTCGCTGAGCGGCTGGCGGCGGTCGGCCGGGCCGTGGTCGTCGACGTGCACTCCTACCCCACCGAGCCGCTGCCCTACGAGCTGCACGGCGAGGGACCGCGGCCGCCGGTCTGCCTCGGCACCGACGCCTTCCACACCCCGCCCGAGCTGCTCGCCGCCGCGCGCGCGGCGTTCGGGGAGGCGGTCGGGGAAACCGGGCTCGACACCCCGTTCGCCGGAGCCTATGTGCCCCTGGAGCACTACGGGAAGGAACCGCGGGTGAGCGCGCTGATGGTGGAGATCCGGCGGGACACCTACATGACGGAGCCGGGCGGGCCGGCCGGGCCGGGGCTCACCCGGCTCGCCTCGGCACTCGCGGCCCTCGTGGACACCGTGTCCGCCTGACCCGCGCCCCACGCACCCGCACGCCGCGGCGGCAGGGCCCCGGTGCCGGTGGGCGGCACGGCCGAGGAGAACCGGCCGCGTCGGCCTACCGGTCCCCCGGCCACCGACGCCCACACCGGCGGACGCGCCGCGGGCCGGCTGCCGCAGTCTCGGCTCACGGTCCGGGCCGACCGGTCTCGCACTCCCCGGCCGACGGGCCCCCCCGGCGGCCGGTGGTGACGCCGTCCGTCGGCAGCCGCTGCCCGTCGTCCCGGTCGGTCGGGTCACGCGCCCGAGAGGCGTCGTCCGGAAGCCGCGCAGCCCGTCCTGCGCCTCGCCTCCGGGCTCAGGCGCGCAGCCACTCGGTCACAACGACCTCCGCGTCGGTCCGCAGCCGGAGGGCGAACGGGCCGCCCGGAGGCGCGTCGCAGGCGAAGCGGCCCATGTCGTCGGCGGTGAGCGAGGCGCCCGCCCGGGGGCCGTGCAGGACCTCGATCGAGGCCGACTGGGGCGGCAGCAGCTGACCCATCAGTCCCTCGTCGCTCACCTCCACGTCGACCGTCAGGCCACCCGTGTGGAAGGTCAGCATCCGCGGCACGTCCACCGCTCCCCGCACCGGGATGGCGTCGACCAAGGAGTCGAACGTCAGCTCGGCGATCCGCGCGTCCAGGTCGTGCAGCGCGTAGGCCTCGATGGCGGCCCGCCGCAGCTCGGCGGGGACCGGGTCCAGGATGGCGGCGGCCTGGCGTAATTCCTCCTCCAGCCGGTCGTGGTCGAACTCCTCGTCGACGAAGGGGACTTCGCCGAAGATGTCGTCCTGCTCGTCGTCGTTCATACCGTTCATGCCGTTCACAGGGCTCCCCGTGCGTCGAGTCGGGCGCGCAGGCGGCGCAGACATCGCTGGCGCATCGGTCCGATGCTGCCGACGGCGATGCCCAGGGCGGCCGACACCTCCTGATAACTGGGCGGCGGCGAGGCGATCAGGACCCGCAGCAGTTGCCGGCAGCGCTCGCCGAGCGCCTCGAACTCCTGCCACAGGAACCGGACCCGCTCGCTCTGCGCGGCCGCCTCCTCCGAGTCGAGGACCGACTGCTCAGGAGTCAGGTTCTCGCTGGGCCGGTCGAGCAGCAGGGGATCGTCGGTCGGCGTCAGCCGCCTTAAGCTCTTGATCACTTTCAGGCACTCGTTGCGCGCGGTGCTCGCGAGCCACGAACCGGCCTTGTGCGGCTCGCGGATCCGCCCGAGATGCTGGGCGAAGCGGAACCACACCGTCTGGTACACCTCGTGCCCGTCGGCGTCGGAGAGCCGATGCGCGCGCACGACCGACCACACCAATGGGCTCAGCCCGTCCACCAGCGCCTTCCAGGCCGCCGTGTCACCGTCGACGGCGGACTGGACGAGCGCGCCGACATCAGTACGGTCCACGGCCCCACCCCTCGTGTACGGCCTGTCATCGTACGCCGTGACGGGGCACCTCTCGGACGTCATGCCGCCCTCACGCCGGACCCGCCTGGGCCGGCTGCCAAGTGGGCGGAAGCAGTGCCGGTACGTGCGCACCCCGCACCTCGGCGAACTCGGAACCGGTGGCGAGGAGCCGGCGGGCGGCGGCCCGTGGATCGGTCAGGCCGTGCGCGGTCATGTGGGCCGCGACGAGCCCGGCGACCAGGGGGGTCGCGAAGGAGGTGCCGCTCCAGGACGCCAGCCCCTCGAACATCACCTGGTCCGGTTTGCCCGGGGCGACCTGCTGCGCCTCGCTCAACACGCCGGTGTGGCGCGGGGAGCGGCAGGTGCAGGAGTAGCTGAAGCCGTAGCGGCAGGCGTCGTAGGTGGAGTGCTGGTAGACGTACGGGACGGGGCTGTCGAAGCCGGTGAGGGCGCTGGTGAGGCGCTCGCCGGGGGCGTACACCTTCACCCAGGGGCCGTGGTTGCTGAAGCAGGCGCCGAACTCGCCGTCGCCGCGCAGCGCGCCCACCGACAGCACCGCGTCGGCGTACTCGGGCAGCGAGGCGTAGGCGGCGGGCCAGAAGGGCGCGGCGCTGCCGTTGTTGCCGGCGGCCGCGACCAACAGGGTTTCCTGGGACCGGAGTTCCTCCATGAACGCGGCCACGCCGAGCAGGCCGTCCACCCGGCCGTTGGAGGTGCCCGCGGAGAGGCTGATGATGTCCGGCCAGCCGTCCTGCACGGCGTCGAAGAGCCGCTCGCCGAACTCGGACTCCAGGATCGCGCCGGCGTCGTTGAGGGTGCCCCGCACGGTGACGTCGGTGTCCGGCGCGACGGCCGCGACGAGCCCGGCGATGAACGTGCCGTGGCCGACGTACTGCTGGAGGATCCCGTCCTCGTCGGTCTCCCTGACCTGGGCGTCGCCCTCGGTGCGGGCCAGCAGCGGGTAGGAGCGGTAGTCGTGGGTCAGGCCGGTGTCGATCACGAGCACGCCGACGGTGTCGGCGCCCTCCGCGCCCTGCGCACGGGCCGCCGGTGCCGCGGCGGGGTTGGGCCGGGCGCTGCGCGGGGCGGGCACCGGTTCGTCGCCGGGGCAGGCGTTGACGGCGATCGACACCAGGTGGTTGCGGCTGATCAGCCGGCGGCCGGCCCGGCCCTCCGTCTCCCGCAGCGCGCGCAGGGCGCCCGCGACGGTGTGGTCGGCGCCACGGCCGCCCTCGCCGGGGTCGCCGACCCGGATCCGGGTGATGCCCGAGCGGTTGGTCTCCGGGCCCGCCCGGCGCACATGGTCGGGGACCAGGCCCTCGGTCGCGGTGAAGTGCGAGCGGACCGCGTCCTCGACGGTCCGGGCCTCCTCGCCGTCGCGTGCGAGGACGACACCCTTCTCGTAGATGAACTCGGCGGAGTCGTCCGGTCCCATCGCCAACGGGACGTCGGGCAGCGCACGTTGGAGATGGTCGAACTGCTCGTGGAATCGCTGTGGTGCCATGGCGTGTCCTCCCCTACAGCCGGTGGTCGACAGCAAGACCCGCGGGACGGCCGTCTGATACAGGTGGTGCGACGGCGAACGGGGGTCGTGCGGTTGCGGCCGCGCGCCCCCTCACGATGCCGATTCCGTTGACACGACGTCCAATTGTTACTGGTGGATACAGTGCCGAACCGGTGTGGCACGCAGGCCGGAGCACTACCATCCGTGGAGTGACAGCGGGAAACGACTCGGTTCTCGAACTGCTGCCGATGGTGTTCGCCGCCCCGGGCGACGCGTTGTCGCGGGCGGAAGGCGTGCTCGACACCGATCCGACGCCGCTGCACGCCTCGGTCGCCCACCAGGTGATCGGCATCTGGCAGCGGGACTGGGGCGACATGCGGCTGGCCCTGGACCATCTGCGGCGCGCCCGGGACCTCGCGGCGCGCGCGGACTCGGCCGAGCGGGAGGCGGACGTCCTCGGCACGCTCGGCGTGGCGCTGGTGCACGCGGGCCGCACCCGGCAGGGGCTCGCCGCCTTCGAGCGGGGGATCGAGCGCGGGACCGGCCACACCCGCGCCCGCGTGATGTACCGGCGGGCCTACTCCCTGTGGGTCCTCGGCCACCATCGCGAGGCACTGGAGGACGTACGCCGGACGATCCCCGTGCTGCGTCAGGCCGACGACGTCATCTGGACGGCGCGCGCCCTCACCCTGCGCGCCACCGTGCACCTGGCCCTCGGGGCGGTGGAGCGGGCCGAGGCGGACTTCACGGCGGCCGAGGCGCTGTGGGACACCACCGGCCAGGAGCACGACAAGGCGGACGCGGTGGAGAGCCGGGGGCTCGCCGCCTTCCGTTCCGGGGACGTACCGGCCGCGCTGCGGCTCCTCGACGAGGCGGAGGAGCGGTACGCGAAGCTCGGCACACCGACGTTCATGCTCAACATCCGGCGCTGCGAGGTCCTGATGGCCGCCGGTCTCGCGCCGGAGGCGCTGGCCGAGGCGGACGCGGCGATCGGGGTGCTGGACGGCATCGGCGGCCAGTCCACCCGCAAGGCGGAACTGCTGCTGACGGCCGCGAGGGCGGCGCGGCTGGCGGGCGATCCGGGGACCGCGATCGCGCGCGCGGCGGTGGCCGAGCGGCTCTTCGCCGGACAGCGGCGCACCTGGTGGGAGACGCACGCCCGGCTGGTGCTGATCGAGGCGCGGGTGGCCACCGGACGCGGCTCGGGGCGGCTGGTCGCGGACGCCGCCAGGCTCGCCGAACGGCTGGCCTCCTTCCAGGCGCCGGCCGCACCGGAGGCCTGGCTGCTGGCGGGCCGGATCGCGCTGGACCTGAACTGGACCACGGACGCCGAGCGGTACCTCCAGATCGCGGCCCGCAGCCGGCGCAGCGGGCCGCCGCTGGCACGGATGACGGGCTGGGCGGCGCAGGCGCTGTGGGCGCGGGCCACCGGCTCGGGCCGGGGCGTCCTGGAGGCCTGCCGGCGCGGACTCGACGTCCTCGACGACCACCGGACGACGCTGGGCGCCTCGGAGCTGCGGGCCCGGGCCACCGCGCAGGGCGCCGAGCTCGCCGCGCTGGCCCAGGAGGTCAGCCTGGAGCGGGGCGGGCCACGGCAGTTGCTGGTGTGGAGCGAGCGGTGGCGGGCCACGGCGCTGTCCACGCCGCCCACCCGGCCGCCGGCCGACCCGGCGCTGCTGAGCGGGCTGACCGCGTTCCGGGTGATCGCCGCCCGCGCGGAGGCCGCCCGGATGGACGGCCGGCCGGTGCCGACGCTCGAGCGCGAACAGCGGCGCCTGGAGCGGGAGATCCGTTCCCGGACCCTGCACATCCGCGGGGTCACGCCCTGGGGCGGCGACCGGTTCGGCGGGGACCGCTTCGACGCGGGCCGGCTGCTGGAGCGGCTCGGCGACGGGCGGCTGGTCGAACTGGCCGTACTGGACGGGCGGGTTCAGGTGCTGCTGTGCGGGGGCGGGCGGGTGCGCCGGTTCCCGGGCGGGCTGCTGGCCGAGGCGGAGCGGGAGGCCGAACACGTACAGGCCGGGCTGCGGCGGCTGGCCCACCCGGGCGCGGAGGGCCGGCTGCCGGTGGTGGAGGCGGCGGGGCGCAAGCTGGAGGAACTGCTGCTCGGCGAGGCGGCGAGGCATCTGGGCCCGGGGCCGCTGGTCGTGGTGCCGCCTGCCCGGCTGCACCGGGTGCCGTGGGCGCTGCTGCCGTCGCTGCGGGAGCGGGTGGTCAGTGTGTCGCCGTCGGCCAGCGGCTGGCTGCGCGCGCGGGAGACCGAACCGCCCCCGGGCGGCCGGCAGGTCCTCGTACGGGGGCCGGGGCTGGCGTCCTGCGGGGCGGAGGTACCGGAGGTCGCCGGGCGGTACGGCAGGCCGATCGTGCTGGAGCAGGAGGACGCCCATGTGTCGCGGGTGCTGCAGGAGTTGGACGGGGCCGCGCTGGCGCACATCGCCGCGCACGGCACGTTCCGCGGCGACAGCCCGATGTTCTCGTCCCTGCGGATGGCGGACGGCCCGCTGATCGTCCACGACTTCGAGCGGCTCGCCCGCAGCCCGTACCGGATCATCCTCTCCAGCTGCGACACCGCCCGGCTCGCCTCGGTCGGCGCGGACGAACTCCTGGGCCTGGTCACGGCGTTGCTGCCGCTGGGCACGGCGGGTGTGCTGGCGAGCAGCGCACCCGTCAACGACGCGGCGGTCGTCCCGCTGATGCTGGCCCTGCACAAGGGCATCAGCGCGGGCCTCTCCCTGGCCGAGGCCCTGCGGGACGCCCGTGCCGCGCTGCCGGACGACGCGCTGCACCAGGCGACGGGATGGGCGTTCACGGCGTTCGGCGCGGCGTGAGACGGCCCCGGGCCCGGCCGGTTCAGGCCGGCTGCTCCACCAGCCACGGAAGGGCGCCGCGGTCGCCCGCGCCGAGCCGCGTGTAGGCGCCGTAGAGGTGGTTGCCGACGGTGCGGACGGACAGGGTGAGGCGTTCGGCGATCTGCCGGTTGCTGAGGCCGGCCGCGGCGAGGGTGACGATCTGCCGTTGGCGTGCGGTGAGTTCGCCCAGGACCAGACCGGACAGGGCCGGGGTGCGGGCGCCCTGGCAGCGCCGGGCCAGGGCGACGGCGCGCGTACGGGCGGTGCGGGCCGCGCCGGCGTCCCGGTGGACGCGTGCCGCCTGCGCGTACGCCTCGGCCGCGAAGAGAAGGAATCCGCGCTCCTCCAGCTCGGCGGCCACCAGGTCCAGCGCCGGTCCGTCGCCCCGGGCCAGCGCCCGGGCGTGCCGGGCGAGGCAGCCGTCGGCAGGGAGAAGCCGCACCGCACGCCGGGGGGCGCCGAGGCGTACGGCGTCGTAGGCGATGTAGGGGTCGTGGGCGATGTAGGGGTCGTGAGCCTCGCGGGGGTCACCGGTGGCGGAGTCGCCGGTACCGGGGTCACCGGTGCCATGGCCGGTCTCGGTCTCGGTCTCGGTCACGTCGAGTGTCTTCAGGGCCGTGTCGAGGTCGCCGCGGGCGGCCGGTGGCCAGGCGGCGGTGCCGGGGTGTTCGGCGAGGAGGTCGATCGGCGCGCCCGTCTCGCCCGACTGGGCGGCGGCCAGGGCGAGTTCGGTGCGGCAGGCGCGGTCCTGCGGGGCGGCGGCCAGGCCCTCCCGCGCCCAGGCCGCCGCCTCGCGCAGCTCTCCCCGCAGCCGTGAGAACCGCGCGCGGACGGCGGCGTACCGTGCCGGTACCGGTTCCCCCTCGGCGACGGCCCACTCCCCCACCGGCGTAGATGCCGTCCGGACGTCGGCCCGCTCGATGCGGCGGGTGAGCTCCGCCGCCTCGGCGTCGAGGGCGGACGCGGTGGACCGTCGTCGGCCGGTGAGCCGCCTCGCGCGCAGCCGGCCGGCCTCGGCGCGCAGGACCGGGCCGTGCAGGGGGTGGGCCAGACGGACGGTCGTGTCGTCGCCGACGTCGAGGAGGCCGTCCGCCTCCAGGCGTTCGAGGATCCTCAGGTCCAGGGTGTCCGCCGCCAGCGGCAGCGGTTCGGCGAAGGCGAGCCGGTCGAGGATCTCGCGTTCGTCGGGACAGGTGCGGGCGAGCACGACGGCGGCGCGTTCCCGCAGGGCCGGGGTCACCGGGACGCGGCCGCGCCATGTCCGCTCGTCGGTGTCCGCGTCCCTGGTCAGCAGGCTCTGCTCGCGCAGCGCGTCCAGCAGATCGCGCAGGAGGCGCAGATCACCCCCGCACAGACGGTGCAGACGGTTGACGGCGAGGGGCTCCAGGGGACCACCGGCACCGGCGTCGAGGAGTGGGGCGGTGTCCTCGCGGGGCAGGGGTTCCAGGGCGAGGCGGGGCAGCAGTTCGCCGGTCCACAGGCGGGCCACCGCACCGGGCGGGTGGACCCCGTCCGTGACGAGGACCAGCAGACGGGTGCGGCCCTGGACGGCCAACTGGTGGAGCAGGGCCGCGGAGGCGTCGTCTAGCAGCTGCGCGTCGTCGACCAGCAATGGCCGTACACCGGACAGGAGTTGGACCGCCCTGTGCAGGGTGACACCCTCGGGGAGCAGATGGGCGAAGGCGGCGAACGGCAGGTCGCGTGTCCCGGGGGTGCCGGCCACCCGGGCGCAGTCGGTGCCGCGGAGCGCCTCCACGGCCAGCCGGGTGCGGCCGCAGCCCGCCGGTCCGGTGATCACCATGCCGGGCCGGCCCACCGCCAAGGAGCGGCGGACGAGAGCCAGTTCCTCGTCCCGGCCGGTGAACGGCCACGGCGGTCGCGGGGTCCTGTCCTGGGGTTCGAAGGTCGTCACATCATGGGGAGTCGGCATACTCACGTCTGATACAGGGTGACTTGAGTAGCCCCCGACTCAGGCCGGCCACCGGTCCCGCACGGCAACATGGAACCCATGACCGCCCGTTACTGCTCGCTCGCCCGGCAGTCGGCCCCCGCCTTCGCGCCGGGGCTGGCCGTCGAGCGACTCGGCGCGCTGATGAGCGGGCGGCGGATCTGGGTCAACGGGACGGTGCTGCACTACTGCTTCCTCGACGGCGAGAGCGACGGGTCGGTCATCGCCCTGCCGGGTTCCGGGGGGACCCGCTGGGTGTCCTGGGTCGGCGGGGAGGACCAGCGGGAGGTCGTGCGGGACTGCTTCCGGGAGTGGCGGGAGCTGGGCATCGGGGTGTCCTTCGCCGAGGTCGCCGACCGCTCGGAGGCGGAGCTGCGCATCGGTTTCCAGCCGGGTGACGGCTCCTGGTCGGCGGTGGGCCGCGACGCGCTGTCGGCCGGTCTCAACGAGCGCACCATGAACTTCGGCTGGGACCTGACCGCGCCCGGGGAGCGCGCGACGGCCCTGCACGAGATCGGGCACGCGCTCGGCATGCAGCACGAGCACCAGAGCCCGTTCGCCGGCCTCCACTG
This sequence comes from Streptomyces sp. NPDC058295, assembly GCF_042880655.1. Classification (NCBI taxonomy): domain Bacteria; kingdom Bacillati; phylum Actinomycetota; class Actinomycetes; order Kitasatosporales; family Streptomycetaceae; genus Streptomyces; species Streptomyces sp. NPDC058295. Next base: position 122,262 of record NZ_JBHVYO010000019.1, read on the forward strand.
GGACGACGAGGCGGTGTACGCCGATCTCGCGGGCCCGCCCAACCACTGGAGCCGGGAGCGGACCTGGTTCAACATCCTGCGCAAGCTGGACCCGGCCGAGGTGAACGGGTCGGTGTGGGACTCGCAGTCCGTCATGGAGTATCCCTTCTCGGCGGGGCTGATCCTGGAGCCGGAGCAGTTCCGCGGGGGTGTGCATCCGTCCGGCGGGCTGTCTCCGCTGGACAAGGAGTTCGTCCTCGGCTGGTATCCGCCGCCCGAGGGGGCGCGGCCGCCGGCGCTGGTGCCGTTCCGTTCGGTGCCGCTGTCGCTGGGGCCGGGCGAGCAGGTCGACTTCACCGTCGAGCCGCGCGAGACCCGCGAGTACACCTTCGCCACCTTCGGGGAGAGCGACTCCATGGTGGTGGTCTTCGAGGAGCGGGACGGGGAGCCCCGCTTCCTCGCGGGGCACGACGACGGAGGCACTGCGCACAACGCCACGATCAGGGTCCGGCTCGTCAGGGACCGCCGCTACTTCGTCCGCGTACGCCTGTACTCCGGCTGGGGTTCGGGCGAGACGGCGGTCATGTGCTGGTGAGCCGTGAGGCCACCCGCGAACCACAGTCCGGCGCCGGGGGAAGCGCCGGGGACGCGTCGCCTTCGGGGGAGGGAGACGCGTCCCCGGCCACACCGGGTCAGCCGTTCCCGGGCGGGCCCGCCCGGCGTGTTTCCATCGTGCGAACAGGCCGGCCGGGACGGCGACAGGAGCGTCCGGGCGGTGTGAGCATGACGGCATGCTTCCGGGAGATGATCGCGCGGCCCGGCGGGTACTGACGGTCTGTCTGGCTGCCGGGGCGACGACCCTGCTGGCCCAGTCGGTCCTGAACATCGCCGTCCCCGCGCTGCGCCAGTCGCTGTCCGCCGGCGCGACGGACGTGCAGTGGATCGTCTCCGGCTACTCGTTGGCCTTCGGGCTGGCCCTGGTGCCGGGCGGCAGTCTGGGTGACGTACGCGGCCGCAAACACCTGCCCTGCCGGTGAGCCTGGCGCTGCCGCGCGTTCCGTCCGGTGCGCGGCGGGTGCGAGGGCGGGCGGGGGCCACGGACCGTACGTCGAGCGAGGCGCCGTAGGCCGTCGGCGGTCAGTCACCCTGCCCCGGCCCTGTCCGGGCCGTTCCGCTCAACTCGAGCGGTCGCGCCGGGTCCTTCGACCACTCCTCCAGCGAACCGTCGTAGAGAGACACGTCCTCGCGCCCGAGCAGGGTGAGGGCGAGGGCGACCCCGGCGGCCGAGACACCGCCGCCGCAGTACAGGACGACCGGCGGGTCTGCGGTGCCGAGAACGGCACCGACGCGCGCGGCGAGGTCGGCCGCGGGCAGCACGCGGCCTTCACCGTCCAGGAGTTCGCGACCGGGAAGACTTCGGCTCCCGGGGATGTGTCCGCGTCGGCTGTACCGGGTGGGGGCCGACCCGTCGAAGCCGGCCGCGGGCAGCGCGCAGACCAGGGTGCCGGGCCGCTCGCCCCGGCTGATGGCCCCCACTTCGTGGACATCGGTCCACACTCCGGGACGCGGGACGGGCGCCACGGGGGTCACCTCGGGCACCGGCACCGGGTCGTCGCCGGACTCGAGGGGCCGTCCCGCCGCCTCCCAGGCCGCGAGGCCCCCGTCGAGCACGGCCGCCGGCACGGAGATCGCCCGCAGCATCCACCACAGCCGGGCCGCCCAGATCCCGCCCCCGGTGTCGTACACGACCACCGCGCAGCCCTGCCCCACGCCGACCCGGGCGAGCGCGCGGGCCAGCGCCCCCGGGCCCGGCACGGTGAAGTGCCAGGGCGCGTCGAGGTCGGCGAAGCCCCCGGTCAGGTCGGCGTGTCGGGACCCGGGGAGGTGTCGTCGGAGCCATCCCTCGCGGCCGCTCGCACTGCGGTGGTCACCGTCGTGCCGGGGTGAGGGAAGCAGCACCGTGGCGTCGAGGACGACCAGCCGGGGATCGTTGAGCCGGGCGGCCAGCCAGGTGTCGTCGACGAGGGGGCCGGGCAGCGGGGAGGTGGTCATGGCGGCCGATGGTACGCCCGTGAGCTGGGCGTCTTACCCACTGATCATGGCCGTCTCATATTACGGATCAAGGTTGCGCGAGGACCGTCGGCTGCCGTTATGGTTTCGGCCATCTACGCGGGAGCCCCTCCCCGGACGGGCTGAGAGGGCGTCTGGGATCCGTTCGTCGAACGCGGTCCCCATGGGGACGCCGACCGCACGAAACGCGCCCAGGCGCCCCGCGTAGGAGTTCACGTGTCCGCAGCAGTAGAGCAGAAGCCTCCGGTGGCCTCCACCCCGGCGGGCAGCTCCTGTTGTTGTCGGCTGGGCCGTTGCCGCGCGTGCCGCTGTCGCCGGTCCGTCTGACCGCGCACCAGCCCGCACGCCGCACGCCTCTCCCCCTCACCACCCTTCCGCGTTCCCGCGCGCCGCCTTCGGAGTTCCCTCATGCCGCACATCCGGGTCATGCTCGACTATTTCCACCCCTGGCCCAATTCCTCCGGTTTCTATGTGGCCCGTGCCCGCCGCTGGTTCGCGGAGGCCGGGCTGGACGTGGAACTCGTGGTCCAGGATCCGGGACGCGGTGACACCCTGGAGTACCTGGCCCGCGGCGAGGTGGACTTCGGCGTCTTCCCGCCCAACCGGCTGCTGGCCCGGCGCGCCGCGCACGGCCAGCCGCTGATCGCGGTGGCCGCCGTCAACCACCGGGGCCTGGAGGCGATCCAGACCACCGCCTCCACCGGCATCACCCGCCCCCGTGAGCTCGCGGGCCGACGCGTCGCCCTGAACCCGACCCCGCGCGGCCTGGCCATGGTCCGCCATCTGGTGGCGGCCGACGGCGGCGACCCGGACGCGGTGGTCACGATCGACGCGGGCACCCGCGAGCTCACGGTCGACGACATCGAGGCGGGCGAGGCCGACGCCACCTTCGGCACCTACTGGTCCTGGGACGCGCTGCGCGGCGACCTCCCCGAGGAACGGCGCGTGACCTGGCCCGTCGACGAGATCGGCGCACCCCGCTACCACAGCTACCTGCTGGGCACGAACGAGCGCCTGCTCGCCGAACAGCCCTCTCTCGTACGGGACTTCCTCGCCGTCACGGCCCGGGGCTACACGGCCGCCGCCCAGGACACCGAGCGCACGCTGGAGCTGCTCGAAGAGGTCATTCCCTACTTCCCGCGCCCGCTGATAGCCCGTTCCCTCGCCCTGATCGCGCCCACCTGGACGGACCCGCAGGGCCGTTGGGGAGTGATCGACCCGGCGCGCACCGGCCCGTACGCGCACTGGCTGTCGGAGCACGGAGCCCTCGCGCACGACCGGGACTGGGACCGGTCCTTCACCAACGCGCTGCTGCCGGCCGTGACCGCGTGAGCGTCCTGTCCTGCCAGGCGCGGGGGCTGACCCGGCGGCTGGCCGTCGACTTCAAGAGGGTGGACAGCGCGCTGTGTCGCCGGACGTGACCGCGCCGACACCGCCCCGACCCCCTCGCCCCCGAAGGAACCTCATGCACCGCCGTACCGTCCTGTCCGTCATCGCCGCGTCGGCCGTCCTGGCCGCCACCGGCTGCTCCGCGGACCCCTCGGCCGACGCCACCGCGAAGGACGGCACCACGACCGTCACCCTGGCCCTGGACTGGACCCCGAACACCAACCACACCGGCATCTACGTCGCCCAGCGGAAGGGCTGGTTCAAGGCGGCCGGCATCGACCTGAAGATCGTGCCCTACGGCTCGACCGCGCCCGAGACGCTGATCGCGAGCCACAAGGCCGACTTCGGCATCTCCTACCAGGAGGGCGTCACCACCGCGCGCGCCGCGGGACAGGACATCACCTCCGTCTACGCGGTCACCCAGAAGACGAACGTCACCATCGCGGTGCGCGCCGGCCGTACGGACATCGCGTCCCCGAAGGACCTGGACGGCGAGACGTACGCCGGTTTCGGCGCGCCCTACGAGAAGCCGCTCCTGCAGAAGGTGATCCGCAACGCGGGCGGCAAGGGCGACTTCAAGCAGGTCACCCTCAGCACCTCGGCGTACGCGGCGCTCTACGCGGGCAAGGCGGACTTCGCGATGCCGATGCCGACCTGGGAGGGACTGGAGGCGGAGCTGAGCGGCAAGCCGCTGAAGAACTTCCAGCTGTCGGAGTACGGATTCCCGGCGATCTACTCGACGCTTCTCGCGTCCTCCGACCGGTTCCTGAAGAAGAACCCGGAGGTCGCGAGGAAGTTCCTGGCCGCCGTCGACAAGGGGTACCGGTACGCGGCCGACCACCCCGACCAGGCCGCGGATCTCCTCATCGACGCCAACAAGAGCGTGCTCACCAACACCGAACTCGTACGGAAGAGCGAGGAGTTGCTGGCCAAGGAGTACTACAGGGCGGCCGACGGCACAATCGGCACCCAGAGCGAGGAGCGCTGGCAGGCCTTCGCCGACTTCGAGTACCGGGCCGGGCTGCTGAGCGACGCGAACGGCAGCAGGCTGACCGAGGCCCCGGACGCCACCTCGTTCTTCACCAACGCCTATCTGCCGGCCTCGAAGGCTGCGGGGAGCGCCAAGTGAGGTCAATACTGCGGTCGTTGTGGCCGCCGTTGCTCGTGCTGGCCGTCGTGGTCGGCGGCTGGCAGCTGTACGTGACCGGCGCGGGCGTCGATCCGACGATGCTGCCGTCGCCGGCGCGGGTGGTGGAGCAGGGCTGGGCCAACCGCGCGGACCTGTGGGCGCAGACCGTGCCCACGCTCCAGGAGACCCTGCTCGGCTTCGCGCTGTCGTTCACGGCGGCCTGGCTGGTCGCCGTGCTCCTGGACTTCTCGGCGGCGGCCCGCCGGGGGCTCTACCCGCTCCTGGTCGCCTCGCAGACCGTCCCGATCGTCGCCGTGGCTCCCCTGCTCATCATCTGGTTCGGTTTCGGGCTGCTGCCGAAGATGCTGGTGGTGACGCTGACGACGTTCTTCCCGCTGGCCGCCAACCTGGCCGCCGGGTTCGCCGCGACCGACCGTGAGGCGATGCGGCTGCTGCGCTCGCTGGGCGCGGGCCGGCTGCGCACGTTCCGGCTGGTGCGGGTACCGAGCGCGATGCCGTACTTCTTCGCCGGCCTGCGGGTGAGCATCACCTACGCCGTCGTCGGCGCCGTGTTCGCGGAGTACGCGGGTGCGGAGGCCGGGCTCGGGATCTATATGCAGGCGCAGAGGAGCGCGTTCCGGACGGACCTGGTGTTCGCGGCGGTCGGGGTGACGGCGGCGCTGAGCATCGCGCTGTTCGGGGCGGCCTGCCTGCTTCAGCGGCTGGTGCTGCCGTGGGAGCGGGCGCAGCGGGAGGAGACGTCATGAGCAGTCTGCGGATCGAGGAGGCCGGGAAGTCCTTCGGCGCGCTGGAGGTCCTGCGCGGTCTCGAACTGTCGGTGGAACCGGGCGAGTTCGCGGCCGTGATCGGGCCGAGCGGCAGTGGCAAGAGCACGCTGTTCAACCTCGTCTCGGGGCTCGACCGGCCGACGACCGGCCGGGTGCTGGTGGAGGGCGAACCGGCCGGGGTGCGATCCGGCAAGGTCGCCTACATGCCGCAGAAGGACCTGCTGTTCCCGTGGCGGACCGTGCTGGACAACACCGCGCTCGGCCTGGAGGCGCAGGGCGTGCGCAGGAAGGAGGCCCGGGCGCGGGCCGACGCGCTGTTCGCCGACTTCGGGCTCGACGGCTTCCAGAAGGCGTACCCCTCGCAGCTCAGCGGCGGCATGCGGCAACGGGCCGCGCTGCTGCGCACGGTCGTCCTGGAGCGTCCGGTGCTGCTGCTGGACGAGCCGTTCGGGGCGCTGGACTCGCTGACCCGCACCGAGATGCAGTTGTGGCTGGCGCAGATGTGGCAACGCCACCGCTGGACGGTGCTGCTGGTCACCCACGACATCCGCGAGGCGGTGCTGCTCGCGGACACCGTGCACGTCCTGTCGCCGCGCCCGGCCACCGTCGTCGCCCGCGTGGAGGTGCCGCTGGCCCGCCCGCGCGGGGCGGAGGACTTCACCGCGTCCGAGTTCGCGGCCACCGAGCGCCGGGTCCTGGAAGCGCTGCGCGGCACTACGGCGGTGAGGACCGCGTGAGCGCGCATCTGGCCCACGGTCTCGGCATCGACCCGGTCGAGCCCGACTGGGCGCCGCTGACCGACGACGAGGTGACGGACGTCGTCGGGGCGGGCGCCCGGGTGGTGTGGCGCAGCCCCCGCCCGCTGTCCGCGGCGGCCGTCGTCGAGCGGGACGGCCGGCGGCTGTTCGTGAAGCGGCACCACATCGCCGTGCGCTCCCCGGCGGGGCTGGCGGAGGAGCACGCCTTCCTGCGCCACCTGCGCGAGCACGGCGCGCCGGTGGTGGAGGTGCTGGACACGGCGGCACGCGGCACGTGGACGTACGAGGTGCACGCGGCCGGTGTCGGGCAGGACCTGTACCGGGACGCGCTGTCCTGGTCGCCCTTCCGCTCCCGCGCGCACGCCAGGGCGGCGGGCGAGGCGCTGGCCCGACTGCACCTGGCGGCCCGGGGGTTCGACGCGCCCCGGCGTCGGGTGCAGCCTCTCGTCGCCTCGTTCACGGTGTTCGCCGCGCGGGATCCCTGGGAAGCGCTGGACCGGTTCGTGGACGAGCGGCCCCAACTGGCAGCGGGGATCGGACGGTTCCCGTGGCGCGAGGACGTCCGGCGGGTACTGCTGCCGCTGCACGAACGGCTCGCGCCCCATCTGTCCGGCCTGGAACCGCTGTGGACCCACAACGACTGGCACGCCTCCAACCTGCTGTGGGGCGGCGACGGACAGGTCAGCACTGTCCTGGACTTCGGCATGAGCGACCGCACGACGGCCGTGCACGACCTGGCCACCGCGATCGAACGCAACGCCGTGCAGTGGCTCCGGCCCGGCTACCCGGTGAGGGAGGAGGACGTGACCGCGCTCGTCGACGGCTACCGGTCCGTACGACCGCTCACCGCCGTCGAATCGGCCGCGCTCCCGGCGCTGCTGCCGCTGGTGCACGCCGAGTTCGCGCTGTCCGAGCTGGGCTACTTCCACGGCGTCACGCGGTCCGCGGAGAACACCCGGCTGGCGTACGAGTACTGCGTGGGGCACGCCGCGTGGTTCGCCGGCGAGGACGGCGGACGCCTGCTGGACGTCGTGGCCCAGGCCGTCGGGGCCGGGCGCGGGCGATCCGCGGCGGGCACCTCGCGGTAGGCGTGGGTGTGCCGCCGTCGGCGCGGCGACGAGGCCGGCCGCGCCGAGGCGGTCACGTACGGGCGTCCGGGGACGCCGCTGCGGCGGACCGCAGGTGGATCAGTCCGACGGGGCGGAGTGCCCCCTGCGGCGCCACTCCTCGGCCAGGAGTTCGTAGGAGCGGACGCGGTCCGTGTGGTCGTGGGTGATGGTGGTGACGAGCAGTTCGTCGGCGCCGGTGGCCTCCTGGAGCTGTTCCAGGAGATCGGCGACCCGGGCCGGGGAGCCGACGAACTGGGTGTCGATCCGGTCCTGGACGAGCGCCCGGTCCTCGTCGGTCCAGGCGTGGGCGCGTGCCTCGCTCGGGGTCGGGAACGGGATCGCGCCCTCGGCAGTGCGGATGCTGCGCACCCACGGGCCGTAGCCGGCGGCGAGTTCGCGGGCCCGGTCGTCGTCCTCGGCGACGACGACATCGGCGGAGACGCTGACATAGGGCGCGTCGAGGGACGCGGAGGGCTTGAAGCGGGCCCGGTAGCCGTCCACCGCCTCCAGGACGGTCGCCGGGCTGACGTGGTAGTTCGCGGCGAAGCGCAGGCCCCGGGCGCCCGCGACCTCGGCGCTCTGGCCGCCGCTGCTGCCCAGGATCCACACGTCGACCTCGGCGCCCTCGCCCGGTACGACATGCGCTTCGAGGCCCTCCGGGGAGCGGTAGGTACCGGCCAGCAGGGCGAGGACGTCGTCGATCTGCTCGGCGTAGTCCTGCGAGGTGGCGTCCGGCAGGAGGAGCAGCCGGCGCTGGAGGGCGATCCGGGGCGAGCCGAGGAGGCGTTCGAAGGAGAAGCGGGGCGGGATCAGCAGACCGTTCGGGGCCCGGCCGTCGACGACCGGGGTGGCCGTGGACGACGGGCTCGGCCGTTCTCCCGGCGGACGGCCGCCCGAGCGGCCCAGGCCCAGGTCGAAGCGGCCGGGGTGCAACGCGTCGATCAGGCCGAACTCCTCCACCGTGGACAGGGCGGTGCGGTGTCCGAGCTGTACGGCGCCGGAGCCGAGCCGGATGGTGTCGGTGGCGGCCGCGGTCAGGGCCAGGACGACGGCCGGGGAGGTGCCCGCGACACCGGGGTTGAGGTGGTGTTCGGCGAACCAGTAGCGGGTGTATCCGAGCCGTTCCGCGTGCCGGGCCAGGTCGATGGAGTTGCGCAGGGCGTCCGGGGCCGTCGACCCCGAGGAGATCGGGACCAGGTCGAGCACGCCGAGAGGGATCTCAGACACGGGCCGGCTCCTCGGTGTTCGACGGTGTGGGAAGTGCCGGCCCCCAGGCGAACGGCGGGTCCGGCAGGTCCTCGCGCAGCACGGACGCCACCTCCGACTGGAACAGCTCCAGCGAGTCGCGGTGCCGGGCGTCGGTCAGGCCACTCGCGTCGGCGTGCACATGCAGCACGGTGTGGCCGAACCGCTCGTGGTAGCGGTGCACCTTGTCGATGACCTGCTGCGGGCTGCCGATCAGGGCGGAGCTGCGCTCGACGAAGTCCTCCACCGTCTCGAACACGACGGGCAGCCCGGCCTGTCTCTGGAAGGCGAGCGTGCCCTCGAAGACCGGCCGGTAGGCCTCGACGGCCTCCTGGGAGGTACGCGCCACGTACAGTCCCGCCGAGCCGGCGCCCACCGCGAGGGCGCCCGGGTCGTGGCCGTAGTGCTCCCAGCGCTCCCGGTAGTACCGGATCAGCTCGGCATAGGGCTCGATGGGATGGGTGACGTTCGCCGAGAACAGCGGGTCGCCGTAGCGGGCGGCCAGGTCGACGGACTCCCTGCTGGTGGCGCTGCCGTGCCAGACCCGGACGGGCTGCTGGTACGGCCGGGGCCACACCTCCGCGTCCGTCAGCTCCGGGCGGAAACGGGTCGCCGCGGTGACCTTGTCCTGGCGCCAGAGCTGCCGGAACACCTCGTAGCTCTCGGCGTTTCGCTCCCACTGGTCGGCGGGCGTGACCTGGAACAGCTCGCGCTGGGCGGCGCCGTTGCCCTTGCCGATGATCAGCTCCAGGCGGCCGCCGGAGAGGTGGTCGAGGGTGGCGTAGTCCTCGTAGGCGCGGACCGGGTCGAGGAGGCTGAGGGTCGTCACCGCGGTGAAGAGCCGGATGCGGCGGGTGAGGGCGGCGACATGGCTCAGGACCACCGGCGGGGAGGAGGAGAGGAACGGCCGCTCGTGCCGCTCCCCCACGCCGAAGCCGTCGAAGCCGAGTTCCTCGGCCAGCAGCGCGTTGCCGAGCACTTCGCGGAAGCGGTCCTGCGTGGACTTCAGGACGCCGGTGACCGGGTCCGGGCGGTGCACGATCAGGGTGATGGCGAGGAATTTCACGAGGCCACCCGCTCGGCTCCGCCTGCCTCGTCCGGGTGCGCGAGGCCGAGGTGGTCCCTGAGCGTGGTGCCCTCGTACTCGGTGCGGAAGACGCCTTGTTCCTGGAGGAGCGGGACGACCTGGTCGGCGAACGCGTCGAGGCCGCTCGGGGTGATGTGCGGGACGAGGATGAAGCCGTCGGCGGCGTCGGCCTGCACGTACTCGTTGATCGTCCGGGCGACCGTCGCCGGGGATCCGACGAAGTTCTGCCGGTTGCCGGTCTCGATGACCAGGTCGCGGATCGACCAGTCGTTGGCCTCCGCGAGCTCACGCCACTCGCGGGCGGTGGCCAGCGGGTCGCGGTACATCCGGACCTGGGCGCGGCCGCGCGCGATGTGGCTCTCGCCGAGGTCCGGGTCGATGTCCGGCAGGGGGCCCTCCGGGTCGTAGCCGGACAGGTCCCTGTTCCAGACGAACTCCAGGTGCTTGAGGGCGGTGGCGCCGCTGACCTGCTGGCGGCGCACGTCCTTGGCGATCTCCTCGGCCTCCGCGTCGGTGTCGCCCAGGACGAAGCTCGCGGCGGGCAGGATCAGCAGGTGGTCGGCGCGCCGGCCGTACTTGGCGAGCCGTGACTTGACGTCGGTGTAGAAGGCCTGGCCGGTGTCGAGGGCCGCGTACCGGCTGAAGATCGCGTCGGCGGACGAGGCGGCGAACTCGCGGCCCTCGTCGGAGTCCCCGGCCTGGAAGATCACCGGGCGGCCCTGGGGGCTGCGCGGCACGTTGAACCGGCCCTGGATGTCGAACTGACGGCCCTCGTGGACGAAGGCCCCGGCCTTGGCGTCCTGGAGGAAGGTGCCGGTGCTCCGGTCGGCGACGATCTCGTCGCCCTGCCAGGAGTCGAAGAGCTCGCCCGTGGTGGCGAGGAACTCCTTGGCGCGGGCGTACCGCTCATCCTGCGGGAGGTAGCCGCCACGGCGGAAGTTCTCGCCGGTGAATGCGTCCCAGGAGGTGACGACGTTCCACGCGGAACGGCCGTCGGAGAGGTGGTCGAGGCTGGCGAACTGGCGGGCCACCTCGTAGGGCTCGTTGAAGGTGGAGTTGATGGTCCCGGTCAGGCCGAGACGCTCGGTGACGGCGGCGAGCGCGGCGAGGATCGTGAAGGTGTCGGGGCGGCCGACCACGTCCAGGTCGTAGATCTTGCCGCCCTGTTCACGCAGGCGCAGGCCCTCCGCGAGGAAGAGGAAGTCGAACTTGGCGCGTTCGGCGGTCCGCGCGAAGTGGGCGAAGGAGCTGAACTCGATATGGCTGCCGGCCCGCGGGTCGCTCCATACGGTGGTGTTGTTGACGCCGGGGAAGTGCGCGGCGAGATGGATCTGCTTCTGGGGCTTGCTCATGGTGGGGTCTCCCTCCCGCTCAGACGGCGGCGTAGCGGTTGGCGGGGCGGGGCAGGCCCAGCAGCCCGCGCAGGGTGTCGGCCTCGTAGGCACGGCGGAAGGCGCCGCGGCGCTGGAGTTCGGGGACCAGACCCCGGGTGATGGCCGGGAGGTCGTGGCCGGCGACGGCCGGGCGCAGCCGGAAGCCGGTCAGCCCGGACGCCTGGAAGTCCTGGAGCAGATCGGCGAGTTGGGCGGGCGAGCCGGCGAAGATGCGGGCGTCGCTGCGGTACTCCTCGCCGGCGAGGGCGTCGAGGCGGTCGCGCCGGGCGGCGGCCTCGGCCGGGTCGTCGTCGAGGAAGACCACCAGGTCCGCGAAGACGTGCAGCGGCTCGGCCGCCCGCCCTGCCCGTTCCTGTTCGGCGCGGATCTCGGCGACGATCGCACGGGCCTGGCCGGTGTCGTGCGGGGTGACATACCCGACGTCGGTGGCGCGGGCCACCAGACGGTAGGGGACCGTGTCGTGTGCGAGGGCGGTGACCAGCGGCTGGCCCTGCGGCGGGCGCGGCGTGATGGAGGGCCCCTTGACGCTGAAGTGGCGGCCCTCGAAGTCGATGTAGTGGAGTTTGTCGCGGTCGACGAATCGGCCCGTCGCCACGTCCCGGATCTCCGCGTCGTCCTCCCAGCTGTCCCAGAGGCGGCGCACGACCTCGACGTAGTCGGCGGCCTCGTCGAACAGCTCGGTCACCAGCTCCTGGGTGGCCGGGGCGTCGTAGGCCTCGATCCGGGGGATCGTGCGCCGGCCGAAGTGGGCGGCCTCGGTGGGGCGGGCGCTGATCTGCACGCGCAGGCCGGCGCGGCCGGTGCTCACATAGTCGAGGGTGGCGATCGCCTTGGACAGGTGGAAGGGCTCCGTGTGCGTGGCCACCACGGTCGGCACCAGGCCTATGTGGTGGGTGAGCGGGGCGACGCGGGAGGCGACGAGGACGGCGTCGAGCCGGCCGCGCACCTGGTCGGTGCGGTCGTCCGGGTCGAGGAAGTGGGAGGACTGCGGGCCGAGGCCGTCCTCGATCGTCACGAAGTCGAGCAGTCCGCGCTCGGCCTCGGCGACCAGGTCGGCCCAGTATCCGGCGGTGAACAGCTCACGGGGTCGGGCGACGGGCTCGCGCCAGGAGGCGGGGTGCCAGCCAGTGCCGTCCAGAGCGACGGCGAGATGCAGCGGGGAGGAGGAGGTCGAGGACACGAGGGTGCCTTCCTGGAGGTCCGTACGAGAGCGCCGGCCTGCGCGCGGAGACGGCGCGGGCACACGGCGAGGTGCGAGCGCGTCGAGCCGGGGGTCCACCCGGCCGAAGGCTGGGGAAGGATCAGGAGCAACAGAGCGCGCCGGCCACGCGCTGAAGGTCGATGTGGGGCCGGGAGTGGAGGTGTACGGCGTGGCGTATGTGGGTCACGTCCGCACCTCCCTCATTCCTGGCGCCGCGCGGCGCCTCACACATCTCTTCATCAGTCAGAACGCCGTGAAATCGCCGGATGTTCCCGGTGTGCGCACCGAGACGATGGTCGAGCGGCGGCGCAGGGTGAAGCCGAGGGACTCGTAGAGGCGGATCGCGGGGGTGTTGCCGACGGCGGCGTGCAGGAACGGGGTGTCGCCGCGCGCGCGGATGCCGTCGCCCACCGCGCGGATCAGCTGGGTGGCGAGGCCGTTGCCACGGTGGTCGGGGTGGGTGCAGACAGCGCTGATCTCGGTCCAGCCGGGCAGCCGCAGCCTCTCGCCGGCCATGGCGATCAGGCGGCCCCGGTGGCGGATGCCGAGGTAGGCGCCGAGCTCGACGGTCCGCCGCAGGAAGGGGCCGGGGCGGGTGCGGGCGACGAGGTCGAGGATCTCCGGCACGTCGTCGGGGCCGAGGCGTACGGCCTCGGGTTCGGGTTCGGTGCGGAACGCCTCGGTGGCGGCGAGTTGGACGCCCTCTCCCCCGCCGGTCACCTCCCAGCCGTCGGGTACGCGGTCGACGGGCTTGATGCGTACGGCCGTTCCGGGGCCGACGAGGGTGAGCAGGTCGGCCCAGGCGGCAGGGTCCCCGGGGTCGGCGAGGGCGGCGAAGGCGTAGACGTCGGCCGGGTAGCGGGCGGCGCGGCCGACCCGGTCGGCGAGGTGGGCGTGCGGGCCGTCGAGCGCGGCCCAGACGGCGTTGTCGAGGGGGTGCGGGCGGGTGGTGGTCGGAGCTCCGCCTCCGCGGAGGTCGATCGAGGTGGCCACGGAGACGGAGTCCCTTCCTGTCGTTGCCGTGTTGCTGTCGTTGCCGTGTTGCTGTCGTTGCTGTCGTGTCTCACTCAACCGGCGTACGTCACAGTTGTGGTGACGTCCGATCAGGAGTTGTCCAGCGGCAGCCCGGGCGGGTTGACCTCGGACTTGGCGACGGCCTCGTTGGAGAGGTTGTAGGCCGCCAGCCACTTCGCGTACTGACCGTGCTCGATCAGGTAGTTGATGGCGTCCGCGACCGGCTTGGCGAGACCGCTGTCCTTCTTGGCGGTGGCGGCGATCAGGCCCTGGAGCGTCTCACCGGCGCCGGAGAAGGTGCCCGCGTTGCGGGTGGCGTTGGCCTTGCCCGCGGTCTGGGAGACGTTGTAGGCGATGCCGGGGTTGGGGCCGAAGTACGCGTCGATCTTGCCGCTGGCGAGCGCCAGGTAGATGCCGTTGCGGTCGGGGTAGTACTTGACGGTGAGCTTCTTGCCCTCGGACTCCAGCTTCTTCTTCCACTCCAGCAGGATCTTCTCCTGGTTGGTGCCGGAGCCGACGGTGACGGTCAGACCGGCGAGGTTCTCGTAGTTGCCGTCGAAGTTCCACGTGCTGGACTTCTCGACCTCCCAGCCGAGGTTGTCCTGGCGGTAGGAGGCGAACTCGTACTTCTTCTTGCGCTCCTCGGTGTCGGTGATGTTCGAGAAGCCGACGTCGACCTTGCCGCTGTCGATGCCGACGAAGAGGTTCTCCCAGGTGAAGTTCTTCGTCTCCGACTTCAGGCCGAGGACCGCGGCCACCAGGCGGCCGAGGTCGGGCTCGGCACCGGTGAGGGTCTTCTGGTCGTCGCCGACGTAGGCGAGCGGGGCGAAGCCGGAGGGCAGGGCGCCGATGCCGATGTTCAGCTTGCCGCTCTTCCTGATCGCGTCGGGCAGTTCGGCGCTGATGGACTTGACCTCGGAGACCTTCAGGGCGGTCTCCTTGGCGGCGCCGTTGGACACCCGGCCGATGGTCACGCTGCCGGCCGCGCTGTCGGTCGTGGTGGCGGCCTCGGTCTCACCACCGCAGGCGGCGAGCCCGGTGGCGAGAGTGGCGACCGCGGTCGCCGCGGTGATGCCGCGAATCAGGCTGCGTCGGGTGAAGTGGGCAGACATGGCCATCCTTTGTGACTGATGTGACTGGGCGAGAGGGTGGTGGCGTGGGGGGAAGCCTGGGGCGCGTGGGTGTCAGAGCACCTTGCTGAGGAAGTCCCGGGTCCGCTCGTGCCGCGGTTTGTCGAGGACCTCGCCGGGCGGGCCCTGCTCGACGATCTTCCCGCCGTCGATGAAGACCACCCGGTCGGCGACCTCGCGGGCGAAGCCGACCTCGTGGGTGACGATGACGAGCGTGGTGCCGCTGGTCGCCAGGTCCTTGATGACGGCGAGGACCTCTCCCACGAGCTCGGGGTCGAGGGCGGAGGTGGGCTCGTCGAAGAGGATGACGCCGGGGCGCAGCGCGAGGGCGCGGGCGATGGCGACGCGCTGCTGCTGGCCGCCGGACAGCTGCCGGGGATAGGCGCCGGCCTTGTCGGCGAGGCCCACCCGGTCCAGGAGTTCACGGGCCAGTTCCAGGGCGGCGGCCTTGGCGAGTCGCCCGGTGGCGGTGGGCGCGGCGGCGACGTTGTCCAGCACGGTCAGGTGCGGGAAGAGGTTGAAGTTCTGGAAGACGAAGCCGATCCGGCCGCGCTGGGTCAGGATGGCCCGTTCGCTCAGCTCGCGCAGCCGCTCGCCGTGCCGGCGCACGCCGATCAGCTCGCCGTTGATGCTGACGTAGCCGATCTCGGGCTTCTCCAGGTGGTTGATGACCCGCAGCAGGGTGGACTTGCCGGAGCCGGACGGGCCGAGGATCACGGTGACCTCGCCGGGCCGCACGGTCAGACTCACCCCGTCCAGGACCCGGTGGGCGCCGTACCACTTGTGCACCTCGTGCACCTCGACGGCGGCGGGCACGATCCCGGCGGTGTCGGCGCTCGGCACGGTCTCGGCGGTCATACGGCGGCCTCCCGGCGGATGCGGGCCCGCAGGTCGGTGAGACCGGTCCGCAGTTTCTGGAGCGGCGTCGGCGGCAGGGAACGCGTGGCGCCCCGGGCGTAGTACCGCTCGACGTAGAACTGGACGACGGAGACGAGGCTGGTCAGGATCAGGTACCAGACGGTGACGACCAGCAGCAGCGGCACGATGTCGCCGGGGTAGGTGGCCCCCATGGTCTGCGCGGTGCCGAACAGGTCGAGCAGGGACACGTAGAAGACCAGCGAGGTGGACTTGACCAGGCCGATCAGCTGGTTGACGTAGTTCGGCGTGATCGACCGCAGGGCCTGCGGGAAGACGATCTTCCAGAACTGGTAGCGCTTGGGCAGCCCGAGGGCGGCGGCCGCCTCGTGCTGGCCCTGGTCGACGGAGAGGATGCCGCCGCGGACCACTTCGGCGGCGTAGGCCGCCTCGTTGAGGCTGAGGCCGACGACGGCGATCACCATGTCGGTGGCCAGCCGGGACTCGTCGAAGCGGAAGAACGCCGGGCCGAAGGGAACCCCCACGCTCAGGGTCTGGTACAGGGCGCTGAAGTTGTAGAGGAAGAGCAGCACCACGATCAGCGGGATGGAGCGCAGCGCCCAGACGTAGGTCCAGCTGACCGCGCGCAGCACCGGGCTCCTGGACAGCCGGGCAAGGGCGAGCAGGATGCCGCCGAGGAGTCCCAACACCGCGCTGTAGGCGGCGACTTCCAGGGTGATCAGCAGTCCGTCGAGGATGACAGGACGCAGGAACCAGTAGCCGAAGCGGTCCCACTGGTAGAAGGGGTTGGAGATCAGTCCGTGCGTGAACTGCGCCACCAGGACCAGGGCCACGGCGGTGGCGATCCAGCGGCCGGGCTTGCGCAGCGGCTGCACGCGCTGGGCGGTGAGCTTCTCCGGCGGGACGTCGATGGCGGGTGCGGGCTCGGCGAGGGTCACGGCGCCTGGGGGTTCACTCATGAGGGGCTCCGGCGGGAGTGGGACACCCCGGGTCACGGCGGACGTGCGTGGCCGGACGCGCTGCGTCGGGCGGCGGGGACCGCTCCGAGGGCGCGAACAGGGCATGGCGCACGGATGCGTACAGGAGACCGGGGTGGGGCGGACAACGGCACACCGCTCGGGCGGTGTTCGTCAGGAACGCGGCGGCGGGGCTGCGGTGCGAGGGGTTCGTTCAGCCCCGACAGCGGGCACGGCCCGGTGCGGTACACAGTGCGCTGTTCACGCGAAGGAGGTCGACGGCGCGGTTGGCGACGAGGATGTCGAGGTACGGCCGTACGCAGCCCCGGGGGCGACGCGGCGCCGTCCGATGAGCTGCGTACATGTCCGTCACCATCACTGTTCCGGCCCCTGAGGGGCCCTCGCGCTTACCGATACGTCATTACCGAAACGTCGGTCCGGTCGTCACCTGGGGCACCCCACCGCGGAGCGAGGGTTGCCGGTCAGCTAGCCAGGGCTTGTCGCTGACGCTCATGACCGTTCTGGGCCGTAAGTAAGACAGTTGCCCGAACGAATGTCAACGGCGGTCCGGTGGATGGACCGGGTCAGGGCCGGTTGACCTGCGGTCGGACCGCCGAACCGTCTGCCGCGTGGGTCTCCCAGTCCAGGATCTGGACGGCGGCGCCGGCGGCCTCCAGGCCCTGGCAACGGGCGTGGTGGCGGCGGGCGATGGCGTCCAGGTCGAGGTGGGCGCCGAAGGCCGGGTGAGCGGCCAGCCGGCGGGCGTAGGCCCACAGCGCGGGGTGGTCGGCGATGCGGTGCACGGCGGCCGCGTCCAGGTGGTAGCGGTGCACGGTGTCGAGTTGGACCAGGGCGACCCACAACTCCACGTCGGCCGCGGTGATCTGATCGCCGATCAGGTGTTCGTGGGCACCGAGCCCTCGCTCCAGCACCCCGAGCGTGGTGAGCAGCGTGTCCAGGGCGGCGGTGCGCTCCGCCACCTCGGCGTCGGCCGCTCCGGCGCGCTGCGCGGCCTCCTCGATGCCCTGGGCGCACATCCGCTCGACGGCCTCGATCTGCGACTCCTCGCCGCACGGGTACAGAGTGGGCCGGCCGCCGCCGAAGTGACGGGCCAGGTCCCGGGCGATGTCGGGGCCGTGGCTGCTGACGATGCGCCCGGACCAGTCGTCGCTGAGCACGGGTGCCAGGGCGGGTCCGGTGTACCGGTGCGCGCTGGCGTCGTACAGCGGACGCAGCGCGGAGTGGCCTCCGTCGGGGCAGTCCGGGACGGCGGGCAGGAAGGTGACCGGGCAGGCCTTTTCCAGGCCGAGGAGGCTGTGGGTGACGGCGATGCGCAGACAGTCGGGGTCGGCCGCCGCCAGATGGAGGCGGTAGCGGCGCGGCACCGCGTAGTGGCCGCTGCGCGCGTCCCGGCCGATCCGGCCCCGGAAGGCGGCGGCGGGCCGGGTGGACGGGTGGGCGGCCAGTGGTGTGACGGACATGACTCTCCCCGGGGGCGGGACGCACGAGGGACGTGCGCGCGGCGGATGCGACGTCGAAGAGGGAGGTGCGGATCTCGTCCGCACGTGCCGGGTGCGGCCGCGTCCTCGGGACACCGCCGGTGCGGTTCGGCGCGGGGACGGGCCCGGCTCAGTCCTGGAACCTGATGGCGCTGCAGACGCGCTTCAGGTCGATGTGACGGCGGGAGGTGAGAAGGGGTGACGACCACGCCGTGCGGCCCGCTCGGCCGGTGGTCGGCTCCAGTCGCCCCATTGTTTCCCTACCCGTTCACTAGGATTCCCGAACCGAGTGTCGATCCGCCTCGAGCCTCCGTCAAGGGGGCGTCCACCAGGTGAGTACCGGAGCACCGGCGCCACCCCGGGAGGGCCCGCTGTGAGTGGGCGGCCCGGGGACGCTCGGTCGCACGCGGGCAGCGCCCTCGCCACCCTGACGGCCGCCGGTTCGGCGGGTGAGCCGACGGCCTCGGCGGCGGCACCGACGAAGGGGGCGAGGGCGGCGAGGAGACGAGGGCGGCGGGCCGTCCGGCGCACAGGGTGGTCGCGGAGCCCGCCTCGACGATCCGGCGGGCCATGGCCGCTCCCTGGCCGCCGCCCGGTCCGATGAACCCGACGCGCGTGAGGCGCCTTCTCAGCTCTCCTGCCGGGGGCGCCAGAACACCGCCAGCAGCCCGGCCGTCGCGACGACACCCACCCCGAGCACCACACCGGCGCCCGTCCAGCCGGTCACCCCGATGTCCGCGGCCTCGTCCACCGCGTACTTCCCCGGGCCCCATGCCCCCAGCGCCACCGCGAGGACGCCCAGGACGAGGACGTACTCGTAGCCCTCCTTGAACACGAAAAAGCCGTTGCGGCGGTGTGCGAGCAGGCCCGCCACCAGCATCACGGACAGCACCGCCGCGCAGGCCAGTGAGGTCAGGAAGCCCGCCAACAGCAGGACGCCCGCGCCGAGTTCGGTGAGGACGCTGAGCCACGCCTGGAGTCTCGGGCGGGTGAGTCCGAGCCCGCCGAACCAGCCGGCGGTGCCGGATATGCCGCCTCCACCGCGCCAGTGGTTCCAGCCGTGCGCCAGCATCACCCCACCGAGCACGACCCGTACGAGCAGCAGTGCGGTGTCCGAAGCCTCACCCATCGCCATGTCCTCTTCTCCGTCGGCAGCGCCCGTACACCCGGCGCGCACTCCTTGACGAGGATGGGCGCGTGCGGGTGGTGGGCGAGAGCGGTACGGCCGTCGCCGGTGTCGTGGCCCGCGCCCGCCTGCTCGTGGCGTACCACCCGTGGGGCTCCGGTGAACATGGAAGCGAGATGCACAAGCAGCGGGACGCCGGCCGAGAGCCGGGTCGACTCCTCCTGCCGGCCCGCCCGGTGCCGCTTGCGCGCGGGCGGGGACGAGCCGATGCCGCGGCCGCCGTGCGGCTGCCGCCAGGGGGGCGGCCGGCGCCCGCAGGGCGACGGCACGCGGCCCCGCCTCCCGGACGACCGCCCCCGGGTCCTCGGCCGGGGCGCCGGGCCGCGAGGCCCGACCGAACCCCGGACCTCCCTCAGGTGCGGGACTTCGTCGTCGCGGCGAAGGCGTCGGCGGCGGCGAGGTCGAAGTCGCCGTGGTCGCTGCCGAGCCCCTGCGCGACGAGTGCGGCGGCAGCGCTGCCGAGGACGGCGGCGTCGCTCGGCGTACGGCCCAGGCTCACGCCCCGCAGATAGCCGGCCGAGAACGCGTCACCGCACCCGGTGGTGTCGACGACGTCGACCACGAAGGCGGGGACCGGTTCCGCGCCGTCCGCGGTCACCACGAGCGCGCCGTCGCCGCCGCGGGTGACGGCGACGACGCCCGCTCCGGCGGCGAGGAGCTTGCGCGCGCCCGTCAGCAGGTCGCTCTCGCCGGTGAAGCCGAGGACCTGGTCCTCGTTGGGCAGCAGATGGTCGATGTACGGCAGGGCCGCCTCGATCTGCTCGAAGCTGCCGAGGACACCAGGGGCGAGCAGGTCCACGGAGGTGACGACACCGTGTTCCCTGGCGTACGACAGGATGCGCGTGGCGGCCTCGACGCCGATCAACTCCGGTCCGCCCAGGTGCAGATGGTCGGCCTGGGCGAGGTCGTCCCAGGGGACGTCGTCGAGGCCGTAGGTGATGTTGGCGCCGAGCAGGTGCAGCGAGGGGCGGTCGCCGTTGGGCCGGATCGGCAGCACGCTCGCGGAGGTGGCGGTGTCCGTGCGGCGGACCAGGAACCCGGTGTCGATGCCCGCCCGGTCCAGCAACCCCACCAGCAGGTCGCCGGTCGGGTCGGAGCCGATGGCGCCGGCGCTGCGCACCTGCGCGCCCAGCTTGGCGAGGGTGAGCGCCGTGCCGCCCGCGGTCCCGGCGGCGGTCATCCGGATGTCGTCGACCAGCGTCGCGCCCTGGCCCTCGGGTATCTCCTGCACCGGCCGCACCAGCACGTCCAGGACGTGCACGCCCATGGTGAAGACCTTCATCGGCTTTCCCCCTTCATCGGCCTCGTCGCCTCAGCGGCGTCATCGGCTCTGTTCCTGCGCGGGTGGTACGGGGTGGGTGGTGCCGTAGCCGCGGGCGATCGCGGCCTCGATCACGGCGAGTTGCTGCCGCTCGTCGAGGAAGCGGGGCCGGCCCATGGCGGCCGCGCGCTGGTAGACGCCGCAGGCCCATTCGAGCAGCAGCGCGTTCTCCACGGCCTTGTCGAGGGTCGTTCCGTGGGTGACGGCGCCGTGGTTCGCCAGCAGGGCGGCGCTGCGGCCGTCCAGCGCGGTGAGTACCGACTCGGCGAGTTCGGGGGTGCCGAACGTGGCGTAGGGCGCGACCCGCACCGTGCCACCGAGGGCGAGCAACTGGTAATGGATGCAGGGCAGTTCGTCGAGCACGCAGGAGACAGCGGTGGCCATCGGAGCGTGGGTGTGGACGACCGCGCCGGTGCCGTAGCGGCGGTAGACCCCGAGGTGCAGCTCCAGTTCCGAGGTCGGCCGCAGGCTTCCGGCCACCACCTCGCCGTCGAGGTCGACCACGGTCACCTGGTCCGGGGTGAGTTCGGCGAGGACCGCTCCGGTCGCGGTGACCGCGACCCGGTCCTCGACGCGTACGCTCACATTGCCGGCCGTGCCGATGAGGAGGCCTTCGGCCCCCAGGCGCCGGCAGACGTCCGCGACGGCGGCCCGCTCCTGTCTCAGCGCCGAGCTTGAGGCGGTCATGGGCGCGAAGGTAGCGTAAACGTGAAACAAAGTCACGTTCATGTTTGGAGGCAGTCCTTGGTCCAGGCGACCGCGGGTCCGGGCGGTGGCGCTCCCCTGCGCCGCACGCCGCGGCAGGCACGCAGCAAGGCCCGTCTGGCCCTGCTGCTGGAGGCCGCCGAGCGCATCCTGGTCGGCGACGGCGTCGAGGCGCTCACCACGACGCGGGTCGCAGCCGAGGCGAAGGTGTCGGTCGGCTCGCTGTACCAGTACCTCCCCGACCGTGACGCGATCATCGACGCCCTCGCCACGGGCTACTTCGCCCGCCTCGAGGACGTCATGGACGAGCTGGTCCGGACGGCGGCGCGGGAGCGGTGGGACGATCCCGTGGGCGTGCTCATCGACACCTTCGCCCGCGTGTACCGCACCGAACACGGTTTCCGTGCCCTGTGGTTCGGCAGCGGACTGACCGAGCGGACCCGGGCAGCGGACCGTGAGCACAAGCGGCGGATGGCCGACGGCGTCCGCCGGGTGCTGCTCGCGCTGGGCGTCGCCCCCGACGACGAGGCGCTCGCGCGGGCCTGCCACGCGGCGATCCTCGCCGCCGACGCCCTCGCCCAGGAGGCTTTCCGGCGTGCCCCGGAGGGCGACACCGACCTCCTCGACGAGGCGAAGGCGATGCTGCGCTGCTACCTCACCGAGGTCGTCGCACGCTACGAGCGACGGTAGCCGAAAGTCCGTGGCCACCGCCGCGGACCGCCCGGTAGCGTCGGGCCCGTAGCCGACCGCGCCGGCGGTCGCCGCACCCGGAGAACGAATCCCATGACCAGGCAGCCCTCCCCAGCCACCACGACCCTCTGGCGTCCCACGGGTCCCAAGGAGCTGGAGCTGGTCCGTGAGCTCGGCCGGCGGGCCTGGCCGCCCCGGCTGCCCGAGCAGCCGATCTTCTACCCGGTCCTCGACGAGGACTACGCCATCCGGATCGCCCGGGACTGGAATGTCAAGCACGACGGCGCCGGCTATGTCACCCGGTTCGAGGTCGACACCGCGTTCCTGCGCAGGTATCCGGTCCGGCAGGCGGGCGGCCGGACGATCCTCGAACTGTGGGTGCCGGCCGAGGAGCTGGACGAGTTCAACGCCCATCTCGTGGGCGAGATCGAAGTGGTGCACGTGTTCTCGTGACGCCCCCTGCAAGGTTTCCGCAAGGTCCCGGCAGGCCTTCCGTCCATCGGCGGGGGCAAACGCCCGGCAGACGGGGCCGATCCGGTCCCGCACGGACGACGGGGGTCTCGATGTCGGCGTTGCGGAAGAGTACGGAGTCGTCGGTCGAGGAGCGTGAGTGGCTGACGCTCGTCGAGCGCAAGCTGGTGCTGGTCGTGGTGCACACCCTGACCTACGGCAAGCGGCTGGTCGAGGTCCTGTCGCTGCTGGAGGCCGACTTCAGGGTGCAGGTGGTGTTCACGGCTCCGCCGCACGTCTTCGGCGACGAGGTGCCGCGCTTCCTCGAAGGGCTGGGAGGCGCGGTGCTGCCGTGGGACGAGGCGGTGCGGATGCGGTTCGACCTGGCCCTCGCCGCCGGCCCGCGGGGCGTCGAGAAGATCTCCGCGCCGGTGATCGCGATGTCCCACGGGGCCGGTTACCTCAAACGGCTGGTCTCGGTGCGGCAGCCGGGGGTGGCCGGGCTGCGCAGACAGGATCTGGTCCCCGGCGGCCGGCTGCCCGCCGCCGTGGCGGTGCCCCACCACGCCGAACTGGCCGACCTGGAACGGCACTGCCCCGAGGTGCTCCCGCTCACCCATGTGGTCGGCGATCCGGCGCACGACCGGATCGCGGCGAGCCTGCCGCTGCGCGCCCGCTACCGCCGGGCCCTCGGCCTCGCGGACGGCGAGAAGCTGGTGGTGGTCGTCTCGACCTGGGGGGCGCGCTCGTCGTTCGGCCGGTTCGAGGCGCTGCTGCCCCGGCTGACCGCCGAACTGCCCGCGGGACGGTTCCGGTCCGTCCTCCTGGTCCATCCCAACGTGTGGTCGGGGCACGGTTCCTGGCAGGTCAGGGCCTGGCTGGCACGCTGCGCCGAGCCCGGTACCGCCCTCGTGCCGCCGGAGGCGGACTGGCGCAGTGTCCTGATCGCCGCGGACTGGATCATCGGCGACCACGGTTCGGTGACGCTGTACGGCACGCTCACCGGTGCGCCGATCCTGCTGGCCGGTTCACCGGACCGGGAGATCAACCCCGCCTCGCCCGCCGCCACCCTCGCCGTGACCGCGCCGGCACTCTCGCCCGCCCACCCGCTCGTCGGCCAGCTGCGGTACACGGCGGCCGAGTACCGCCGGGAGGAGTACGCGGCGATCGCCTCGCGCATCACCTCCGAACCCGGCCGGTTCAACCGCAACATGCGGCGGCTCATGTACCGCCTGCTGGGTCTGGGCCAGCCCGCCCACGAACCGGTGACGGTCCCGCTGCCCGAGCCGCCCCCGCTGGACACCTGGGCGCGCGGGCGGCGGGAGGTGCCGGCGTGATGCGTTTCGTCTCCGTACGGCTGCGGACGCCGCCGTGCCCCCGGGGTCCGCGAAGCGCCCCGGCGGCGGACCTCTCGCTCCGCGTCCGCTCGGCCGCGGGCGACCACGACGTACTGGCCCGGGTCGGTCTCCTGGCGCCCGGGGGCCCGCCCGGCACGGGCGGGTCGGTGCCCGGTGCGGACGAGCACGTCGCCGCGGAGGCCGGCCCGTGCCCCGGCATCCGGTGGCCGGTCTGCGCCGATGTGCTGCACGACCCGTTTCCGCGCCCGTACGCCGACGCGGTGCGCCGACTGGGCGACCTCACGGCCGCCCACCCGGGGTGCCGGCTGGCCGCGGCGCCGCTGACCGGGGGCGGCTGGGCGGTCGTCGACGGGACGAGCCGCACGGTCCGGTCACTGGCGCACCGGGTACCCCCGGACCAGCCCCTGCTGGCGTCCTGTCTGCACGCCTGGCTGGTGGCGGGGCACACCCTGCGGGACATCCACGACATCCGCGTGGTGCACGACGGGTGAGCACGTCGGCGCCTACGTGCGCCGGAGCCGGCGGGCGTCCGCCGGGCTGGTGGTCTCGTACAGGGCGAGGGCGCGGGCGTGGAACTCCTCGCCGGCCGTGTCCTCGCCCCGTTCACGTGCGGTGTCGCCGAGCATCTCCAGGGTGCGGGCCTGCCAGTGGACCGCGCCGGAGGCGGTGAACACCGCGAGCGCCTCCGTCAGGTGGGCGATGCCCAGGGCGTGGTCGCCGGTGCGGGCGCGGGCCCGGCCGAGGAAGGCGAGGGCCCGGGCCGTGTCGTGCGGGTCGGCCGCCTCCACGAGTTGCTGCCGGGCCCGGGCGAAGCAGCTGACGGCCCGCTCGGGGTCGTGTTCGGCGAGAGCGACCTCGCCGAGCGTGATCCGGGCGAGCGCCACCCCTCGCGGGTAGCCGCACTCCTCCCAGGTCGCCACCGCGCTGTGCAGCCGCGACACGGCCTCGGCGAACCGCCCCGCCTCGAAGTGGCAGTTGCCGAGGCCGAGCAGCGCCTGTCCCTCGTCGCGGGGGTCCTCCCCGTCGCGCGCCGCGTACAGGGCGGCCGTGTACCACTCCACGGCCTCGTCCAGCCGGCGGGCGGCGCTCAGTCCGATGGCCCCGGAGTTGAGCATCTGGCGTTCGGCCTCCCGGTGTCCGTCGCTGCGGGCGGCCTCCAGGCCGATGCGGTGGGCCTCGATCCACAGGTCGTAGTGGCGCAGCCGCAGGAACAACGGCCACATGGCGTCGACGAGTTGCCAGGCCGTGGCGTGCCAGCCGCGCTCGACGGCCAGACGGAGGACCGCCATGAGGTGGCCGCGTCGCTCGTGCAGCCAGCCGAGGGCGCCGCGGTCGTCGGTGAAGGGCGGGGGCAGCGGGAAGGGATGCGCGTAGGTCCGCGGCAGTGTGAACTGGATCGGGGTGATGAGGCGTTGGGCCTCGGTCGCGGTCAGCAGGTGCCAGTCGGCGACGCGCCGCAGGGTGCGTTCGCGGTCCGCCTCGGTGTCGGCCAGGGCCGCGCGGTCGCGGGCGTGCAGGCGGACCAGGTCGTGGAAGCGGAGCGCGTCCGGGCCGACTTCCTCCAGCATGTTGGCCTCGACGAGTTCGTCCAGCCGGCGTTCCGCCCAGGCGAGGGGCTCCGCGCAGGCTGCGGCGGCCGTGCGGACGTCGAACTCGGGCAGGGGCAGCAGCCCGAGGGCCCGGTACATCCGGGCGGCCTCCGGTCCCAGCACCGCGTACGACGCGTCCAGGGCCTTGCGCACGGTCGCCTCCCCTTCGACTTCCAGCGCGGCCAGCCGGCCGACGTCGGGTGTGAGCGCGTCGGCCAGTGCGGCGACCGGCTGTCTGGGGCGGGCGGCGAGCCGGGCGGAGGCGAGACACACCGCGAGGGGCAGACCCGCGCAGAGGTCCACGACCTGGCGGACCGCGGACAGTTCCCCGGCGACCCGGCGCTCGCCGACACCGCGCAGGAACAGCTCCACCCCGGCGGCGGGGCCCAGCGCCCGCAGCCGGTGGAACTCCGCTCCGTCCAGCCGCAGTCCGGTCAGCCGGTGCCTGCTGGTCACGACGACGAGGCTGCCGGGCCCGCCCGGCAACAACGGCCGGATCTGTGCCGCGGAGAAGGCGTTGTCCAGCACCACCGCGATGCGCAGGTCCGCGGTGACGGACCGCCACAGGGACGCCTGTTCCACCAGGTCGACGGGGACCGCCCAGGCGCCGAGCGCACGCAGGAACCGGCCGAGGATCTCACCCGGGTCCGCCGGTCCGCCCGCCGCGTGGCCGCACAGATCGGCGTGCAACTGCCCGTCGGGGGCGGCTGATTCGTGCCGGCGCAGCCAGCGGGAGACCAGGGTGGTCTTCCCGATGCCGGCCGGACCGTTGACCACGATCAGCGGCTGCCGGGACCCGGCGTCCGTATGCCGCGTGAGCAGCCGGTCCAGGGCTTCCAGTTCGTCCCGCCGGTCGGTGAAGTGCGCGGGTACGGGCAGCAGTTGGCGGGGCGTCGGTGGTGGCTGGGGCGGGGCGGTCCGGACCTGGATGCCGCCGTGGACGTCACGGGCCTGGACGGTCGGTCCGTAGAACCGGGCCGATCCACCGATGGTGTTGCTGCTCGCTCTTGCCTGGTCGTCCTCCCGCGCCGCACTCATACCGCTCGTCCCCCTCCGACCGGTTGCCCGCTACATCGATCAAGGTGGTCCTACCCCCGACGGGCCTCCGACGATGCAGGCCACGGATGCCGGGGCTCCGGCAAGGAAGCGATTCGGCCAGCACACCGGCCCCTCTTGGAACCCCCTGCCCTGCCTGTCATGCTCTTCGCCCCATGGCATGACCGTCCCCGGTGCCGTGGTCGTCGAACGGCCGGACCAGCGGGAGGCGCTGGTGGAATTCCAGGTACTGGGCCCGGTGGGTCTGCGCGCGAACGGCCGGCGGCTGGAGCTCGGTTCGGACAAGGAGCGGACCCTGCTGGGCGTGCTGGCACTGGACGTGGGCCGGCCGGTCGCGCTGGACGTGCTCATGGACCGGCTCTGGGACGGTGAACCACCGCCGCGCGCACGGGAGAACGCACACAGCTATGTCTCGCGGCTGCGCAGGCGGCTCCGGCCGGCCGACCCGTCGTCCGCGAGCGCGCCACGCATCGTGAGCCGGGCCCACACCTACACGCTGGAGGCAGACCGCGAGGCCGTCGACTGGCACCGGTTCCAGCAGCTCGTGGCGCGGGCCGGGGCGCTCGCGGCGGACGGCGACGACGAGCGGACGGCCGCCCTCCTCGACCGCGCCGAAGGCCTCTGGCGGGGCGAGGCGCTGGCCGGGCTGCCGGGCCTGTGGGCCGAGACCACCCGGCGGACCCTGGCGGAGCGGCGGCTGAGCGCCGCCGTCTCCCGGATCGCCGCCTCCCTCCGGCTCGGCCGGTACACGGAGGTGACCGCCGAGCTGTCCGCCCTGGTCGACCGCTGTCCCGGCGACGAGACGCTGGCGGGGCAGCTGATGCTGGCGTACTACGGCGGTGCCCGGTACACCGACGCGCTGCGGGTCCACCAGGAGACCCGTCGGATGCTGATGACCCAGTACGGCTCCCGCCCGGGCGCCGAGTTGGACCGCATCCATCGCGGGGTCCTCGATCGGGTGCCGGCCGCCGATCTCGTCCGGGGCCGCACCGCCGTGCCCCGCCCGGCCCGCCCGGTCGCGGCCCCGCCGCCGGCCCGCCCGCGGCCGCCGAGGAACCTGCCGCATCAGCCGCCCCTGATCGGCCGGCGCGCCGAACTGCGGGCCCTGAGCACCGCGGTCGACGCGGCCGCGGAGCAGGGACGGGTGATCAGCCTGGAGTCCGTCAGCACCGTCAGCGGCATGGCCGGGGTGGGCAAGACCAGTGTGGCCGTGCACGGCGCGCACCGGCTGGCCGAGCGGTTCCCCGACGCCCAGCTGTATGTGGACCTGCGTGGCCACTCCCCCGTCGGCGAACCGCTGGGTCCCGGCGCGGCCCTGGCCACCCTGCTGCGTCTGCTCGGCGCGCCGGCGGAGACCATCCCGGTCGAGTTGGAGGGCCGTACCGCGCTGTGGCAGGCCATGCTGGCCGAGCGACGGGCGGTGATCGTCCTGGACGACGCGGTGAGCGCCGACCAGATCCGTCCGCTGCTGCCGAGCGGCTCGCCCACCCTGACGATCATCACGAGCCGGCGCCGGCTGACGGGCCTGCCGCAGGCCCGGCACATCCCGCTCGACGTGCTGCCGACCGACGACGCCATCGCCCTGTTCCGCGCCTGCGCGGGCGAGGAACGCACCCTGGACATCCGGGAGATCACCACGATCGTTCGCCTGTGCGGCCACCTCCCGCTCGCGATCGAGCTGGTCGCGAGCCGCTTCCGCGCCCACCCGGCCTGGACGCTCGGCACGCTGGCCGACCGCCTCACCCGTACCGAGGGCCGGCTGGACGAGATCAGGGATGCCGAACAGGAGCTGCTGCGGGCCTTCGACCTGACGTACCGGACCCTCACACCGGAGCAGCGCGCCGCGTTCCGCCGGCTCGGTCTGCACTCCGGGCCTGACTTCACGGTGGACTCGGCGGCCGCCTCGCTGGACCTGCGCCCGGCCGCCGCGGAGCGCGTGCTGGAGTCACTGCTGGCCTGCCATCTGCTCCGCGAGCCGGCCCCGGACCGGTACCGGTTCCACGACCTGCTGCGCGAGTACGGCCACTCCAGGTCGCTCGCCGACGACACCGACGAGGAGCGTGCCGACGTCCTGCGGCGCCTGACGGACTTCCATGTCGACGCCGCCGACCGCGCCGACCGTCTCGCGTACCCCCGCCGTACGAGGCCCGCGCCGCCGGGCGAGCGCGGCACCGGCGCGGCGCTGCCCGACTGGCCCGACGCCGGGGCCGCGCGGTCCTGGCTTGCCGCCGAGCGCGCGAACCTGCTCGCCACCGAGCGCCTCGCGCGTGACCAGGGCCGTCCCGGGGCGGCCGCCCGACTCGCCTACGCCATGGCCGGTTTCCTCGACGAGGAGTGCCACTGGCTCGACGCCGTGGCCG
Organism: Streptomyces sp. NPDC058295; assembly: GCF_042880655.1. Classification (NCBI taxonomy): domain Bacteria; kingdom Bacillati; phylum Actinomycetota; class Actinomycetes; order Kitasatosporales; family Streptomycetaceae; genus Streptomyces; species Streptomyces sp. NPDC058295. The sequence continues at coordinate 150,601 of NZ_JBHVYO010000019.1, forward strand.
TCCTGGAGACCGCCGTCGAGCACTGGACCGGGACCGGCGAGCAGGCCGCGCTGTGCCGTGCCCTGCTGCACCTCAGCGCCGTCCACGCGCACACCGCGCGCTACCCGGAGGCCGCCGAGAGCGGCGGCCGGGCCCTGCGGATCGCCCGTGCGACGGGGGACGAGGAGGCGGAGGCCGAGGTGCTGCGCACCCTCGGCACCCTGAACTGGCATGTGGGCGACCATCAGGCCGCGCTCGTCCTCTTCCAGAAGTCCTTCGCGATCACCGCGAAATCCGGAGATTCCCTGGACCGCGCGCGTCTGCACAACAACATCGCGGTCACCCTGCTCTTTCTCGGGGAGTACGACCGGGCACTGGAACACTTCGAGAAGACGCTCAGCGGATTCACCGATGCGGGCGATCACGCGGCGCTCGGAAAGACGCTCAACAACATCGGTGATCTGCATCTGCGCCGCGGTGACCTGGAATCCTCGCGCCGGCCGTTCGAGGATTCACTGACGTTCCTCGAGCATTCCGGTAACCGTTACGACCGCGCCACCGTGCGCGGCAGTCTGGCCGATGTCCTCACGGAATCGGGCGACACCGCCGCGGCTCTCCCTCTTTACCAGGAGACCCTCGCGGAATTCCGGGCGCTGGGCGACCGGAAGAGTCAGGCCGACACACTGATCGGTCTGGGCGAGGCACACCGGAAAGCGGGGGAACCCGAGAAGGCCGTGCGGCATTTCCTGGACGCCCTCGGCATCGCCCGCCTGATCGGCGCCGCCCACCAGGAGATCCAGGCACTGCGCCACCTCGGTCAGGCCCATTTCGCGGCCGGGCGGTTCGACGCCGCGGGAGAAAACCTGGAGGCCGCCCTTTCGCTGGCCGAGCGCACGCACGACGTCGACGAGAAATCCCGGACGGAAAGTGTCCTGACGGACGTACGGCGGGCGGTAGGTGGCACCTCGGCAACGCACGCCTTACCCAGACACACGTTCGAACCAGGCGGTATTTAAACGCGCAAACAGTGAATATCATTCAATTACACAGATCACCTGACGGTCAGATATGTTCCCCTCCGCAAGATCGTAGTCAAACATGGAGGGATCTCGTTCACGTGAGCACAATGCGTCGACTGGCCGTCGTCACCGGTCTCGCCACTCTCGCTATTCTTGGCGTGACCGCGCCAAATGCCTCGGCGGCCGAGCCCGTCTCGACCGCGGCGGTCGGCACGTACAGGTGCATCATGATGTGACCCCCTGAGGGTCGATCGGCGCACCGGGGGTGGCAGCACACGCCGCCACCCCACCCATCGGACACGAGAGGGCGGTGCGGGGTTGGAGCCGATATCGGTGGCGCTGTTGGCGGCGCTGGCAGGAGGAGCCGGCGGCGAGGCCGGCCGACAGGCCTGGGCGACGCTCAGCGAACTCGTCCGGCGCCCGTTCCGGCGCGACGGCAGCAGTGCCGGCGACGATGACAGTGACGGCAACACCATTGCCCCGGTGGCGGGTTCGGCGGAACCGGCACTGGTCCGGCTGGCCGCGCACCCGGAGGACGCGGCACTGGCCCGCGCGCTGAGCACGGCACTGGCGGTGCGCGCGGCGGGGGACGCGGAGTTCCGGGCGGGTCTCGTGCGGTGGCAGGAGCTGGCCGGCTCGCTGCACACCGGCGATGTGCACAACGAGATCGGCGGCGGCACGTTCGCCGGCCCCGTTCTCCAGGGCCGCGACTTCTCCGGCCTCTCCTTCACCACCCCGGCCCCACCGCCGGTGGACCCGGCCACGGACACCCCGACCGCTTCCGACTGACGACGCCGGCGGCCGGACCGGCAGGTGTCATGCCAGCCGCTCCGCGAGGTGGTCGCCGACGCGCAGGGCGTTGGCGATGGCGGTCAGCGAGGGGTCGACCGCCCCGATGCTCGGGAAGAAGCTCGTGTCGACGACATAGAGATTGTCCAGGTCGTGGGCCTTGCAGTGGACGTCGAGGGCGGAACTGCCGGGGTCGTCGCCGAAGCGGACCGTGCCGCACAGCCAGAAGTCGACCGCGTGGTGGGCGAGCACCTCGAACGGCATGTCGGGGGCCACCGACCCGGCCCAGCGGGGTGCTTCGCCGTGGATCTGCTCGGAGTCGGACTTGCCGAGCATCTGGATGCTGCCGAGGGGGTAGTCCCAGTCGTCGGATCCCAGGTACCGGTCGTGCAGCGCCAGGGTCTTCTGGAACCTGGTGTCGTTCGGTTCCCTGGACACGGCCATCAGGGCCAGGTTGTTGTGCCGCATGTAGTGCCGGCCCACCACGTCCGAGCTGTTGGCCAGTCCCCGCGGATGCCGGTCGTCGGCCGAACGCAGCAGCAGGGCCGCGGAGTTGACGGCGCCGCAGGCGACCACCACGAGGTGGGCGCGGAACTCCACAGTGGCGGCGTCCCGGTCGCCCGGCTCCCCCACCGTGGCGACGACCGAGGTGACGCTCCGGCCGGTCGGGTCCGTCTCCAGCCGCCGCACGTCCGCGTGGGTGACCAGCTCGACGTTGGGGTGCGCGAGAGCGGGGTCGACGCAGATGACCTGCGCGTCGGACTTGGCGCCGACCAGGCAGGGGAATCCGTCGACGCGGTCGCAGCGGATGCAGGCGCTGGTGCGGGTGGCGCGGCCCCGGTCGTCCTGGGTGAGGTTCACCCCGATCGGGAGGTGGAAGGGATGCAGCGGCCCGCACCCGCGCTCCGGGTTCGAGCCAGGGCACGCCGTGCAGCCGGGGGATGTCGAGGAGGACCCCGCGTCCGGCGATGCCGTCGCGGGCGAGGTCGACGGACAGGGCGCTCGCGCCGTCCGGTGACAGTACGTCCGCCGCCCGTACACCGCCGTGCAGGGTGCCGTCGTAGACGACATGGCACAGCGCGTCGAGGTGGCTGTTCACGTCGCCGTGGACGTTCATGGCGAAGCGGTCCCGGGCGAACTCCATTCCCCTCGGCCCGGGTTCGCCGTCAGCCGGGGCGGTGAGCCGGTGTTCGGCCGGCTCGGCGTCGTCGGGGGCGCTGCGGGTGTTCACGGGGGCGGCGAGCGACACCGTACGCCCCGTCCGCACCTCGCGGACGGCGGCCCGCACATGGTCCGCGGTGATCGTGTCCAGGGCGCCCCGGCGCCCGGCACCGCCGGGGGACGTGTCGCGCAGGTGCCGGTACAGACGCCGGAAGTCGGCCCCGCTCAGCTCGCCGCTCGTCCGCATGCCCCCACCCTCCGGCAGACCCCCCGGCCCCCGCACGCCGAGTTGCCGGGCCCGGGGCCCGCCGCGTTAATGAGTGAGCGAACCGATCCGCGGAGGTCCGGATGGACATGATCCGTGTCCGCGCGGTGTGCCCGCCGGATCTCACGGAACGCGCCATGGCCCTGCTCGGCGCCGAGCGATGTGTCCTGAACCTGCACCTCCAGCCGGGCCGGGTACGCAACCCCGACGGTGACGCCATCCAGTGCGACGTCCTGACCGGCGCCGCGAACGAGGTGCTCCGCGGGCTGCGGGACCTCGGGCTCGAGCACCGTGGCTCGATCGTCCTCGATCCGGTGGACACGGCGTTCTCGGACCTCGCGGCCCGGACCTGGGCCGAGGAGCTGGGGACACGGCTGCGAGCGCCGGTGTGGGAGCAGGTGGAGGCCCGGATCCGGGCGGAGGGCCGCTACCCGCCGAGTTTCTACCTGTTCCTGGTCATCGCCGGGCTCATCGGTGCGGTGGGCATCATCACCAACTCCCAGATCCTCATCGTCGCGGCGATGGTGGTCGGCCCCGAGTACGGGGCCATCACCAGCGTCGCCCTCGGCATCGACACCCGCTCCCGGCCGAGGATCGAGCAGGGGTTCCTGGCGCTGCTGGTGGGCTTCGTACTGGCCGTCGCCGCGACCTTCCTCTTCGCCCTCCTCGTCCGCGGCTGGGGGCTCCAGCCGGAGGCCTTCGAGCTGGGGGTGCGGCCCGTCTCGAATCTGATCAACACCCCCAACTTCTTCTCGGCCGTGGTGGCGGTGCTGGCCGGGGTCGTCGGCATCGTCTCGCTGACGGAGGCCCGGACGAGCGCGCTGCTCGGCGTCTTCATCTCGGTGACCACCATTCCGGCGGGCGCGGACATCGGGGTCTCCGTGGCGTTCGCCAGCTGGGACGAGGCCTGGGGATCCCTGCTCCAGCTGCTGCTCAACATCGTCGTCCTGATCGTGGTCGGGACCCTCACCCTCAAGTGCCAGCGGGCCGTCTGGCGCCGGGTGAGCGAACGCCGGCACGCGCGCGCGGCCGGGCGGACCGCGTAGGAGCCGTGCGGGTGGGCGGGGTACCGAGGTGCGGCTGGCTCCGTCCGATGCTGCAATGAAGTCCGAAAACAGGGGGCCGCCGAACGCCGTGACCACCCAGGGGTGAAGCCGTGAGCGATGAATTCGTCGAAATGGGACCGATCGACTATGTCGTCGTCGAGTTCCCCGGGAACCGCATGACCGGCGAGGGCTTTCCCCTGCTGGTCGATCTGGTGGACCGCGGCCTCATCCGCATCCTCGATCTGCTGTTCGTCCGGAAGGAGGGGGACGGGTCCGTGGTCGGCCTGGAGATCGCCGACCTCACCGGCGACGGGGTTCTGGACCTGGCCGTGTTCGAGGGCGCCTCCTCCGGCCTGCTGGGCCAGGACGACATCGAGGAGGCCGGCAACGCTCTGGGCGCCGGGAACTCCGCGGCGATCCTGGTCTACGAGAACCTGTGGGCCGCGCCCTTCGCCACCGCCCTGCGCCGCGGCGGTGCTCAGCTGGTCGCCTCCGGGCGGATCCCGGTGCCGGCCGTCCTGGCCGCGCTGGACGAGACGGACGACGTGCGGCCGCCGAGGACGTAGAGACTCCGTCGCGGTGACGGAGGACCAGGTATTCCTGGGCCTCGGCCTGATCATCGTGTTGGCCGTCGGCTCCCAGGTGCTGGCGAACCGTCTGCGCATCCCCGCGCTGATCGTCCTGCTGCCCGTCGGATTCACCGCGGGCGCCCTGACCGACGACGTCGACCCCGAGCGGCTCCTGGGCAGCGCCTTCTCCCCGCTGGTCTCGCTGGCCGTCGCGGTGATCCTCTACGACGCGGGCCTCGGCCTGGACCTGAAGGGTCTCCAAGGCCACACCCGCCGGGTCGTGGTGCGGCTGATCTGGTTCGGCGCGCTGGTCAGCGGCGTCTCGGCGGCGCTGGTGGCCATGCCGCTGCTCGGGATGTCACAGGGCGCGGCCGTGATGCTCGGGGCGATCCTGGTCGTGTCCGGGCCGACGGTCGTCGGGCCGCTGCTCGCGTTCGTCCGCCCCACGGAGCGCCTGCGGCGGATCCTCGTCTGGGAGGGGTCGCTGATCGATCCCGTGGGCGGCATCCTGGGCGCGCTGGTCTTCCACACCGTCAGGGCCGGCGGGACCGGCGGCTTCGGCAGCCGGATCGGCCCCTTCGCCGTCAGCACGGCGGTGGGGGTGGCGGGGGGTGTCGTCGGAGCGGCGGTACTGACGGTGGCGCTGCGCAGGCTCCGGCTAGGGGAGGTGCTCGCCACCACGGTGCAGCTCGCCGCGGTGGTCGGCGTGGCCGCCGCCTGCGACATCGTCCGGGACGACACGGGGCTCATCGCCGCCGTTCTGATGGGGCTGGCGGTGGCGAATCTGTCCGGCGGGGGCGTCACGGCGCGGAGGCCGTTCTTCGAGACGTTCGTACATCTGATCATCGGACTGCTGTTCATCTCCATCTCGGCCACCGTCAGCCCCCAGTCCCTGCGGCATGTGCTGCTGCCGACGCTCGGGCTCGTGGCGGTCCTGGTGCTCGTGGCCCGCCCCCTGGTGGCGGCCGCGTCGGCCTGGGGAACCGATCTGACGGCCGGGGAACGGGGCTTCCTCGGGTGGATGGCGCCGCGCGGGATCGTGGCCGCGGCCACCGCCTCGACGTTCTCGGCCACGCTGGTGGACCAGGGCGTCGGTGGCGCGGCGAAGATCCTGCCCGCCACGTTCGTGGTGATCGTCGCCACCGTCACGCTGTACGGGCTGAGCGCGGCGGCGGTCGCCGGGCGGCTGGGCGTGGTGCGCTCGACGCGTTCCCGACCGTTGCTCGTGGGCGGCGATCCATGGGTGGTGGACCTGGGGCGGGCCCTGCGGTCGGCGGGGCTGGAGGTGGTGATGTGGGCGGGGCGCGAGACGGAGCGGGACGGCATCAGGGCCGCCGGCATCGAACTCGCCCCGGGGGAACTGTTCGCGGCGGCCACGGGCGAGGGCGCCGAACTCGAAGGCCTCACCGCGGTCCTGCTGCTCACCGGCGAGGACGACTTCAACGCGCTGGCGGCCACGCATCTCGAGGGAAGCGTCGAGGGCACGGTCCACCGGCTGCGGCCGCCCGCGGAGAGCCAGGGCGTCATCACCCCCTACGCGGGCGGCGAGGTGCTCTTCGAGCCGGATCTGACCGGGCCCGAACTGGCACGTCGTCACGCCCGGGGAGCCCGGGTCGTGACGCATCGCTTCGACGGCACCCTGCCGGCCGGACACCGGATGCTGTTCCTGGTGCGGGGTGACGGCCGGCTCCTCCCCGTCACCCGTGCCGGAGGCCCGGCGCCGCGGCCGGGGGACGTCGCGGTCCTCCTGAGCGCGTGACCCGTCAGCGGCCCGTGGACCGCCCGAAGGAGGCGACGGCGGCCCGCACCCGGACGAGAGCGGCCGGCAGGCCGGCTGTGGCGTCCAGGGTCAGGCCCGGCTCGTCCGGCTGAAGTGGCTCCAGCGTCGCGAACTGCGAGTCGACCAGCCGGGCGGGCATGAAGTGGCCGGTGCGCCGGGACACCCGGTCCCGTGCGGTGTCCCGGTCCAGGGCGAGGTAGAGGCACCAGAGCCGGGCGTCCGCGGCCGCCAGGAGTTCGTCGCGGTACGCCCGCTTGAGGGCCGAGCAGGCGACGACCAGCCCCTCCCCGGCCTCGGCGGAGTGCCGGACCCGGTCGGCGAGGGCCCGCAGCCAGGGCCCGCGGTCGGTGTCGTCCAGGGCGTGGCCGGCGGTCATCTTGGCGATCTCGGCGGCGCTGTGGAAGTCGTCGCCCTCGACGAACGTCACACCGAGCCGCTCGGCGACCGCCTTGCCGACGGTGCTCTTCCCGGAACCGGACACCCCGAGGACCAGCACGATCGGCGGTGCCTGCCCGGCCCCGCGCCCCGGCTCCCCGCGCGCCGACTCCCCGCCGCCGGTCACGGGCTCTCGGGCTCCCGTCCGGCCGCCGTCCGCCGCAGGTCCGCCTCGGTGAGGGGCTGGAGGGCCCCGGCGGTGTCCAGCCGGTAGAGCAGGACGAGGGGCGGTCCGACGAGCACCACGGCGATGGCCGTGACCAGCAGCAGCCAGCGCAGTGTCGTCGTCGCGCCGGCCGCCTCGGACACGGTCAGCGAGGTGGGGATGAGATAGGGCCGCTGGGCCAGCCCCCAGGCCACGACGACGAGTGCCACGCTGCCGACGGCGGTGATCCTCGCCCATCCGGTGGCGGTGCGGTACAGGGGTCGATGGTCATGTCGGTGAGAGCCGCGTCTCGCTGGAGGCCCGCATTGGCGACCATGACGTCGATGGTGCCGAACTCCTCGACCATACGGGAGACCATGTCGACGACCTGGTCCTCCTGCGACACATCGGCTTCGTGCGCATAGGCGCGGACGCCGAAACCCTCGATCTCGCGCACCACTTCTTCCGCGGCCTCACGCCCCGCCACGTAGTTCACGACCACATCGGCGCCCACCCGCCCCAGGCCGATCGCCGTGGCCTTTCCGATGCCGGAATTCGCGCCCGTCACCAGCGCTTTCTGCCCTGTGAGGAGCGGCTGGGCAAGGGGCTGGCGACCGTTGTTGCCGCTGGTTTCCACTCGTGTCTCCCTGGGCGTGCCGGCGCGGATATTCGGCAGACGTTCAAAGGAATCCGTCCGACAACGTAAACACGGGTGGCCCGGTGGGGCACGGTGGCGCGTCTCCCGTCAGCCGCCCGGGTGCCCGCCCGCGCTGAACGGCCCAACGGCCGACCGGCCTGTCGACCGGACGGGCTGGTCGGCCGGGCTGGTCGGCCGGGCTGGTCGGCCGGGCTGGTCGGCCGGGCTGGTCGGCCGGGCTGGTCGGCCGGGCTGGTCGGCCGGGGCGCGAGGACGGGACGCGGGGACGGGCTACTCGGTGCGGGCGTCCCGGCCCGTTCCGATGCACAGCGCCCAGATGACGAAGGCGTCCACGGCGATCAGCACGATGGCCCAGACGGGTTGGTACGGCAGCCACATGAAATTGGCGATCATCGACAGGCCGGCCACGGCGATACCGATGACGCGTGCCCACACCGCGCCGCGGAACAGAGCGGCGCCCGCGAGCGCGACCAGCACACCGAGGACGAGATGGATCCAGCCCCAGCTCGTCAGGTTGAAGTTGTAGGCGTAGTCACGGGTGACGACAAAGACGTCGTCCTCGGCTATGGCGGCGATTCCCTGGAATATCGCCATCACCCCGCCGAAGATCATCATGACCCCGGCGAAGCCGGTCCAGCCGGACACCCACGCTCCGCCGCCTCTTGCCGTTCCGTGTCCGTGGTGCATTCCGGTCGCGGCCATTCAGGGCTCCTCCCACTACATTTCGCCATTGACAGGTGGCCGTTCGGTCGCCCGGATATCAGCTTGCCACGATAAGCACAAACCGGCAGAACACCGGTATGCACGCAGTTCAGCGCGGGGGCCGACGTGCGAGGGAAATCCGGCGGTGGTCCAATGGGGGTATCCGGTGCGCCGGCCGTCGCGCGCCGGCCGGAGAAGCCGTCTCTTCCGCAGGTCTCCGGCGAGAAAGGAAACCGCCGTGCCAGGTCTCCTCCGCGGGGTCGCCCGCACAGCCGTCGTGGCGGGTACCGCGACCGCCGTGTCGAACCGCGTGTCACGCCGCCAGCAGGGGCGCTGGGCCCAGCAGGACGATCAGCAGGCCGCGCCGCAACCGGCCGCCGCTCCCCCGCCCGCCCCGCCGGCCGACATGAGCAGCAAGATCGACCAGCTGAAGCAACTCGGGGAGCTCAAGGCCCAGGGGGTCCTCACCGAGACCGAGTTCGAGGAGCAGAAGCGCAGGATCCTCGAGTCCTGATCCTGAGACGAGAGGCTGTACCGGAGCAGTTCCGGTACAGCCTCCGACCTACGACTTCGCAAAGTCGGGACGACAGGATTTGAACCTGCGACCCCTTGACCCCCAGTCAAGTGCGCTACCAAGCTGCGCCACGTCCCGAGGCGTTGCCGCGGCGGTGAGCTGCGGGAACGCGCAGGCAGAGCCTACCGTACGGGGGTGGGTGCGGCGGTCGGCGCCTGGTGGGCGGCCGGCCCCGGCAGCCGGCTCGCGCGGCGGACCGGGACCAGCAGGGCGGCGAGGGCGGCGCCCAGGCAGAGCACCGCGAGCAGGGTGAATCCGTGGGTGTAGCCGGAGTCGTAGGGCAGGCCCGACGGCTGCAGGCGGCCGGTGACCAGGACGCTGGTGACGGCGGCCCCGATGGACCCCCCGATGGTGCGGATATTGGCGTTCATGCCGGTGGCGGCGCCGGTCTGCCCGGCGGGCACGCTGCCGACGATCAGGTTGGCCATCGAGGCGAAGGCCAGGCCGATACCGAGACCGAACACGCCTGCCACGAAGGCCACTTGCCACTGCTCCTCGTGCCAGAGGGCGAGGAAGCCCATGGCGAGCGCCCCGAGTGCGGCGCCGGTCGTGAGCAGTGCCTTGGCGCCCACGCGGGGTTCGAGACGGCCGCTGAGCACACCGGAGACGAACATCGCGAGCAGCATCGGCAGCATGAGGAGCCCGGAGGCGGTGACGCTCGCGCCGAAGCCGTAGCCGGCGGTGCTCGGGGTCTGGACGAACCCGGGCAGGAAGGACCAGATCGCGTACATGCCCGCGCCGAACAGCAGGGCGGCGAGGTTGGTGGTCCACACGGCCGGCAGTCGCATGATGCGCAGGTCGATCAGCGGACTGCGGGAGCGGGCCTCGGTGAACAGCCACAGCGCGAACAGCGCCACGGCCACGGCGAACAGACCGACCACGCGGGCCGAACCCCAGCCCCAGCTGGCCGCCTGACTGAGCGGCAGCAGCAGGGCGACCAGCCATCCGGACAGCAGCACGGCGCCGAGCCAACTGACCTTGCCCTCCGCCCGGTCGGGCGACTCGGGCACATAGCGCACGGCGATCAGCGTGGCGGCCGCGACGATGCCGACGGGGATCCAGAACAGCCAGCGGTAGTCGAGCGCGGAGACGATCGGTCCGGCCGCGACCATGCCGACGCCACCGCCCGCGGCGATCACGGCGGACAGGTTGCTGATGCTGCCGGGCACCCGGGAGGGGGCGAACTCGTCCCTGATGATGCCGAAGGAGAGCGGGAACAGAGCGCCGCCGACGCCCTGGACGACCCGGGCGAGGATCAGGACGCCGATGGTCGGCGCGAGCGCGGCGAGCAGACAGCCGGCCAGGACGGCGAGCAGGACCCCGACGAGGGTGCGCTTCTTGCCGATCAGGTCGCCGACCCGGCCGAGGATCGGCGTGAAGACGGACGCGGACAGCAGGTACGCGGTCATCACCCAGGTCGCGGTGGACTGCGAGGTGTGCAGCGCGTGCTGCACGGTCGGCAGGGCCGGCGCTATCAGCGACTGGAGCATGGAGAACACGCCGGCACCGGTCGCGAGGACCGCGAAGGTGAGGCGGGTGGACTTGCGGGGCATGACAAGCCTCTCGGAAGAACCCGGTAAGAGGAGAAGAGGCCTCGGACTGTTAAAGTGGAGGCACCCCTCCACTGTAGCGGAGGCATCCCTCCGGTTCAACCGAGTTCCGCCCCAGGAGGCAGCAGTGCCGGCTCAGCAGTTCCCCATCAGCGAGATCGTCGCGGCCCAGCGCCCCGCCCGCAGGGACGCGGCCCGCAACTACGACGCGCTGCTGACCGCCGCGCGCGAGGCGTTCGCCGAGCACGGCTCCGAGGCGTCCCTGGAGGACATCGCCCGGCGAGCGGGCGTCGGCATCGGCACGCTGTACCGGAACTTCCCGACCCGCCGGGCACTGTTCGAGAGCGTGTACGCGGACGAGGTCAACGCGCTGTGCCGGTCGGCCGTGGAGCTCGCCGACCTGGAGCCGTGGGAGGCGCTCACCGCCTGGCTCGAGCGGTTCGCCGGGTACATGGTCACCAAGCGGGCGGTGCGCGAGGCGCTGGAGGGCGAGTCGGAGATCTTCCAGGCCTGCCGTGACTCGATGTACGCGGCGGCCGGCCCGCTGTTCGAACGGACCCAGCGGGCCGGGGCGGCCCGCGCGGACATGGACTTCGGCGATCTGCTGCGGATGGTCGCCGGGATCACCGCGACGGCCTTCGTGGATGACGCCCAGCGCGACCGCGTCCTGGCCATCGCCCTGGACGGGGTGCGCGCCGGGCGCCGGTGAGGAGGGGACGAGGGTCAGTCGGCCAGCGGGTACCGCGGGGCGAGCAGGTCCGCGATCCGCTCGGTGATCGTCTGGGCGGTGTTGCCGGTGGGGGCGTCCGGGCCGACCGTCGTGGACACCGCGATGGACAGCCGCTGGTGCGGCTCGTACGCCATCACGGCCGCGTAGCCGAAGAAGGACGGGTTCTGCACCACCCAGCCGTTCTTGACGATGACGCCGATACCGAAGTGGAAGTCCTCGGTCATGGGCAGGCAGACCGTGGCGGGGCAGTTCGCGGTGGGGTGCCCGAGGCCGACCGTGCCGGGGTCGAGCTGGGTGTCGAAGGAGCGCTTCGAGAGGAGTTCGCCCGAGCCGATGGCCTGCCCGGAGCGGGCCAGGTCACAGATGTCCTGGGTCAGGACGGCGCCCGGGGCGGTGGTCCAGGAGGGGTTGAAGTAGGTGGACTCCTCGTAGGTGCCGCGTTCGTCGTCGTAGGCGTGCAGCACGGGCGGCGGGATGAGCGCGGTGTCGTTGCTGCGGGTGTTGCGCAGCTTGAGGGGCTTCATGACGCGCTGCCGCAGGAGACGGTCAAGCGGGGTGCCGGAGATCTTCTCCAGGGCGCGGCCGAGGAGGACGAAGTTGGCGTGCGAGTAACTCCAGTTGGTGCCCGGCCGGTACCACAGGGGGTGACTGAGGGAGATCCCGACGAGTTCCTCGGGGGTCCAGTGCTGCCAGGGGTCGGCGTAGAGCTTCTTCAGGAACACCGGGTCGGTCACGTAGTCGTGCAGGCCGGACGTCGAGTCGCCGAGCATCCGCAGGGTGATCCTGTCGCCGTGCGGCAGGTCGGGCAGCCAGCGGGAGACCGGGTCGTCGAGGCGCGCCTTGTGCTCCTGGACGAGCTGGAGCAGCACGGTGCCCATGAAGGCGATGCCGACCGAGCCGGTGCGGAAGTGCATGGCGGGCGTGGCGGGCACATCCGTGAGGGACTCGCCGTCCGCGCCGGTGACGAGCTCACGCCCGTCGACCGTGACCTTGACCAGGGCGGCCTTGAGACCGAGTTCCTTGCGGGCGGCGCGGACGAGGGCGAGGACCTCGCGCGCCTGGCCCCGCGGTTTCGGGGTGGCGGCGCAGGCCCGGTCCTGGTGATGGGGACCGGGGGTGGCGGCCGCGGCCGCCGTCTGGAGGGTGGAGGCGAGAAGTGCGGCGGCGCACAGCAGCGCCGTACGGGTACGCGTCATACGGGCACTATGGGCTGATTGTCACATCGGGTATGGAGTCAACACTCCGTACGCCGTCCCCCCGGACCCGTACGGCCCTCGGCACACCTCCCGCGCCCCGGCCCGGTTGACCCGACCGGTGGAGGCGCCCGCCCGGACCACCGGCACCGTCCGGGCCGCCGGCGGCGACGGGGTCCGGGGGTCCGGGCGGGCGCACGACGCCCCCGGCCCGGCATACGTGCGGGCTCGCCCGGGCGGCGACCGAGCTGAACCGGCGCAGGTCCCTCAGCCCCGGGCAGGGGGCAACTGCCGCCGGCCTCTGGCCGCCGGATGCCGGCTGCCGGCAGCCGCCGAGGCTCGTCCGGGTCCGGCAGGCCAGGCGGGCGGCGCTGCTCGCGGAGACGATCGACGCCGAGGAGGTCCGTCGGCCCGGCCCGGTCGGCCGGGTGGCGGACGGGGCCGGGCGGAGGCCTTCGTCGACGACCTCGCCGCGGAGCCGCCCGTGCGCCGCACGCTCTCCACCGACGACCAGGACGCCCGTCGCGCCGGACACCACGGTCGGTCACGTCAAAGAGCGCAGGGCGTTCGGCCGGACGGTCGTGACCTTCCCGAGCATGACGGGCGAACTCGCCGCCGGATCTGCCGAGTCGGAGGGCGGAAAGGCCCTGCTCGATCGCGCCGTCGCCGAATTCGTCGCGGGTCGGCTCTCCGGCGCCGACGGCCGACGCGCCGAAGGTGAAGTTCCCCCGCACCGAGACGCAGGCCATTGGTGGCGACCGATGTCTTCAACTCTTCGGCGGAAAGGGCTACATGCATGAGTACCCGATCGCCCGGCTGTACGCGGACGCGCGCATCACCCGCAGCCACGCCGGAACGAGCGAGGTCATGCAGGCGGTCATCGCCGAGCCCCCCGGGAGTGTGCGCCGGGGGCGGGGCGCCGGGGCGCGGAGACAGGAGGGACGGTGAGGCATGGAGGACTTCTCCGGTCGGCCGGGGGTGGCGTTCGTGGCGGGTGGCACGGGCGGCATCGGCGCGGCGGTCGTACGGACGCTGGCCGCGCGCGGCAGCGCGGTGGTGTTCACCTACCGAGCCCGACGGGAGGCGGCCGAGGCCCTCGCCGAGGAGGCGAAGGGGCTCGCGCCGCTCCCCCTGGACCTGACCGACGAGAGGGCGGCGGCCTGGGCGGTGACCGCGACCGCCGAGGCGTACGGCGGCATCCACACGCTCGTGTACGCCGCCGGCCCACAGGTCCCGATGCGGCATCTCAGCCGGGTGACGCCGGGCGAGTACCGGGCCCAACTCGAGGCGGACGCGGGGGCGTTCTTCAATCTCGTCCATCCGGCACTGCCCGTACTGCGCCGGAGCCGGGGCAGCATCGTCGCGGTCACCACCGTCGCCACCCGGCGCTTCCCGGCACGCGACGGACTGTCCTCGGGGGCGAAGGGAGCGGTCGAGGCGGTCGCCCGCGCCCTGGCCGCCGAGGAGGGGCGCTACGGAGTCCGCGTCAACTGCGTCGCACCCGGCATGCTCACCGACGGCATCGCGGGCCGGCTGATCGAGTCGGGCGAACTGGACGACGAGGCGCTCGCGGTCACCCGGCGGAACATCCCGCTGCGCCGGTTCGGGAAAGCGGCGGACATCGCGGAGGCGGTGTCCTTCCTGGCCTCGGACCGGGCCGGGTTCATCACGGGCCAGGCCCTCGGGGTGGACGGGGGCTACAGCGTGTGAAGCGCCAGGCCGCGCGGAGAGAACCGGGGCGGGTGACCACGCAGTCAAGCCGGTCGACGACCTCCCGAAGACCGGCTCGACTCCGCAGTCGTTCCAGTCTTCGGGGCGCTCCGGTCCGCGTCAAGGTCCGTCTCACAGGTCGACTCCGGCACCGTCGTCCACACAAGCCTTTCCCGGTCACTCCCGGAGCGACACACGGAATTTTCCCCGCCACCCGGCCGCCGCCGGGAATGTGCGTGTCGATTCGGACAAGCGGTCCAGAGGAACCCATTTCCTGCGTTCGTTCATGTTTCTACCGTGTGAGTGGAGGGTGAACGAGGACGGGCTCGAAAGGAATTCATCCGATTTCCTACGCCTGGCCCACCGCCCATGACTGACCGAATCATTGCGGCTGGATAGCGCCCTGATCGTTCGAACGTTGACCACTGAGTAACAAGCGCACTACCTTTCAACGCGTTTCGAGCACGCGCTTTAGAACGGCGTTCCGCGGTGGACCCCTGCCCGCGGAAATCCGGTGAGCCGCCATTGCTGTCCCGAACCCCCCACCGTGCAGTCTCACCCTTGATTCGGAGAATCATGACGTCTGCTGTGCGTTCCGAGGACATGATCATCGGCATCTCTCCTTTCGGCGAACCCGATGCCGGGCTCGCCCTGGCGATCACCCGGGCCGGCGGGCTCGGCGTACTCGACCTGGGAAACGGTGACCGAAGAACCCGCGAGGCCCTGTCCCGCCTGCGCCGCGCCTCCCCGGGCGCCTTCGGGGTCCGGGTCGGCGCACACTGCCGGCTCACCCCCGCCGACCTGGAACCCGACGGCCCGCACACGGTGGTCCTCACCGCGGAGGCGGCACAGGCCCGGGAGGCCGCGGGGACCGCGAAGCCCGTGGGGACCGCGGAGGCCCTGGAGGCCGACAGTGCGCCCTGGCCGATCGCCGGCCTCTCGGCCCGCTACCGCGTGCTCGTCGAGGTCACCGACCTGGCGGGCGCGCGGGACGCGTTACGCGCCGGGGCGCACGGCCTGATCGCCCGCGGCGCCGAGAGCGGTGGCCGGGTCGGCGAACTGAGCACCTTCGTCCTGCTCCAGCAGCTCCTCGCCGCACCCGAGGTGGCCGCCCCGGTATGGGCGTGCGGCGGCATCGGCCCGCGCACGGCCGCCGCCGCGGTGGCCGGCGGTGCGGCAGGCGTCGTCCTGGACAGCCAGCTCGCCCTCCTCGCCGAGTCCGCGCTGCCCGAACCCGCCGCCGCGGCGCTGCGCGCCCTGGACGGCTCGGAGACCGTCGTCCTCGCCGGACACCGGGTCCTGCTGCGGCGCGGCCCCGACGCCCCGCAGCTCCCGGAGGACGCCGGAGCACCGGCGGTGGCGGCGCTGCTGGGCGCGCAGGATCCCCGCGCACAGCTGCTCCCGGTGGGCCAGGACGGCTTCCTCGCCGCGCGGTTCGCCGAGCGCTGGGGTGACGTGCGGCGGACCCTGCGGGCGGTGCGGGACGCGGTCCTGGACGACGTGCGCGACGACACGGCCGGCCGGGCCCTGCGGGCCGGGTCGCCGATGAGCCGGGCGCTCGGCACCCGGCTCCCCCTCGCCCAGGGGCCGATGACAAGGGTGAGCGACGGGGCCCCGTTCGCCGCGGCGGTGGCGGCCGACGGGGCACTGCCCTTCCTCGCCCTGGCGTTGGCGGACGGCGCGCGGACGCGGGCCATGCTCGCCGAGACCCGGGACGCGGTGGCCGGCCGGCCCTGGGGCGTGGGCGTACTCGGTTTCGCGCCGGAGGACGTACGCGCCGCACAGCTGGAGGCCGTACGGGAGCTGCGGCCGACGCACGCGATCATCGCGGGCGGCCGGCCGTCCCAGGCGCAGGCGCTGGAGCGGGACGGCATCCGGACCTTCCTGCACGTGCCGTCGCCGGGGCTGCTGCGGCAGTTCCTGGAGGCCGGGGCCCGCCGCTTCGTGTTCGAGGGCTCGGAGTGCGGCGGACACGTCGGACCGCGCGCGAGTTTCGCACTCTGGGAGGCCCAACTGGCGGTCCTGGAGGACTGGTCCGAGGGCCACCGGGCCGAGGACGTCGAGGTGTTCTTCGCGGGCGGTGTCCACGACGAACGGTCGGCGGCGATGGTCGCCGCGCTCGCCGCGCCGCTGACCGCGCGCGGAGCGGCGGTCGGCGTGCTGATGGGCACCGCGTACCTGTTCACCGAGGAGGCCGTGTCCCGCGGCGCGATCCGGCCGCTCTTCCAGCGACAGGTCATGGCCGCCGAACGCACCACGCTCCTGGAGTCGGCGCCGGGACACGCCACCCGGTGCGTGCCGAGCCCGTTCGCCGCCGGCTACCGCGACGAGGAGGCCCGGCTGCGGGCCGAGGGCGCCGGGGACCGACAGATCTGGGAGGCACTGGAGCGGCTCAACGTCGGCCGGCTGCGCCTCGCGAGCAAGGGCGTGACCCGGGAGACCGACGGCTCCCTCACCCCCGTCGACGAGCAACGCCAGCTCTCCGAGGGGATGTTCATGGCCGGAGCGGTGGCCGTGCTGCGCTCGGCGACCACCACGGTCGCCGCGCTGCACGAGTCCGTGACCACCGGCGCGGTCGAGCATCTCGCCCTGCGGGCGGCCGAGTTGAGCCGAGAGGAGACGGTCCGCGAGCCGGCTGCCCCGGCCCCGCTCGACATCGCCGTCGTCGGCATGGCGTGCATGTTCCCACAGGCACCCGACCTGCCCACCTTCTGGGCGAACGTGGTCGGGGGCGTGGACGCGGTGGGCGAGGTGCCCGCCGACCGCTGGGACCCGGCCGTCCACCACGGCGAGTCCACCCCGTCCAAGTGGGGCGGTTTCCTGCCCCGCATCCCCTTCGACCCCCTGCGGTACGGCATCCCGCCGACGTCGCTCGGCAGCGTCGAGCCGGTGCAGCTGCTGTCCCTGGAGGCGGCCAGGCGCGCCCTGGAGGACGCCGGATACGGCGAAGGGGGACGGGAGTTCGACCGTTCCCGCACCTCGGTCGTGTTCGGCGCGGAGGCGGGCAGCGACCTGTCGAACGCGGCCACGCTGAGGGCGGTCCTGCCCTCGTACTACGGCAGCGTCCCGGCGGGCCTGGACGACCAGCTCCCGCGGCTCACCGAGGACTCCTTCCCTGGCATGCTCGCCAACGTCGTCTCCGGGCGGATCGCCAACCGGCTCGACCTCGGCGGCGCGAACTACACCGTCGACGCCGCCTGCGCCTCCTCGCTGGCCGCGGTGGACGTCGCCTGCAAGGAACTCGTCGGCGGCACCTCCGACGTGGTGCTCTGCGGCGGCGCCGACCTGCACAACGGCATCAACGACTACGTCCTCTTCTCCTCCGTGCACGCGCTGTCCCCGACCGGCCGCTCCCGCGCCTTCGACGGTTCGGCGGACGGCATCGCGCTCGGGGAGGGCGTGGCCTGCGTCGTCCTGAAGCGGCTCGCGGACGCCGAACGCGACGGCGACCGGATCTACGGCGTGATCAAGGGCCTCGGCTCCTCCAGCGACGGCCGCTCGCTCGGACTCACGGCGCCCAGGCCCGAGGGCCAGCGCTCGGCCCTGGAACGCGCCTACCGCAACGCGGGCGTCTCCCCGGCCGACGTCGGACTTCTCGAGGCGCACGGCACCGGGACGGTGGTCGGCGACCGCACCGAACTGCGCATCCTGAGCGAGGTGTTCGGCGAGGCCGGGGCGGAACCGGGCGGCTGTGCGATCGGCTCGGTGAAGTCGCAGATCGGACACACCAAGTGCGCCGCCGGACTCGCCGGTCTGATCAAGACGCTGCTCGCCCTGCACACGGGCGTCCGGCCGCCCACGCTGCACGTCGAGGCCCCCAACGCGGCCTGGGACCGGGAGAGCAGCCCCTTCGCCTTCCACGCACGGGCCAGGCCCTGGGCGGCGCCTCCCGAGGAACGCCTCGCCGGAGTCAGCGCGTTCGGCTTCGGGGGCACCAACTTCCATGTGGTGCTGAGCGCGTACGCCGGCGGCGTGCCGCCGGTACGGGGCGCGGACGTCTGGCCGGCCGAACTGTTCGTCTTCCGTGGCCGGGACGCCGCCGCGGCCGGCCGTGCGGTGGACGAACTCCTCAGGGCCGCGGAGGCGGAGGGCCGGCCGTGGCGGCTGCGGGACCTGGCGCTCGGCGCCGCCCGGCGGTCGGACGCGAGCCGCGAACCGGCGCAGGTCGCGGTCGTGGCGACGGACGTGGACGACCTGGTCGGCAAGTTGCGACGGGTGTCGGCCGATCCGGCCGAGCACGACCCGGCACGCGGGATCCACCGAGCCGGACCGGACGACACCGGGGACTCCAAGGTCGCCTTCCTCTTCCCCGGCCAGGGCAGCCAGCGCACCGGCATGCTCGCGGACCTGTTCGTCACCTTCCCCGAGCTGCGGCCCTACCTGGAACTCGGACGCGCCCACGCCGACACCCTGTATCCGCCGGCCGCCTTCGACGACGCGGAACGCGACCGCCAGCAGGCCGCGCTGACCGACACCCGGGTGGCACAGCCGGCCCTCGGCGTCGCCGGACTCGCGGCGCACGCCGTGCTCACCGCGGCCGGGGTACGGCCGGACATGGCCGCCGGGCACAGTTACGGCGAGTTGGTCGCCCTCTGCGCGGCCGGCGCACTGAGCCCCGAGACACTGCTGGACCTGAGCGCGGAACGGGCGGCAGCCATCCTCGAAGCCGCCGGGGCCACCGGATCCGCGGGATCCACCACGTCCGCCGGGTCCGCCGGTGGCGATCCCGGCACCATGGCCGCCGTCGCGGCCGGTGCCGACAAGGTGGCGCGGGCCCTGGAAGCGGTGCGGGCGCCGGACTCCGTGGTCGTCGCCAACCGCAACTCGCCGGAGCAGACGGTGATCTCGGGCCCCTCGGCCGCCGTCGCCGACACCGTACGGCTGCTGCGCGAGGCCGGTATCGGGGCCAAGCGGATCCCCGTGGCCTGCGCCTTCCACAGCCCGCTGGTCGCCGGTGCCGCCGACCGCTTCGCCGAGGCACTCGCGGCCCGGCCGGTGCACGCGCCCGAGTTCCCGGTGTGGTCCAACCGCACGGCCGCGCCGTATCCCGCCGACGCCGACGGGGTACGGACCGAACTCGCCGCCCAGATCGGCGCCCCGGTCGCCTTCGCCGAGCAGATCGAGGCGATGTACGCGGCGGGCGCGCGCATCTTCGTCGAGGCCGGTCCCGGGTCGGTGCTGACCCGGCTGGTCGGGCAGATCCTCGGCGACCGTCCGCACCGCACGGTGGCCTGCGAGCCCCGCCCCGGCGGCGGTCTGCACGGCTGGCTCGACGCGCTGGCCCTGCTCGCCGTCGCGGGCCTGCCGGTACGTGCCGGGTGGCTGCTGCGCGGCCGGGACGCGATCGACGCGGTACGGACCCCCGTGCCGAAGCGGCCCGGCTGGACGGTCGACGGACAGCTGGTCCGCACCGCCGCCGGCGCCCTCCTTCCCGGTGCGCTCGCACCGGCCCGACGAGTCGTGGAATCCCCCGAGAGGACCGTGGCGACTGTGCCGACGAACCCCCCGCACGGCGTCCCGTCCGACCGGGACGCGCTCGTCTCCGAATTCCTGCGCACCAGCCGGGAGATGATCGCCGCCCAACGGGACGTACTGCTCACCTACTTC
>NZ_JBHVYO010000020.1:0-164770 GCF_042880655.1 Streptomyces sp. NPDC058295
CCCGCTACGAAAAACGCGCCTACATCTACCTCGGCACCGTCACCCTCGCAGCCCTCACCATCTGGCTCCGAACATGATCCGAGAAACAGTCCCTAGCCGAGCCAGGGAACCAGGCGGCCAGGGTGACCAGAGGGTTGAAGTGCGCCGCGAGGCCGGGGGAGCGACGCGGAAATGGTGCTCGGGCACTTACCTGACGCTTTACCGGGCGTGGGCACCGGGCTGGGGTCGCAGGGCGTGGTGCGACAGCTCACTTTAGGGCATGGAATCCGTTCAGTCGCAACCCTCCGGAAGCCATGAAACCTGCAATTCGCAAATCCGCCAGAGGGCACAAAATTATTGAGTCCGCAAATCCGTCAGAGGGCATATATTCCGCTCGGCCGCAACGGCATTGACCACAAAATACAAGCTTGACGGCGTCGTGGAGTTTGCTTATGGTCCAGTCGTTCAGGTTCCCGCCGATCGATATCCGAAGGTGTTCATGACCGCGCCTCCAACGTTGCCGAAGTTCAGGCAGCAGTTGATTCTTGCTGTTCTTATGTTGTGTTCGCTGCTGATTTGGCTGGAAAATACTGTCCTGAGTACTACGCTCGAGACCCTTGCGGACCCGGTCCGTGGACTGGGGGCCAATCCCGGTCAACTGCAATGGGCGACCGGTTCGTACACTCTGGCCTTCGCCACCTTGATGTTCACGGCAGGCGCATTGGGCGATCGGTTCGGGCACCGGACTGTGTTTGCCACTGGGTTGGTGATCTTCGCCGGGTCGTCGCTGTGGGCGGCGTATGCCAGCGATGCGGGCCAGCTGATTGCGGCTCGAGCTGCGATGGGGGCGGGCAGCGCGCTGATCACGCCCGCCAACTTGGCCATCCTTATGTGGACCTTTACCGGCCCCACGCGGGCTGCCGCGATCAGCATTTTCTCGACGGCGGCCGGTGTGGGAATGGCGGCCGGCCCGGTGCTGGCTGGGTTCCTGCTCGATCATTTCTGGTGGGGCTCGGTCTTTCTGATCAATGTCCCGGTCGCGGCATCGGCGTTGGTCGGGCTCGCCGTGCTGGTTCCGAATTTCCGCAGCCCCACTCCGCGGCCATTGGACCCCGCTGGAATGTTGCTGTCGATCGGTGGGCTCGTGGCGTTGGCCTACGGGCTGATCCGGGCGGGGCAGGTGGCTGGCTGGAGTCGTACCGACGTCTGGGTGCCGATCGTTGTCGGTCTGGTTCTGCTGGCCGTTTTCGTACTCGTCGAACTGCGTGTCAAGGCGCCCAGCTTTGATCCTCGGCTGCTCGCGCAACGCGCATTCGGTGGCGGCAATGTGGCGCTCGGATTGCTGCTCTTTGCTGTGGCCGCCATTACCTTCTATAACGCGTTCTATCTGCAAGGCGCGCTCGGATTTTCGCCGATGAAGGCGGGTTTGGCCAATATCCCTACCGCATTGGGTGCGCTCGCGGGGGCGCTCCTTGCCCCGCGCCTGGTTCGCCTCCTGTCGCTGCGTCTTGTCACCGTGCCGGCGCTGACCGTGGCTGCGCTGACCATGGGCGGGTACGGGTTCCTCGGACTCGAAACTCCTCTCGTCTGGATCGAGATCCTGTTGTTGGTACAGGGGCTGTCGATCGGCATGGTGATCGGCCCTGTTACGGCCGCGTTGATCAGCAACTTGCCGTTGGAACAGGCCGGTGCAGGATCGGCCGTCACCAACACCGTGCGACAAACCGGCAGTGTGATCGGAATCGCAGTAGGCGGCACGATCATGTCGATCATGTACCGACGCGCGATCGAACCTTCGTTGGAGGGTGCACCCGGTCCGGTGCAGGATCAGGCGCGAGTTTCCGCCGAACAGGCCCGCCATGTCGCCACCGCTATCCACCGGCCCACTCTTGCTCAGGCTGCGGATCATGCGTTTATCCACGCTATGCACGTCGGCGCGGGCTGGATCGCGGTCGTCGCACTCCTCGGAGCCGCTGTGCTGCTGATTACCTTGCCTGCCGTCGGAAAGAAGAAGGGTCCGCTATCGGAGCCGGAGTGCGAAGAGGTCCGCAGTTCCGTCTGAGAGTGTGAGGGCACAACCCAGGCTCAGGCCCAGGGCCCCGGGGAGAGACACGTTCGCCCGGGTTGATCACGGGATGCGGTGAAGGGTCGGGACGGCCTCGCCGCCATGAACCGTACGGCCCGGCCGCCCGGGACGGTCAGCTTGGTCACGTCAGCGGAGCGGAGGACGGATCCCTCCAGGGACTGGCGGCCCGTTTCGGCGTGAGCCAGGGCCGGGGTTCAGGAGCCGGGCCGACCGGTCCGTCGAGCGGTGGGCCGGCCCGTGGCGCTCGGCCACCGCACGCCAAGTGGGCCGTCCCACCGATCAGGTTCACGTGCACGGTCTGCACACGCGCCCTGGTCGGCCTCACACCGAGAACTCGCGTATCACCGTGTTGCGGAACACCGCGCTGCCGCGATCGTGAACAGTGCGAGCCGAGTATCCAGCGGGTAGGGGAAAACCTGACGGGTGTGCACATAGCGGCCGTCGTCGACGAACATCTCCACCGGGGTGCGGTCCACCAGGATGCGCAGCTCGGCCTCCAGTTGAGGCGCTCTCCGGACGGTGGTCGGTGCACGTCGACGCCGAGATCTACGACAACTACGCCTACCTCAACCGGCGCAACACGGTGAACGCCGACACCTCCGGAAGATGGCAGGAAAGGGACCTCATGACGACCGGGGTGTGGTGGCGGCGGACATGGTCGGCGTCTTCGCCGAAGGTGACGTCCTTTGGTCCAGTGGACGGTGTTCTCGCGAGCGACTCGGTGTACTCAGCGGCGCTCGGCCTCTCGGACGGCCTTCGACAAAGCCGTCTCCACCAGACGCCGCAGGTTGGCCGGCACGCCGTCCGGGTCTGGCTCGGCTTGCATGACGCGGAAGGCCACTGCTTCGGGCGGCGCCCCTGCGGAAGGGCAGACGTCCAGACGGCAGAAGATCGTCGGCCGCTTCGGCCGCGTTCTCGCCGGTCACGACGGGGACCTGGCCGCTGGGTCGGTTTCGACTGACGTGCGCTCGTTGACCAGTGGACACAGTGTTGTGGCCCGACTGGCCCCGGGTCTGCCAGGGGACGACTCGGACCCCGTCGGCCGACGGGCCCCAGCGGAAGAAGGCAGCACACGCCGTGGTCCTCGCGCAGGGCATCGAACCCTTCGGCGTCGATCGACCACCAGCCGGATAAGCCATCAAAATCGGGTCGGGCAGCTCGGTCCGACGGTGCCCCGAGCTGCCGGGCCGACGGGCTGCACGGGTGAGTGATGGTGCTCGGAATCGGACCTCAGCACGGCCAGCGCATTCGCCACGCCCACGACGCTGAACGGTCGGCGCTCAAAGTCAGGCTCTGATCGTTTTCATGCATCTTCAGGACGCTCGATCCGAGCGCCGGCCGTCACTCGGCGTAAGGACCTCCCTCTCCCCTCACGCGCTCTCTTCGCTGAGGCGGTCGACCGCCCACGGCAGAAGCTCTCTGGCAACCGCGAGGCTGAACGGCCGCATCAGCGAGCGGAGTTCGGCGGTCGCGGCAGGGCCGAGCGTGAGGTAGGGCAGGACTGCCAGCCTGTCCGTGGTGTGCTCGATCTCCGCCCTGAGCCGCGCCCCCTCCTCGGTCGGAGCAAGGTGGGGCCCTTCGTCGAGCCACCCACGCTCGCGCAGATTCCGCACGGCTTGCTCCCATTGCTCCGGCGTCCATGCCCGTGAGCCGCGCAGCACATCTGCGTCTATCTCCCCTGTGGCGGCGTGCGTGACAAGAGCCTCGATCCCGCTCAGTCCGGCAGTCAGCAGTGCCGCCACGTGACCGTCGCCGCGGAACTCCCGTAGCAGTGTCTGAGCGTGCCAGAGTACGAGATGGGGCGCGCTCGGCCACGGCAGTGCCGCGTGCGCGGCGAAGAGCGGGCGGCCTTGTGGGTGGCGCAACGTCACCTCAGCCGCGCTGCGGGCCAATTCGGCGGCGCGAGCCAGCGCCGGCGAGGAGATGTCCGCACCGAGGATGCGGCGGAGCGTGGCGTCGATCCCGGCTATCCGTGCGGCGACGAACCGCTGCGGCGTGGCGGCTTCCCATGCCGCGGGTATGACTCGGCGCACCAGTTGAGGATTGAAGTTGTAGAACGTGGCGATGACCAGATCCGCCGGAGCAGCGCCGAGCGCGGCGGAACGGGACGCGAAATACCCCGTCCGGGCGTCCACGCCCAACGCGGCGTACTGATCTGCGGCTTCGGGCGAGAAGTAGACAGCTCCGTGATACGGCTCGAGAGTTCTCCAGGTCCTGCGCGCAAGGGCCAGGCTGTCGCGGTTCTCGTTCTGCGTCATGAGCGGCTCTCCATCCAGTGGTGGATGACACGTTGTGTTGATCGAGCACGCGACGGCGCATGGAGTACACCCAGACGTACCGTCTGGTCGGTATGTTATCGGAGAGCGGCTCCGGCGACTACTGCCCTGCAACCACTTCTGGGCCCCCGTTCACGGAGACTACGCACCACGCACCCACCTCTCCCGCGAGAACGCCCGAGCGGTTCGCACCTCGACGTCGAGGAAGACGTAATCCGCAAAGCTCAACGGGCCTCGATCGGCTCGGTCCTGGAGGCGCAGGTAGGGGGAAGCGCATGTCGACGTCGTGTTTCCCAGCCCAGGAGCATGGGTGGACGATCAAGCCGTGATGTCCCGTGCCGGGTTGGGAACCCCGAACATCCGGGCCATTGCGGCGAGTTCCATCCCGCTCTGGCTGCGCGTGATCGATGCCGTGCAACGATCGTTGCTGAACACGAGGAGGAGCCAGTGAGGTTGCGCAACGTATCGCCGCACGATGTCGACGCCTATGTCCAGATGCGGTGTGATGCCGACATGATGGCCGACCTCGGTGGCCCCCAGTCCCGCGAGGAGATGCCGGCCAAGGTGCGCCGGGATGCCGAGCAGGCGGCTGCCGACCTTGCTTGGTTCAAGATGATCGTCCCCGATCCGGCCACTCCCGAGGTGGTGGCCGGGACAGTCACCCTCTGGTCCCACCACACCGATGACGGACCGATCTCCGAGATCGGCTGGATGGTTCTACCCCGGTTCCAAGGGCAAGGGCTGGGCAAGCGCGCCGTCCGCGCTCTCCTGGACCGAGCCCGGGACGAGAACCGTTGGGGAGTCGTGCACGCCTTTCCGACAACGGACAACGCCGCCTCGAACGGCATTTGCCGCTCGGTCGGCTTCCGGTTCGTCTCAGAGACCGACATGACCTTCGCCGGGCAGATCTTCAAGACCAACCACTGGTCCGTGGACCCCAGGACGGACCTGATCTGACGGGATCATCGCGACCGAACCGGCGTCGCGCCTTTCACGTCACAGGATCGTTGGTCTGGTGTGTCGTTGTGTGATACCCAACGGGCCATCTCGCAAAGCAAGTTCCTACCGGCCCGCTGACCGCCGAGTCCGCGAAGTGCGGCTGGGAAGTCGCAACGCAGCAGCCTGCTGACCGAGGAAGGGACAGGGCTGCACTCTGCTTGCTTCCGGATGCAGCAACGGCGGGACCGGCACGTCCACGACAGGTCGGCAACACGCGCGGGACCCCGCGTCGACGTCCAGGGTTCTCAGTAGACGATGGAGACGATCTGGCAGACCGCTTCGGCAAGCCGGCGCTCTCCCTCGATGCGGGCAAGGGAGAGGGCAGTGCCGGGGCCGATACCGCGGGTGCACAATCGCCAGGCAGCCTCTGGGTCCAGCGCCACCGATGCTGTCGGCCGACCCCTGGGTGCTTCGGCCAGTGACCAGCGGTCTGCGGTGGCGGTCACGGTCCATACGCCGCCGCCTGGCCCATCGACGGTCACCTGGACTTGTGTCCCGAGGGGGGCCGACACGTCGCGCAGTGTGTGGGGCAGGGCCCGCATGAAGGTGTCCAGGGCCGTGGACAGGGCCTGGGGCTCCGGGTCCGTGCCCCGGCCTGTGGCATGGCGGACCTGCTGGCGGTGAGTCCAGTACTCGGTGAACTCCCGGGCGACGTCCAACCACCTCGGCGCCGGGTCGGCCCCTGCCCAGGAAACCCCCAGGCCTGTGACTTCGAGGTCGACGGTCTCGAAGTGACGGCTGACCTGGGCGCCGGCCTGTTCCAGCGCAGTGATGAGCTGGTCGGGGCTGCGATCGGCGTGGAGGTCGACCCACTCTTGGTTGGCGCGATGGATGAACGCTTCCAGCGTCTCGCCGTGAGCGAAAGCCCGCTCGCATCCAGCTGTAGTCCAGCCGAGACGACCGTGGTAGTCGCCAAGGATGTGGGCGGCGAGATCGTGCACGCTCCAACCGGGGACCGCCGTCTCGCGCCATTCCGCAGGCCGCAGAGCCCGTAGCTCGTCGAGAAGGGAGGCCGACTCCGGCCTGAACAGAGGGCGAGCGTCGATCGGCTTGCCGAGCCAGGAGAGGTCGGAGACGCCATTGAGCTGGGGACTCATGGCCCAAGCCTGACAGCCTGAGGACCCGGTCTGCCAGCAAATACTGTCTTCCTGCAGAGGCGGAGAACTCGCGCGCTGGGCGAGTCAGGTGGAGTCGGACGTTGTCCCAAGCCGGCACGATCGGGTCGCCGAACCGAGTGCGAGCGCCCCGGCACAGCGTGGAAAGTTCGCGGAGGTTCTTATATGGGTAAACTAAATAAAAGATATGAAATGGCGTGATCAGGATGCATGTTGCACCGGTGCACTTCCGATCGTTCGTCAGGGTTTCCTTGCCCAGGGGTATCGGGCTGTCCCGTATCGGGGTGCAATGGTGGGAGTCAGGCCCTTCCGTACCCACACGGTCAGAAGAGGCGCGCAATGGATCCATGGCTGATCTGGTTGATCATCGCAGCCGTGCTGGCTGCGGCGGAGATCTTCACCCTTACTGCCGCGCTCGGGTTGCTGAGTGCGGCCGCGCTGGTCACGGCGGGGTCCGCCGCGGTCGGGCTGCCCCTGCCGCTTCAGTTCTTGGTGTTCACCGTCATCGCTACCGTCACCGTGCTGTTCGTGCGCCCCATCGCGCTCCGCCACGTCCTCCAGCCCCAAGCGGCGCGGTTCGGCGTGGACGCGCTGGTCGGCAAGGCCGCCTATGTCGTCTCGGAGGTGACGGGCCTGGGCGGCCGGGTCCGCATCGACGGTGAGGAGTGGACGGCCCGCGCCTTCGACGAGACGCTGGTGATTCCTCCTGGAAAGACCGTCGATGTCATGGAGATCAGCGGCGCCACCGCGATCGTCTATCCCCGGGACTGAAACATGGAAACCTCGGCGTTCCTCATTGCCGGCCTGATCGTCGCGTTGGTCGCGGTTTTCACCGTGGTGCGGGCGGTCCGTATCGTGCCCCAGGCACGCGCTCGTAATGTCGAGCGACTGGGCCGGTACCACCGGACCCTGAATCCCGGCCTCAGCCTTGTCATCCCCTACATCGACCGTGTTCATCCGGTGATCGATCTGCGAGAACAGGTCGTGTCCTTCAAACCGCAGCCCGTCATCACCGAGGACAACCTGGTCGTCGAGATCGACACCGTTCTGTACTTCCAGGTCACCGACCCACGGGCAGCTTTCTACGAGATCGCGAATTTCCTTCAGGCGGTCGAACAGCTCACCGTCACCACCTTGCGCAATGTCGTGGGATCCATGGACCTCGAAAAGACACTCACCTCACGGGACACCATCAACAGCCAGCTCCGCGGCGTGTTGGACGAGGCCACCGGCAAGTGGGGCCTGAGGGTCAACCGGGTGGAGATCAAGGCCATCGACCCTCCGCAGTCCATCAAGGACGCGATGCAGAAGCAGATGCGAGCCGAACGGGACAAGCGAGCCGCGATTCTCGGCGCCGAGGGGCAGCGCCAGTCGCAGATCCTCACCGCCGAAGGCGACAAACAGGCAGCCGTCCTGCGTGCGGAGGGCAACCGCACCGCTGCCATCCTCCAGGCCGAGGGCCAGTCCCGGGCCATCGACGAGGTGTTCCAGGCCGTCCATCGCAACGACCCCGACCCCAAACTGCTCGCGTACCAGTACCTCCAGACGCTGCCTCAACTCGCGCAAGGCCCGGGCAACAATTTCTGGGTGATCCCCAGCGAGATCACCTCCGCGCTCCAGAGCATGTCCCGCGCCTTCACCGAGGTGCTGCCGCAGTCGCCGGCCACCCGCGAGAAGCCCCCGGACGACATGATTGCCCAGGCCGCCAGCGACAAGGCTCAGGCGGAAGAGGCCGCTGCCGCGGCCCTCGCCGACGCAGCCGAGGCCGAGGGCGTCACTGCCGATGGCCGCCCGCCCCACCCGCCTCGCTGATGGCGAGCGGCGGCTCGAGTGCACTCTGCGGAGCCCCGGGTCGAGACGTTGATGCTCTCGGTGCCCGCTGCTTCGGTTGCAAGAGCTCATGCAGGCGCCATCGCGATCGGCCGTGTGGTTCTGCGCTGCCGGCGGTCAGCATCACGGATTGCTGCCCGTCTCCGCCGCGAAGAGCACGGGGTCGCTGGCGAACCCTCGGGCCGCCGCGTGAAACTCCCACGCTGCGGAGGTATCCCGGGTGAACTCCGCGACGGTTGGCCGACCCCGCCGGTTGAAGCAAGTCGCCTTGTTTCGACGGTGCATAACCTTCGTCGTCAGCCGATCGGCGAGCTGACCGTTGAGGACATGCGTCTGCTGATCGGGCAGGACGTGGGACTGGGCTATCTCCTGCCTCTTGCGCTGGAGGTGCTGCGCGACGATCCGATGGCCGAGGGCGACATGTACGAGGGCGATCTGCTGGCCGCCGTTGTGACGAGAAGCCCAGCCGTCTGGAACGAGTGGCCCGAGCTCGGCCGGGAGCTGGGCGTGATCGTCTCGGAGCTGACCGATCTGCCGCCGTCCTTGATGCAGGAGACCGGGAGATTCCTGGCCCGATAGGTGCTCGGGGCGGCCGTTGTGATCGCATCTCCTGTGAGGGCGGCTGCCGCACGAGGAAGGGCGGTCCCGGCCGCTTCGCGGGGCAGCCGCGCGTCAGACGGCGAACCATGATGCCGATCATCGCCCAGCGGATCATCGTCTCGGAGCAGGCAGGACGTCCGGAGATTCGAGCCGGTGCGGCCTCAGGGGGAGGCTTTCAGTCGCGTTCTGCCTGCGGGAGGCATGCCGTTGCTGCGCAGCTGTGCTCTCTGCGTGTCCTATGCGATCTTCTGTACCTTTCATGCACTTGAAGGGGAGGGGCTGATTCCTGCCCGTATGGCGAGGCAAACGGTGGGAACCGCACGGATTCATGTGCGATTCCTGTGTCAGTTTGTGTGCACCTGGTGACCACGGGGGTCGCCGGGGTCGTCTTTCAGGTGGGGGAAGTCCATGTACACGCGTGCCTTCGGCATGCCCTTTCGGCGTGCCCGCAAAAGATCAGCCGCTCTCGCCGTCTCGGCGATGATGGTCTCCGCGGCGCTGGCCTTGTCGGCACTGCCGGCCGCCGCGGTCGCCGACGACACCAAGCCCACTTCGGTCTGGGGCCCGGACAGCCCCGACTTCGAAATGCCGGCAGTGAAAGTCGGCCCGAACCGGCCCGTGAAGACTGAGCCATCGCAGAATCCGACCGACGAGGTGTACGCGCCCTGGCTGCGGGAGCAGCGCGAACACGCCAAGGGCACACCGTCCGAGAAGGCCGAGTCCCGTAGCGGCGCGGCGGGCACCTCGGTGACGTCGCTGGTGCCGGAGGGGCAGGGCGACGTCCCCTGGCACCGGTACACCAGCTTCGCCATCACCGATGCTCTGACGGCGAAGGTCGATTACTCGACCGGCAACCTGATGCTGACGGCCACCGACTTCGACATCGCCGGCGTGGGGCAGCGCCTGACGCTGGCGCGGACGTACAACTCGCTGGACGCGCCGTGGGGGAAGGTCTCGCAGCGCTGGTGGCAGCAGTACGAGCGCTACCTGTCCCTGTCCTCCACCGAGGCGGTCTTCTACGACGCCTCCGGCGCCACGGTCCGCTTCACCAAGAACAGCGACGGCTCCTTCACCACGCCGAAGGGCTACTCGCAGGACCTGAAGAAGAACACCGACGGCACCTACACGCTGACGAAGTGGAAGTCAGGGGCGACGGACACCTTTGACGCCAACGGCACGCTGACGAAGGTCACCGACCGCAACAAGGGCACGGTCACCGTCACCCAGCACGACGAGGGCGGCGAGCACAAGGGCTTCAAGCTGTCCGAGACGCGCTCCGGGCGCTGGATCGACCTGCTGAAGACGGACGCCTCGCAGTGGCAGGCGAAGGACAACACCGGCCGCACCGCCGTGTTCAACCTCGACAGCGCCGGCAACCTGGCCATCACCACGGACACCGAGGGCAAGACGGTCACCTTCCGCTACGACACCTCGGGCCGTATCGACAAGATCACCACCGCGGAGGGGCGGGTGACGGTCTTCACCTACGACGACGCCAACCGCGTCACCTCCATGTTGCGTGGCACCGGCTTCAACAGTGACGGCCACACCGGTCCGACCTACACCTACAGCTACACCAGCGACTCCGCGACCGCTGCCAGCACGACCACCGTCACCGACCCGGAGACGCACGCCGCGAAGTACGCGCACGATGGCGACGGCCAGGTCACCGAGGTGACCGACGCGCTCGGCCACAAGCGGTCCACCAAGTTCGACGCCAACCACAACATCGACACCGCCACCGACGCGATGGGCTCCGGCACCACCCCGGGCAACGTCACCGACTACGGCTTCGACACCCGCAACAACCTCAAGACCGCCACCCTGCCTACCGGTGGGGCGACGGTCAACAACTGGCAGACCATCGCCGGCGGCGACGTACCCAAGGACTCCACCAACCCCGACGGTGAGAAAACCGCCTTCACCTACGACACGGCCGGCAACACCAAGACGGTCGCGCAGACCGGCACCGGCGGCGGCAGCGTCTCCTACGACTACAACCCCGCCACCGCCGGCTGCGGCGGCTTCGAGGGTCAGCGCTGCGCGCAGAAGACGAAGATGACCTCCTCCAAGACGGTGGAGACGGACTTCCACTACGACGCCAAGGGCAACCTGGAATGGGCCAAGGCCCCGGCGCCACTGGGGAAGACGACGTACACCTATGACGACCTGGGCCGCACCAGGACCGTCACCGACGCCCGTGGCGTCACGGTCACCTACACATACGACAACCGCGACCGTATCCGCACCGTCACCTCACCGAACACGGTGAAGGTCGAGTACTGGTACGACGGTGACGGCAACCTCAGGCAGCGCTCCGACAACACCGGCACCATCTCCTACGAGTTCGACCCGCTGCAGCGCGAGACGGTCCGCCACCTCCAGGACGGCTCCCAGACCCTGCTGGCCTACACGGCGGCCGGCAACGTCGACTACTACCAGGACCCGGCCGGCACGGTCGACTACACCTGGAACGAGGTCAACAAGCTCAAGGAGCTCAAAGACCCACAGGGCCGGGTCACTTCGTACACGTACAACAACAACGACGTCCGCAGGACGACCACATACCCCGGCGGCACGGCCCAGACGGTCGAGGTCGACAAGTCCAGCCGGCCGCAGTCCATCAAGGTCACCTCAGACCAGGGCACCCTGGTGAACCTGGCCTACACCTACGGATACGGCACCAACAGCGCCACCGACGGCAGCAAGATCCGCACCAGCACCGACAGCGTCACCGGGCTGAAGCGGACGTACAGCTACGACGGGGCGGGCCGCTTCTCCTACGCCAAGGAGGAGAAGGCGGGCGCGATCGCCGACTCCTGGCAGTACTGCTACGACCTGGCCGGCAACCTCACCTCCCAGGGCACCGACCCCGGCTGCCCGCGCGGCACCACCTACACCTACAACGACGCTCAGCAGCTGACGAACAAGTCCACTTCCACGGGCACTTGGTCCTACGACGCCATCGGCAACGAGACCGCCGCCGCCTCCACCGACGACTACATCCGCACTGGCGAGACCTGGACCGACCACTCGCAGATGACGTCGATCACCGTCGACAGCAAGACGTATGGGGGCCAGTACGGCTCCACCGACCAGAGTGAACGCATCAAGCTCGGCGACACGTTCTTCCACAACGGTCCGCTGGGCCTGTCCGCGAAGACGACCGACGGTGTGGACATGGGCTTCAACCGGGAACCCGGGGGCACGTTGAACTCCATGACGACCGGGGGCAAGACGTACTTCTACCTCACCGACGCGATCGGCAGCGTGATCGGGCTGGCGGACGAGGACGGCAACAAGGTCGACACCTACACCTACAGCCCTCGCGGCGTGCGCATCCCGGCCCAGTCCGCCGAACCGGTCGACCAGCCCTACCGCTTCGCCGGCAACTACCAGGACCCCACCGGCCTCTACCACCTGCGGGCCCGCTACTACGACGCCAACATAGGCCGCTTCACCCAGCCCGACCCCTCGGGCAAGGAACAGAACCCGTACCTGTACGCCGAAGGCGACCCCGTCAACCGCATCGACCCCAACGGATTGCTCAGCCTGGGAAGCATCGGGGACGGACTCGGCGTCGCGACCATCCTCTACGAGGGATTCACCGGCGGACCGGGCGCGGCTGAGAAAGCGACCGCAGCCATGATCGCGGACATCGGTATCACGGGGCTCTGCGAAGCCGGAGCCGCGGCGTTCACCGGACCGGGTGCTGTCCCGGCGCTCCCCTACTGCATGGCCATCGGCACGGCCGCAGGCACTTACATCGGTGCCACCTACAAGAGCTGACGAACGGACCGATCGTGCTTGCCGGAGCAGGCGTTGTCCTGCTCCGGCACCCGCGGTTTCGAACAGGGAGAATGAGATGATCCAACCGGGAAGAGGGCGCCAGATCCTACTCTTCGGAGTGCTAGCTCTCGTCTGCGGTGCACTTATCCTGGCAATCTCCTCCGGGGGCCCGGCGGGCACATTCGGATGGCTGCTCATTGCGGGTGGAGCTCTTTGCGTGCCTGTGAGTCTGATCAGCAAAAAGAAGGGGCAGAGATGATGTGGTCCTTTTCTGCCCCGCCGTTGCTGCGAGATGGGCAATCGGCGCTCTTGTTCACCGTCGGATTTATCGTGCTGGTAGGAGTCGCTATCTTCTTCTTCAGCAAGAGGAATAGGTGAAGTGGGGGGAGAGGACGACCGCGTCGTAGGTGCGGTGGTCGATGCGGATGCCGCGTGCGGTGATGGCCTGCCAGCGCACCGGCAGCAGTTCGAGGTAGTCGCTGCCGCTCAGCGGGAGGGGCACGTGGCCGGCGACGGCGATGAGGGCGGCCCACACCTGGTTCGGGGTGAGCGCCTTCTTGGGCAGGGTGGGGTGGCGCAGGCCTTCGTGAAGGCGGTGGTGGTAATGGATCAGCCGTCCAGCAGGTCCTGCGGCTGGGCGACGCTGAAGCAGGCCTCGGTTTCGGCCTCCGGTCCGCGGCGGGTGACGTCCGAGCCGGTGTAGCCGGGCAGGTGCTGGCACAGCAGGGCGTTGATGGTGCCGAAGGTGCGCTCGACGATGCCTTTCGCGGTGGGGGCGTGGGGCGGGGTGGGCTGGACGCTGATGCCGAGGGTCTCGCAGGCGGCGCTGAACGCCGTGGACAACCCCACCCACACCAGCACCCGCCCCTCACCGCCCCGGGCGGCACCACCTCAGCTCACCACAGGATTCCCGGCCCGGTGGGTAGCACGACTTCCCCCTCTGCACACCCCCTCGCCCCCTGGAGAAGCAGGAAGGCGAAGGGGACGGGTAGGGGTGGGTGCGCGGTCGGGGGATCGGGGCGGCTGGGTGTGTTGTACGCGGGCGTTGCCGGGCCCTGCGCTAGAAGGTCAGGTTCCAGGCGTCGATCCTGCCTGTGTCGGAAGCGGCGTTGTCGTTGACGCGCAGTTTCCAGGTGCCGTTCGCGACCTCCGAGGAGGCGTTCACGGTGTAGCTCTGGGCGATGTTGTCGGCGCTGCCGCCGGCGTGGTTGTGCAGCGTGTAGACGGTGCCGTCCGGCGCCACCAGGTCGACCTTCAGGTCACCGATGTAGGTGTGCTTGATGTCCACACCCACCTTGAGGGTGGCCGGGGCGTTGCCGGTCACGCCGGTTACGGCGATCGGGCTCTCCACGGTCGCGTTGTCGTTGATGGCGAAGTCCGCGAGGTTCTCGAAGTACTTGCCGGGCGGCGGGGTGGTCCCGACGGCCTTGAGGGCGTCGACCTGTCCTTCGCCGAAGAACGAGTTGTTGGCCGTCGTGCCCGTGCAGCGGCTGTCCGAGGGGCAGGCGATGTCGTTGGCCTGGGCGGCCAGTTTGGCGCGGATCTGCGCCGGGGTGATGCCCGGGTTGGCGCTGGCGATGAGTGCCGCCACGCCGACCACGTGCGGGGTGGCCATCGAAGTGCCGCTCTTGCTGCCGTAGCCGCCGCCGGGGACGGTGGAATATACGTTGCTGCCCGGTGCCGCGACGTCGATGACGCCCTGCCCGTAGTTGGAGAACGAGGCCTTGGTGACGCCCGTGCCGTTGGCCGCGACTGTGACCACGCCCGGCAGCTCGGTCGGGATGTCGAGGCAGGCGTTGGTGATGGTGCGGGTGACCGGCGTCGAGTCGTTCGGGCTCGCGGAGTCGGTCGTCTTGTGGGCGAGATCGTAGTTCTCGTTGCCCGCGGCGGCGATCTGGAGAGAGCCCTTGCCCTCGGCGTACTCCTGGGCGCGCTTGACGCCCTCGATGATGGCGGCCTGGTCGATGTTGTCCGGGCAGTTGAACTGCCACGGGTCCGTGTAATAGCTGTTATTGGTGACCTTGAAGCCGTGGTCACCGGCCCAGACGAAGCCGCAGATGGTGTTCTCGGCAAAGAAGAAGGACTTGCCCGGCTCGGCGACCCGGACCGCGGAGATCTTCACCCCGGGGGCCACGCCGATGACGCCCTTGCCGTTCTTGGCCGCGGCGATGGTGCCCGCTACATGGGTGCCGTGTGTGTCGACGTCCCGCCAGGCGCCGGGACGGGTGTCGGGCTTGCCGTAGGCGCAGGAGACCGAGTCGGCCGCGTTAAAGTTGGGCGCCAGGTCCTGGTGCTGGTCGTCCACACCGGTGTCCAGGATGCCGACCGTGACGGAGGCGGAGCCTGGGTTCACGGCCCAGGCCTGGTCGGCCTTGATCTGGCTCATGTCGGCCCGGACCGGTTCTCCGGCCGGGGTCGAGGCCTGGGCCGGATTGGCCGGGAGCGCCGGGTTGTAGGCGTCGGCCGGGACGTCCGAGGTGCGCGTGGCGCCGACCTGCTGCACGCCGGCGACGCCGCGCATGGTGGCGGCGAATCCGCTGGATGCCGAGTGGGCGACGATCACGCCGATGGCGTCGAAGTTCGAGAAGACGGTGCCGCCGTTGGCCGCGATCGCGGAGCGGACCGCCGAGCTGTCACCGGGGGCGGTGATCACGAGGTAGGCACGCGTGCCGGCCACCCAGGTCGCACTCTGGGACGCCGGCACGGCGGCCGGAGCGTGGGCCTTGGCGGCCGGCGCGGTGGAGGAGTCGACGGGGAGCGTGCCCGCGAGAGCGCCCGGGGCGCCGAACGCGAGGGCTGCGCCGAGCGTGGCCGCCAGCACCAGCGTGCGTCTAGGTCGGCTGGATATGTGGGGTATCAATGCGTCCTCCGGAGACGGCCCGGCCGTGCTGAGGGCACCGGCGGGCCGTACGAAACGAGTGGTGGATGCAAGATGTCAGGCACGTGCTCCTGTACGGAAGTACCTTTCCGTACAGGGACGTTATAGGGGCATGGCTGAAAAGAGACGTACGCCGTGCATCGGAGATGGGGATCCACCGGGAGTTCGGCGACATCGACCGCGCCCTGGCGTACGCCGCCGGTCTGGTGCCGGCCGTGCTGCCCGCACCAGAGCGCCGGACCCGCGCGGCGACCGACACCGCCCGCGCCCTGGCGGCCGTCGCAGCGTGGTCCACCACCATGGGGCTCAGCCCAGCGCGGCCTTCACCCCGCCCAGCCATTCGAGCACCAGCCGGATCCACCCGTTCTCGGGCGCCCTCTTCGCGTGCGGGGTGACGATGCCGGTGATGAAGTTGGCGACCCGGTGCGGCTGTGAGCGGAACACCGCCCGCTCGTACGCGATCCACACCGCGCTCCGGTCCGACAGCTGAAGGCCCTCGCTTCGGCTGAGGGTCGGGCGGGGCCGGGATACGAGAGCTCACGGGTGATGAACCGGCCGAGGCAGAACTGCGCCGTCTCGTCGCCGACCACTACCAGCGGTTTCTGCAGGGGCAGGCACCGCCCCAAGCATCCGATCTTGCAGCGTTTGTGGCAGCGCTGCCGATCGAGAGTTCGTAACGCGCATCCATCATCCGGTGCCATGCCTGCGAATCAGAAAGCGAGTCTGTGGTCGCAGATGAGGGTGCAGGCGATGCTGTTGAAGGCCAGGAAGTGCTCGGCCTTGCGCTCGTAGCGGCGGCGCAATCGGCGGCAGCCAGCGAGCCAGGACATCGTGCGACCAGGACAGCCGGATAGGGACAGCGACCCCGTGGCGACCGCGGCCCGGGCCGATCAGTGCGACCGCCAGAAGCAGTAGGACCTGGGCTGACGCCAAGAATCAGCTCGGGAGGAGCCCTTGCCTGCCTTGATCCGGTGACCGAGGATGACGGGATGTCAACCCGGACCGTGCCACCCCCGCGCGTCGCGCGCGCCGCAGAGAAGGCCGGTCTCGGAACCTTCGCGGACCGGCATGACCGCCGTACGCCGACGTGGCGGCTGGCCGCCGAGGTGGCTCTGCTCCTGCCGGTGGTGATCCTGCTCTTTGCGGCGAAGACCGGGCGGCCGGACGGCGCGTGGGGCTGGCTGACCCTGCTGGTGGGGATCGTGGCCATGGGCGTCGTGGTGTGGCGAGTCTCGCCGCTGTTCACCCACGATGCGGTACCGGAGCACGCACCGGCCCGGGACTTCGGCAGACTCGCGGTGTACGCGGCCCTGCTCGGCGGCTACCTGGCCTGGCAGCGGCACCTCGGATGGCCGGACGGTTCGTTCGGCAGCCGGCTGACCGTGGTCGCTGTGACCGCCGCCGTGCCGGTCCTCGTGATCGCCTTCGACATTCTCTTCCTGGCCTACGCGCCCTGGTACACGTACGACTTCGGCTTGGTGCTGGGCGATTCGTGGGGCGGCCGACGGCGGGTGATCCGCTATGCCGACGTCACGGTCCTGCGCTACGCGGAGTGGACGAAGAGCTGGAAGATTCCCAGCCCCGTCCCCGGTGCGGCCCCGTACCGCCGCTACGCCGAGCACCACTGGCACCGCCTCCGCATACGGGGCGGGCGGAACCTGCGCTTCAAGTCGAGCGGTCTCGACGACGTGTACGACGACCTCAGTGGAGCGGTCTGTAGCGGCGTCGCCGGGGAGCAGGTCGACGGTGTTCTGGCGACGATCGTGGGCGGCGGGGAGGCCGCGTTCGGACCGATCACGGTGGACCGGGACACCATAAGGGCGGGCTCGGTCTCCGTGCCCTGGGAGAAGGTCAGGTACATCCAATTCAGTGAGCGCAAACTGCTGGTCGAGACGACCGACGGCTCACCGGGCCTGGCCTTCCCCGCCCACCGTGTCCCGAACGCCGTGACCCTGGGGCCGCTCAACTGGCAGCTGCAATCGAGGCGTCAGGTGCAGGACGACCGCAGGAAGGGGCGTGAGGAGCGCGAGGAGCGTGGGAAGCGTGGGAAGCGGGCCCGCCGCAGGAAGCGCAAGTGAAGCCGCACGGAGCAAGGGCCCTGGTGGAGACCGACCCCTCAACCAGGGCCCGACCGCCGTACGGCCACCGCTCCTTCGCCTCCTCCAGCACCGTCCGCCCGATCAGCGCGTACCGGGACGGGTCGCGCCGCTTGAAGTACTGGGCGTACCCGATGCCCGCGGCCGCGACCAGCGCCACCAGCCACGGCGTCGCCTTCAGGACCAGCGAGCCGGACTCCGTGCCGGCCGCCACGCCCATGTGGGAGACCAGCGGGACGACTACCGCGAGCATGGCCACCCCGCCGATGAGCGGGGCGGCGAAAGTGTTCTTCACCGTCTGAGGCGTCGTCAGAACCTACGCCAGCCGCGCCTGGGTGATGCCGGCTTCCGCCCGCAGCCGCGTCCGCTCCTCCGGGAGCGGGAGTTGTGGCTCCTCGTTCAGCAGGGCGTCGACCGGCGGGGCCGGCGGCGGCCGTCGTGCGTATGCGGGTCAGTACTTCTTGCCTGGGGCTCGTCGCGGACCACCCGCCGGCCTTGCGGCCACTTCTCCGAATGGTGAGCGCCTGGTATTTCGTGATCCGGTCGGAGGGCAGCGTGACGGGCTCACGGGTCGTGGCATCGACCGGCTGCCACTGCGAGACGTCCAGGCAGTTGGAGAGCGTCACCCTCGGCGTCTTGTTGTCCAGCTCGGTCTTGGTGACCACCGCACGGGCCGTCCGGCTCGGTCGCGGGGGAGCGCAGGTACATCATCTCGACCTTTCCCACTCCCTGGCTGCTCACGGCAACCCGATTGCTGCCTCTTGCATGTCAACTCACCATGGGGTGGTCCCCGCAGGGTCAAGTATGGCTTTCGGCCGACCTGTTGAAGCGGGTCGGGAACCGGCTGTCAGTGGTCCTCGGTGGGCCAAGCCTGCAGCCGCGCGCCGATCATCGCGCTCACGGGCATCGAGGCAGCCGCTGCGCCGGACCGTCGCGCCGCACGACGGCGCGGTGCGCAGGTCGCCGAATTGGGCTTCGTGATCCAGGCGGGGCACTTGAGCAGGGTGCCGCAGCAGCATCCCCGTCAGACGGTGACGGTGCACCGGTCGGCATCGGCTGCCCCGGAGGGGGCGACCGGAGGGTCGCGGCGGGCACGTCTGTTCACGCGGTGTGCCTGGCGAGCGAGTCCGGCCAGGCGCGTTCGCGCAGCAGGCGCAGGCCGTTGAGGCCGACGATGACGGTGGAGCCCTCGTGGCCCGCGACGCCGAGCGGCAGCGGGAGCGTGCCCATGAGGTCCCAGGCCGTGAGCACGGTGATGAAGATCCCGGCGATGACCAGGTTCTGGATCACGAGGCGGCGGGCCCTGCGGGACAGTTCCACGACGCCGGCGATGGTGGCGAGCTCGTCGCGGACGACGACGGCGTCGGCGGTCTCCAGGGCGAGGTCGCAGCCGGCCTTGCCCATCGCGATGCCGGTGTGGGCGGTGGCCAGGGCAGGGGCGTCGTTGACGCCGTCACCGACGACCAGGACCCGGCGGCCCTCGGCTTCCCATGCCTGGACCGCGGCGACCTTGTCCTGAGGGAGGAGGCCGGCGCGGACGTCGGTGATACCGACCTCGGCGGCCAGCTGTCGGGCGGCGCGTTCGTTGTCGCCCGTCAGGAGGACCGGCGGGCGGCCGGTGAGGGCGCTGAGGGCGGCGACCGTGGCCTTCGCATCAGGGCGGAGTCGGTCGGAGATACCCAGCACCCCGGCCAGGACGCCGTCGCGCAGGACGACTACCGCGGTGCGGCCCTGGTCTTCGAGCCCCTTCACCAGGTTGCCGGTCTTCGCGCCGACGGTTGCGCTGAGGCGGGCCGGCGATCCGACCTGAACGGTGTGGCCGTCGACGGTGGCGGTGACACCGGAGCCGGGTTCGGAGGTGAAGCCGGCCGGTTCGGCCAGGGTCAGGCCTCGTTCGCGGGCGGCCTGGACGACGGCGCGGGCCAGCGGGTGCTCGCTGGGGTGCTCGGCGGCCGCAGCCAACGCCAGCAAGGTGTTCTCGTCGAGGCCGGAGCCGGGTGCGGGGCGCACGTCGGTGACGAGGGGGGTGCCTTCGGTGAGGGTGCCGGTCTTGTCCAGGGCGACGGCGTCGACCTGGCCCAGGCGCTCCATCACGACGGCGGACTTCGCGAGGACCCCATGACGGCCCGCGTTGGCGATCGCGGACAGCAGCGGCGGCATCGTGGACAGCACCACCGCGCACGGCGAGGCGACGATCATGAACGTCATCGCGCGGAGGAGAGCCGACCGCAGTTCGTCGCCCAAGGCCAGCGGGATCGCGAACACGGCCAGCGTCGCGATCACCATGCCGATCGAGTACCGCTGCTCGATCTTCTCGATGAACAGCTGGGTGGGGGCCTTGGTCCGGGAGGCTTCCTCGACCATCTTCACGATCTGCGCGATCACCCAGTCCGACGGATCCCGCTCGAGGCGCACCCACAGTGCGCCTATGCCGTTGACGGTGCCCGCGAACACCTCGTCCCCGTCCCGCTTGGTCACCGGCAGGGGCTCGCCGGTGATGGTGGCCTGGTCGACGTCGGACACCCCGTCGACCACCTGCCCGTCGGCGGCGATCCGCTCGCCGGGCCGCACCAGGATGGTGTCACCGATGCTGAGGGAGCCGGCAGGAACCGTCTCTTCCCCACCGCCGGGCAGGAGACGGGTCGCCGTGGCCGGGGCGAGGTCGAGCAGGCCGCGGACCGAGTCGGCGGTGCGGGCTGTGGCGACCGCCTCCAGCGCGCCGGACGTGGCGAAGATGACGATCAGCAGTGCCCCGTCAAGAACTTGCCCGATGGCGGCCGCGCCGAGCGCGGCGACCACCATCAGCAGATCCACGTCCAAGGCCTTGTCCTTCAGGGCCTTCAGCCCCTCCCACCCCGGTTCCCAGCCGCCTGTGATGTAGACGGCGGCGTACAGCGGGGCCCACATCCACACCGCGGCGCCGAAGAGATCCAGCGGGAGGGCGATCAGGAACAGGATCAGCGCGGCCAGCGCCCACCGGGCCTCCGGCAGCGCCAGCATCCGCGTCCGGCGCCGCGGGAGTGCCGGACGCGGCCCGGCAGCGGGCGGCGCGGGCCGCTGGTCGAGCACTGAAGACATGACAGAACAACCCTTCACGGGCGGACTGGGGCAACAGCTTCACCATACAGGAACATCTGAATAGGTCTTCAGGTGTCATGGGTATGCTGTCCGTATGGGCCACGGAAGCGGTACCGCCAGCAACGCCACCCCGCGCGAGCGCCTCGACGCGGTCGGTACCGCCGACGTCGCGGCCACCCTCCAGGCCCTCGCCACCCCCTCGCGGCTGCACATCCTGGCCCGGCTTCAGGAAGGCCCTTGCTCGGTGGGTGACCTCGCCGAGGCCGTCGGGATGGAAGCGTCCGCCTGCTCCCACCAACTGCGCCTGCTGCGCAACCTCGGACTGGTCACCGGCGAGCGCCATGGGCGCTCGATCATCTACGCGCTCTACGACAACCACGTCGCCGAGCTCCTTGACCAGGCCCTGTACCACGTGGAGCACCTGCGGATGGGCGTTCGTGACGTGCCCGCCGTCGTGCCCGAACCCGCCGTCGCCGACTGACTTCGCCGGCGATCACCCGCTCGCCACGTTGCTCCGGACGCCGGAAGCGGCATGGATCGAGGAGATCACCGGAACTGCCGTGCGCACGGACTGTTGCAGCAGCACATGGCAAGTGATCGGCAGCCCCGCTGTCGCCACAGTGACCGCAGTGCCGGAGCGAGGAACGCCGCGGTGGTGTGAGGTGGCATCCGCTGAGGCAGGCGCCACCTCAGACCCGCAGCCTGGCCCTCAACTGCTGGGGCCCACCGTCGCGTTGTCCACGTTCTGCGACTCCACTGTCCTCCCCGGTACCAGGACGGCCAGTGTGCTGCGTGCTTCGTGCCGGAGCGTACGGCGCCGGGCGAAGGTCGCAGTAAGGGCGAGGATCGAGACCGTTCCCCCGTAGAACACGGCAGCCACCGTGGAGAGCAGCCCGACCGTCATCGGGTACGCACCTTTCTTCCCCCGTCAGGGCCGCCCGGCTTACAGCCCGAGGCGGGCGTTGATGCGCTTCGTCTCCACAGTACGCGCGCCGTCAAGACCCCTGCGCGGCCTGGCCGACCCACCCATGTCGGACGACGGTCTCGATCTCCTCGGGCCCCGACCTCCGGGCCCGGTCAAGCCCGTGCGCATAGCGTTCCTCGCCGAACCCCCGCCTGCGGGGAGCACGCTTACGGCACCAGCGCCGCCAGTGCCAGCCGGTCACCAGCGCGGGCATTCACGTCGCGTCTTGTCATCATCGGCAACTGCCTTACGCGCACGGTGCGGTACCACCCCGATTCGGCACCGCGCGCACGACCGAGCCCGTCGGCCGGCCCCGACCACGCCGCGAACCACCGGAGTTCGACCAGGTCACGATGCGACGCCCGGAACCTCGGCAAGGGCCAGAGACGGTGTTCCGCAGGGAGCGCTCCAGGTGCCGCTTGTGCGTCGGTGGCTCAGGTCAGGGGGAGTTGCATGATCGTCAGGTCGAGCCATCGGCCGAATTTCGTGCCGACCTCCGGCACCGTGCCCGCGTGGCGGAACCCGAAGCGTTCGTGCAGCCGGATCGACGAGGTGTTCTCCGCCTCGATGCCGGCGATGACGACGTGGTGGCCGGCATCACGTGCCGCGGTGATGAGCGCGGCGAGCAGTGCGGAGCCGACGCCGAGCCCGTGCCGGCCGTCGCGGACGTAGACCGAGTCCTCCACCGTGTGGCGAAATCCGTCCAGCTGTCGCCAAGGGCCGTAGACCGCGAAACCGGCGACCTCGCCGTCGGCCTCGGCCACGAACGCCGATCCGCGCTCCAGATGGGCGGCCAGCCAGGCCGTTCCTTCGGCGGGGGACTGCTGGGTCTGCGTCCACAGTGCCGTCGAGTGCTCGATCACGTGATTGCGGATCGCGCGGATGGCCCCGGCGTCATCGGGGTGTGCCGGACGAACTGTCACGGCAGCCCGGCTCGTCTCGTATATTGGATCCATGTCTAACATAGTAGATCCCTTGGTGGGGCAGATCGCAGCCCGTGTCCGCACCGAACGGGAACGTCGGCGGTGGACACTGGCCCAGCTCGCGGATGCCTCCGGTGTTTCGCAGGCCATGATCAGCCGGATCGAGCGCGGTGAGAGCAGTCCGACCGCCGTCGTCCTCGGGAAACTCTCGGCCGCCTTCCAGCTCAGCGTCTCCTCGCTTCTCGCTCTCGCCGAGCGAGCACAGGACGACGCCACGGACACGGTCGCCGCAGTGCACCGCCGGGACGACGCGGCTGAGTGGCGCGATCCCGCCACCGGCTATCAGCGCCGCCAGGTCACCGGCCCGCACTTCCCCGCGGAGATTGCCGAGATCCGCCTGCCGGCCGGCGCCCGGGTGCCGTATCCGGCCGCCGCGTTTGCCTTCGTACGCCAGGTCGTCTGGGTTCTCGACGGCCACCTGACCTTCCACGACGGCGACACCGTCCACGGACTCGACGCGGGCGACACCATCGAACTCGGCGAGCCCACCGAGCGCGTCTTCGCCAACACCACCGACACCGCGTGTCGCTACGCCGTCATCCTCACCCGCACGACACAGCCGTGACCCGCTCCCTTCCGCGAGGCGGCACGCTTCTCCTCGCCGTCATATCGGGAACGGCGATCGCGAACAACTACGCCATCCAGCCCGCGCTCCACACGGTCGCCGCCGACCTGGACGTTCCCCTGTCCGTGATCGGCCTCGTCCCGACCGCCGCGCTCGCCGGCTGCATGACCGGCTTCGCGCTCCTGCTTCCCCTCACCGACCACCTGGCCCCGCACCGCCTGGTCACCGCGCAGCTCACTGCCCTGGCCGCCGCTCTCGCCCTCGCCGCAGCCGCACCCGGCGCGGTCCTGCTCCTGGCCGCGTACCTGCTCATCGGCGCTGCCGCCAGCGTCGCGGCGCAGGCCGGCAATATCGCGGGCCGCCACGCCCCGCCCGGCCGCCGCGGAACGGATGTCGCCACGGTGGCCGCCGGCATGTCGGCCGGCATCCTTCTCAGCCGCTTGGCGGGAGGTGCACTCACCGAGATCCTCGGGTGGCAGCGGATGCTCCTTGCCTTCGCCGCCCTCGCCCTGCTCGGTTCGATCACCGCCCACATGTTCCTGCCCCGGCAGCGGCCCCGCTCGGAGCA
This sequence comes from Streptomyces sp. NPDC058295, assembly GCF_042880655.1. Taxonomy (NCBI): domain Bacteria; kingdom Bacillati; phylum Actinomycetota; class Actinomycetes; order Kitasatosporales; family Streptomycetaceae; genus Streptomyces; species Streptomyces sp. NPDC058295. Next base: position 23,807 of record NZ_JBHVYO010000020.1, read on the forward strand.
CAGCTACCGCTCCACTCTCGGCTCACTGCCCCCGCTCCTGTACCGGCACCCGCAACTGCGTCTGGCCGTGGCCACCGGCGGCCTGTGGTACTTCGCCTTCAACCTCGTCTGGGTCGCCCTGACCCTCGCTCTGGCCCAGCCGCCCTACTCCCTGGGGCCGACCGCCATCGGCCTGTACAGCCTGGCCGGACTCCTCGGCTTCGCCGCACTTCCCTTCACCGGACGCCTCACCGACCGCTATACCCCCCGAACCGTGATCTCCGTCGCCATACTGACCGCCGCCGCCGGAACCACCCTGCTGGCCACCGGCCTGAGCACCCCGTCGGCCACGGCGCTCGGGCTCGCCCTCTTCGACGCGGGCTGCTTCGCCGCTCAGGCCGCCAATCAGAGCCGCATCATCGCCCTCGACCCCCAGCGCTCCGGCAGCCTCAGCAGCGTCTATCTCGTGCTGTATTTCAGCATCGGCGCCATCGGCACCGCCCTCGCGGCACCTTTGCTCGACACGCTCGGCTGGCAGGGCACCACCCTCACCGCCCTCGCCGCGCTACTCCTCGCTGCCGCCCTGGGACTCGCCGGCCCCCGCAGATCCACCACGATCCGGCCCCGGGCCCACGCCGCCGACTAGCCGACAACAACCGGCTCCGGCGCGACAACCGCGACCCTTGTGGACAGCTCCAGCCCGCCCATGAGGGTGCGGGCGAAAGCTTTCGACCATGGCCGGAAGTGCGTCGTCCTCGGCACCCAGAGAGTGAGCGGGAGGGGGGCCCGCTGCACCAGGCCGCCCTTTTGTTCAATATTCACATTTACATTACAGTTACATCGCTTCCCCCTCGAGAGCGTCCTGACGCCGCATCTCGTCCGTTACGGTCATCTGGCGTTAACTGATCTATGGGGGGCATATGTCGTACAATCAGCCGCCGTCCGTGCGGCCGCCGTTCAGCGGGGCTCCGGCCGGGCAGGGCGGCAAGCCGGGGTGGGCGCGGAAGCGGATCGTCATCCCGGCCGCGCTGTTCATCTTCTTCGTCGGAGTCGGGATCGGCTCCTCCGGCAGCAGCGACCAGCAAGAGACCAGCGCCAGCAGCGAAGCCGGGCCTCACCCCACCGTCACTGTCACGAAGACCGCTGAGGCGAAGACGACCAAAGACAAAGACGAGAAGCGGTCGGGTGACAGCAAGTCCGTGACCGACGAGGACAAGAAGGCGGCCGTTCCCGACTTCGTCGGGATGGGCCTACAGTCCGCCCAGGACAAGGCACAGAAGGCCGGCTTCTACGGGCTCACTTCGCATGACGCGCTCGGCCGGGACCGGATGCAGGCATTCGACCGGAACTGGAAGGTGTGCGGCCAGAACGTGAAGGCCGGCGCCGTGAAGTCCACAGATACGCAACTGGACTTCGGCGCGGTGAAGCTGGCTGAGGCGTGCCCGACGAAGGACGAAAGGCCGCCGTCGGCGGACGGCGGCAAGATGCCGGACTTCGCAGGCAAGTCGGTGAAGGCGGCTCGAGCCGCGCTCGATTCCGGTACATCCATCACTGTGCAGGATGCCCTTCCGGATGACCGATGGGTGCTGGTTGAGTCGAACTGGAAGGTCTGCACGCAGACCCCATCCGCCGGCGCGTCGTTGAGCGGACAACCCGTCGAGTTCACCGCCGTCAAGTTCGAAGAGACCTGCCCGTAGGCATGACGAAGCGGCACCGCCCCTGCCGCCAGAGCGGAAAAGCCCGGGGAGCGCGTCGGCCCGCCTTCGCCGATGCGCTGAGCCGACACCGCCCTTCGCGCATTCCCCACATCCCTCCCCAGCCGTAACAGTGCTCCGCCATCAGCCGGCTCGGCCTGCCGCTCTTTCGACACCCCCGGCAGGCCCCGCGAGCTCCCCGCCCATGCCCCCAGCCCGCCTCTGCCAAGACCCGGACACTTCGCCCACGTACCGGGACACCGCACGCTCGCCAGCGAGAGCGTTCTCGCCGATCACGGAAATAGCCCACACGTCCGGGGAAACAGGCGCGTTGATCTCGGGCCGTGCCCGAGACATCGGTGGCACGCTTCTACGACGAACTGACCGACGACTGCGACCTGATCTACTCGGACTGGCACGCGAGTATCCGTCGGCAGGGGGACGCCCTCCGCGCCCTGATCGGCCAGGATCGTGCGGCGGTGCTCGACTGTTCCTGCGGCATCGGCACGCAGGCCGTCGGCTTGGCGTCGCACGGGCATCGTGTCACCGGGACCGGCCTCAGTCCGCGCGCCGCTGCCCGCGCTGCCCGTGAGGCCGCCCGCCTGAGCTTGAGCCTGGCCACCGCCGCCGACATGCGAAGCCTACGGTTTCCTGATGGCCGGTTCGACACCGTCGTCTGCGCCGACAGCTCGCTGCCGCATCTGCTGACTGAGCGAAATGTGCACGCCGCCCTGGCCGAGATGCACCGCGTGCTGCGACGGCATGCTGCTGATCAGCACACGTCCCTCTGACGGCCTGCTGCACGAACGCCCGGCTTCGACGCCTCCACAAGTCCACCGGATCGCCGACTGCGCCGACGGCGACGAACGGCCGTCCCCTTCGGCTCCGGCACGACGACGGCGAGCACTGCGACTTGGAGCACTTCCGACTCCTTCCGGCAGTCGGAGCATGGCGGGTCGTGGTCCGCCGGACCACCTACTGGGCACTCCGTCAGGACCGGCTGACGGGCCTTGTAGCGGCGGTTGGGGTTGTCGATTCGAGCTGGCGGATGCACAGCAGGTGGTTCAGCTCTGGCCCGTTCCGCGCTAGTGAGGCCGCAGGTTGTCCGACGCCCGGCCACAGCCGTGAGGTGGCGCTGACGTACTTGATTCTGCTCAGAACGTCAGGACCAGTCGGCCCCGAACGCCGCCTGCGGCGAGGAGTCGGTGCGCCTCGGCGGCCTGTTCCGCCGGGAGTGACTTGGCGACCCGGAGAGTGATGAGGCCGTCCTCCACCTGCTGGCGGAGTCGGTCGAGTTTGGCGTGCTCCCGGACGTACCGGAACACGACGATCGGCTCGAAGACTACGTCCCGTTCGCCGGGGGCGTCGTAGCCGCGCAGTGTCACCACCCGGCCGCCGTCGCGGACCGCTCGAGCGGCGAGAGCGCCGAGCGACGCGCCGTCCAGGAGTCCGTCGACGCCCTTCGGGACTTCTGCGCGTACCCGGTCCGGGTACTCGGCGCCGCGACGGAGTACGACATCGGCGCCGAGTTCCTTGATCAGGTTCTCGTCCTGCTCCGAGGCGTCGCCGACCACACGGAGCCCGTCCGCCTTGGCCAGTTGGACGGCGTATCCGCCCACCGCTCCGGCTGCTCCCGTGATCACGACAGTCTGGCCGGGTTCCAGGCCGAGGGTGTCCAGGGCCAGGCGCGCGGTCAGTCCGTTCATCGGGAGGGAGGAGGCCTGCACGTCGCTCGCGCCGTGGGGAGCGCGGACGACCGACTCCGCCGGGACCACGACCTGTTCGGCGTACGCTCCGCGTGAGCCGTCGGCAAGCACGATCGCCATGACGCGGTCGCCGACGCTCAGATCCGTGTCCGTACCTGTGCCTATCTGGTCCACGACGCCTGCGGCTTCCATGCCGGGGACGAACGGCGGCTGGGCGTCCGGTGACCGGGCGGGGCCGCTGCGCTGGAGGGCGTCGACAGCGTTGACGGTCGCGGCGTGCACCCGGACGCGCACCTCGCCCGGACCTGCCTCGGGTGCGGGCAGCTCAAGAATCCGAAGCACCTCTGGTCCACCGAATTCCGTGAAACCTACAGCCTTCATTCGAAGCACCTCACTGCTTGGCCTGCGGTCGTTGAGGTCTCCGACCCTTCCGTCTCGCGTGCGCCCGGAAAAGGGGAAGGTTCTAGGCGGGGATACGGCCATAGGGGGGGGGACGAGTCTTTCCCCCATGACACCGGTGCCGACGAGAGAATGCGATGCTCCTCGCGGTTGTGCTCCGGTACGCCGATGAGAGCAAGCACGCGGAGCAGTCTGAGGCAGGACCTCCGGAGGCGGAACAAGCGGGTCCGGCGTCCGAGCGCCGCCCGGACGGCGGCATCGAAACAACTGACGAGAGCGACTGACGACCGAGCCGACCATGGTCACGGCCCTCCAGCCGCCCGTAAGGGGGAGAGGGCTCAGGTGGCGGTGTCGGACGATGTCCGCTTCTGGTCCGCGGCCCAGGAGGCCAGGAGGCGCAGCCCGTCGTGGGACGGGGTGGCGGGTTCGGCGTTCCACACGATGATGTGCTGGTCGGGGTCCGTGCCGCAGGTGAGTGTGTTCCAGTCGAGGGTCAGCTCTCCCACCACCGGGTGATGAAGCTTCTTGACGCCCTTGCCCCGCATCGCGACGTCGTGTTCGGTCCACCACTGCCGGAACTGCGTGTCGCGGGCGGAGAGTTCCTCGACCAGAGCGCCGAGGCGCTGGTCGTCGGGGTAGCGGGCGCTTTCCATGCGCAGTTGGGCGATGGCCAGCCGGGTGACCTCTTCCCAGTCGGCGTACAGCGTGCGCATCCAGGGTTCGGTGAAGAGCAGCCGGACGAACACGCGCTCCTGTTCCGGGTAGCGCCCGAAATCGGTCCACAGGGCTGCGGCGAGCTGGTTCCAGCCCAGGATGTCGGTGCGTCGGCCGATGACGAAGGCCGGGGAGGCGGTGAGATCGTCCAGCATGCGCTGTAGCTGCGTATCCACCTGCTGCCGCTCGCGTGACGCGGAGGGGCGCACCCTCTCTTTCGCCGCGAGGTCGAAGAGGTAGGTGCGCTGGTCGTCGTTGAGACGGAGTGTCTTGGCGAGTTCGTCGAGCAGGGGAGCCGATGCCTGGAGACGGCCCTGCTCGATGCGCGTGTAGTACTCGGTGCTGATCGCGGCGAGAAGGGCCACTTCCTCACGGCGCAGACCGCTCACGCGCCGCCGTTCCCCGGCGCGGAGTCCGACCTCGGAAGGACTGAGTTCGGCACGGCGGGCTTTGAGGAACTCACCCAGTTCGTTCAGATGAGGGTTGCGGTTCATGATTTGCAGCCTCGCACAGGAACCCGGAGCCGTGAGGGTGCGTGATCCTGTCCATGTTGGGCTTTACTCATATATGAGGATGATATTAGCTCCGACCTGCACGACAACAAGTGGAAGAAGACTCGGCGGCCCAGGGTGCGTACCGGGCCGCCGAGCGAGCACATGGCTCTGGTGTCAGCTCACAGTGCCTTGAGCAGTTCCTGGGCGAGGGGTACCGCAGAGCCCGGGTTCTGGCCGGTGTACAGGGTGCGGTCCGTCTCGACGTGCGGGGCGAACGGCTCGGTCTCTCGGTAGTCCGCGCCGAGTTCGTCGACGAGGCGGTCCTGCAGCAGCCACTTCGCGCGGTCCGCGAGACCGTTCAGCTTCTCCTCGGCGTTGGAAAGGCCGGTCAGGCGGTAGCCGGCGAACGGGGATGTTCCGTCCGGGCCGATGGTGGCCAGCAGCGCTGCGGGGCCGTGGCAGACCAGCGACACAGGCTTGCCCGAGGCGAGCCACTCGGTGAGCAGCTTGCCGGAGGCGGCGTCGTCGGGCAGGTCCTCCATCGGGCCCCAGCCGCCGGGATAGAACACGGCCACGTAGTCGTCGATGTCGACGTCCTCGATGCGGATCGGGTGCGCCAGCTCGGTCGCCTCACGCAGGGCGGTCCGCATGCGCTCGGCGCCTTCCTCCCCGCCGTTGAAGTCCGCGGTGAGGCTGAGCGCGTCCGCCGTGGGCGGCACACCGCCGGGCGTCGCCGCCGCGATCTCGAATCCGGCCTCCTTGAAGACCTGGTAGGGGCCGATCGCTTCCTCGGCCCAGAAACCGGCCGGCTGCCGGGTTCCGTCGGCCAGCGTCCAATGGTCGGACGCGGTGATCACGAAGAGGATCTTCGCCATGGGTGGATCTCCTTGAGGGGGTGGTCTCAGCCTTTGAGGGCTTCCTGCAGGACGTGGCTGTCGGCGGCCTGCCGCATACTGACGGCCTTGCCGTCAGTGACGGTCCACAGGTGGATGAACCGGACGTCGGCCGTGCTGTCGGACTTGGTCTCGGCGTGGTAGTGCCCGGCCACGAAAACGTGGCCTTCGTCATCCGCGTAGAAGTCCTCGGGCACCGCGCCGAAGGACACGATGTTCGGCATCGGCGTGCCGAAGAAGTCCTTCGCCACGCTCTCCCAGCCGTGGTAGACGCCGCTGTTCGGGAAGCCGGGGGTGATGTCCCAGACGAGGTCCGGGGCCATGACCTCCTTGGTGACCTCGGGCGCCATCCGGGATTCGTAGACCCGCCGGATGAGAGCGAGATTCGGGGATTCGGACATGAGTTTGCTCCTTGTGCGGGGGAAATGGAGACGGATGGAAGGAGGGCCTGGTGATCAGGCCGTGAGGGCCGCCCGTCCGGCATGGAAGATCGCGGCCTGATGTGCGACGCGGGCGCCCAGATGTTCCGCGGTGATGAGGTCCGCCGTGTGGAACGCTTCCGGCCTGGTATCGGTCGGGTTCTGGGTACCGGCCTCCAAGAAGAAGACCAGGCGGTTGAAGCCTTTCTCGCCGCCCTTGCTCGAATCCCAGCCCGGCATCGGGCCCAGGCTGATCGAGTGCATACTGGGCTGAGCGGTCAAGGTGACGAAACAGTCCAGGTCGGATAATTTGTCGCCGCTCCTGGAGCCGGCCTCGGCGAACACGTGGAAAGCCAAGGAGGCGGTATCCGTGTACGTGGCGGCACCGAAGATGATCGCGTCAGCGTCGTCCAACTGCGCCCACTGCTCATCCGTGATGGTGTCCACGGAGATCACGACCGCGTCCGCGCCGGCCCCCACCGCGCCACACGCCACGGCCTCGGCGACGGCGGCCGTGTGGCCGTAGCCCGAATGAAAGCCAACGGCGATCGTGGTGCGGCCGGAAGGGACATGGTGATCGGGCTCCTCGAGAGTCTTCGTCCGGTGTATGGCCGAGCATTGCATCGGAAGAGCACGCTGTGAGGGGTAAGAATTTTTCCCCTGCCTACCGCTCTCCCGGTATGCGCATCCGGTCCGACGGCCGGACCTTGCAGAATGGGGCGCACCGCACTCGCGAGGTACGGCAGTCGCAGTTCGGGTTCGCCGCTCGTCGGAGACTCGGTTTCTGTGCATACTCGGCTATGGCGTTGTGGGCCATTGGGGAACGGCGAAGAGCGCCACCATCTTGGTAATCTCCTGATACACGTATTCAGTACGTCGTACATTGCAATGTGAGTCGCACCTTCGGGCAACGAACAAATCTTTCGCCCTTTGAAAGCTGGTCGCCGTGGACGGCAGCCACCCCGGTCGGCTCTGGACCCCGGTAAGCCGCGATTCCGACCAGTTCCACAAGAATTTCGTGGGTGGTCGTGTTGTGGCTGCCGTCGGTCCTGGCGCCGATCTTCGTCGCGCGCATGCCGGTGACTTGATGGGCGGTTCGTCGAAATCCTCGACTGTGTCCGCCGTCCGGTCAGGAGCGCCGTCAGCCGCTGTGTCTGCTGATCACAGAGCCGCGCCACCGCGGTGAGGTGGAGTTCCTGAACGCGGAAGTAGCGGGGGAGGGGTCGGTGCTCCCGTTGGCCTTGGTGTCCAGCCTTGTCATAAGGGGTGCCATTGCCGGACGTGACGTTCGGGCTCTGGGCCGGTACTGCCCGTGAGCCTGGGCGCTGCAGATCCCGTTCGGGCTGAACGCTACCGTCCCCGTTTCGTAGCTGACAGCGAAGACAGCCGGAAAGCTGCTCGCGCTGGCCGCCGAGGCCGCGGGCGAAGCTCGAGTTGGTCCTCTGACTGTGCAGGTCGCGGCGAGTAGCTCCGTGGTGCATGGCTTAGGGTCCCTAGGTGGCACACACCTTCGAAGAACTCGTGGAGAAGCAACGCGCCGCTGATCAGGCGCACGCGGCCGTCCAAGCCCTGCGGGATCAGGGGGATCCGTCAGCCTACGAGAGCGCGTGGCAGACATGGCGCGACCTCGCCCAACGCGTACAGACCGCAGTCACCGAGCACGCGCAAGAGCAGGCCGCGACACGGGCCGGGGTGGAGCTGGAGGTGAAGAGAGCGGTCCGGTGCGCGGGGTAGCGAGCACGCACTGGCTGCGCTCGGCTGGGGCAACGCGCCGACAGGCGGTACTCGTCGGCGGGCGGGGGGTCGGAGTCCCTCCTCCACCCACCGGATCGTGCCGGGGGCCGGGTTCGAGGTGTTGCGCGAGGTGTCCCAGCACACCAACATCAAACGGCACGCGGTCGCCGAGCGGGTGATCGACTGGGCGCTGGGGAAACCATTGGCGGAGCCGGTGGGCCATGAGCTGGATGCGGCAGTGCAGCGGCATACGCGCCGGGACCTCTCGGAGCCGCCCGGGTAGAGGTCGCTCGAGGCGATGTGGGCCTCGGTGACGGCTGGTGGGGGCCGGGGTCAGGCGGCGGTTTGTGGTGCGAGGGCCTCGTCGAGGGTGGGGTAGAGGGGGATGAGGTCGTCGATGCCGACGATGTGCAGTACTTCCGCCACGGGTTTGGGGGTCTGGGCCAGGCGTAGCCAGCCGTCGCGGGCGCGGGCGGCGTTGTTGGCGGTGACGAGGACGTTGATGCCGCTGGAGTCCATGAAGGTGACGGCGCGGAAGTCGATGACGGTATACGGGGGGAAGCCGCCTTGTGCGGCGAGGGCCTGGCGGAAGAGGTCGGTCGTGGTGTGGTCGATGTCCCCGGCCAGGACGACGACGTGTACGCCGTCCGCGGTCATGTGGTGGGAGACGGTCAGCTGGGCCTGGCTCATACGTCTCCTGCCCTCAAAAGACGGGTCCTCGCTGCTGCGAAGCCCTTCTCGGCCCACGCAAGCGCACGTCGCCGATCCATGTCAACTGCGCCTTTGTGGGGCTGAAGCCCGGAGCGTAGGAGAGACGGCAGGTGAGCGTGGGATGCTGCGGGGGCATGACGCGAACTTCGTGTGACGATCGCAAAATGACGGGGCGGGCGCATGGAGCAGGTCGTGGGGGACGAGGGCCAGGCACAGCGGACCGATTCACTGGCGGCGTCGGCCGCCTACGACGGGGGAGCTTGCTGTATCGGGGATGCGCGGCGTCTGGCCACGGGCTTCCTGCCGAGGTGCAGGCAGTGCACGGACTACCAGTCTCGGAACGGGGCCGGGCATGACGCAGCTGGTGGTCAGTGACCAGGGGGAGTGAGCCGGGCATCGGCTGGCAGGTCACGAGCTGCGCCACAGCGCGGCGTTGGCCAGGTGGCGCAGCGCCGTGCGGGCGAGTGGCATGATCGGCGCGGCGTCCAGTGCCTGCAGGACCTGTTGGTGGCGTTCGGTGATCGTCGCTTCGACTGCGTTGACGGCGCCTGTCTCGAGCAGGATGCGGCGCACGCGAGTGGCGCCCTCCTCATCGAGACCGTTTGCTGGCCGACGAGCTGGTCTCCGGCCCGCACCGCCACCGGGCAACCGGCGTGGCTGCGGCTCGTGTCCTCCCCGGAGGACAAGGCCGCGGGGAAGCTGTGGAACGGCGCCCTCGACGCCCAGCACGTCTTCGGGGACCTCGACGGGCGCCGGCCCGCCCTCCTGGCCGTCCACGGCGCCACCGACGGCGGCACCGCCTACGGCGGCACCGCCTACGGCGGCACCGCCTACGGCGGCACCGCCTACGGCGGAGTTGTCGGCCCGCGTCGACCAGCCGGTCCTGTCCGACGACCCGGTCCTCCAGCAGGATCTCCAGCTGCCTGACTCCTGGTGGGAGGACCTCGCCGGGACGCTGGAGAAGGTGGCGGCCGTCCACACCGACCGCGTCGCCGTACGACAGCAGTACATGGACCGGGCGATCCCCGAGGTCGTGGGCATCCCGGCCCCGGCCGTGATCTGCTGGACAGTCGCCCACGCCGACCTGCAGTGGGCGAACCTCACCGCGCCCCTGCGGCTTCTGGACTGGGAGAGCTGGGGGCGAGCTCCGGAGGGATTCGACGCCGCCACGCTCTACGCCTACACGCTGCACCAGGAGGACGTCGCCGCCCGCGTCCGCGACGCCTTCCCCGTCCTGGGCAGCCCGGCCGGCCTTGTCGCCGAAGCCACCATGTGCGCGCCCAGCTGCTGCAGACCGTGGCCCGCGGCGACAACTCCACCCTCGAAGGCCAGCTTCGGGCCTGGTCCGAGGAACTCCGCCGCCGCTAGCGCCCTCGTTTCAGTGAAGCTCAAGCCGGACACGCTGTGCTTGGCCGGGGGTGCCCTGGACGCGCCATTTCAGTGCCGGAGCCTGGTCTTTCGCTTGGTCCCGGCAGACGGGACAGCAGCTGAGGGGTCAGGTGACATTCAGGTGCAGGCGTACGGTGGTGCCGCGCTCGGTGGTCTGGGCTTCCGTCAGGTCGCACAGCTGCCGTACGGCCCACAGGCCGTGGCCGCGTACCTGCTTGGGGTCCGGCGGCAGGTAGCCGAGGGTCCATCCAGTCTGGGCACCATCGTCGGTGCTGCCGACGTCCTTGATGTCGCAGATGACCCTGTGCCCGGTGCGCCATACGGCGATCTCGCCGGCGCCGCCGCCGTGCTGGACAGCGTTGGTAGCCACTTCGTTGGCGGCGAAGACGAGACGTTCCATCCCTGATGGAGACATTCCCAGCGTCGTAGCCGCGCTTGCAACGAAAGACCGCACAGTGCTCAGGTCGGCGTCGAAGCGCATGGCAACCTTTCCATCGGCGGGCGGCGGTGACAGTTGCCTGTCCCAGACGCCGCCCAGGGGCTCGGCATAGTGTCCGCTGGTGTCGGAGGCTGGGCCGGTCACCAACTGAGGATGCGTGCGCCGGGCGTCGGCGACGACCTGCTCGGGCAGGGTCCGAGCGTCGTAGGGGCAGATGATCCACGCCGGGCAGTCGGCGAATGCGATGTTGATGACCGACTCGTAGCGGGTCCACTCGTCGGTTTCCAGCGCGTCACGTCCGTGCCAGACAGGCTCCCCGATCACCCGGACCCGCGGATGCCGGCCGGTGGCGGTGCGCTCGTCGACGTAGCGGTAGTAGGCGCCCAGGGTCCGCCCGGGTGCCTTGTACCAGTCATCGGCCGCGATGAACTCCACACCCCGGGCGGCGCTGCCCAGCTGTTGGCGCAGCAGGTCGATGTTGGCGGGCGTGGTGACGGCCAGCACTGCGTCGTCCTGCTCCAGGCCGTCCAGGCAGAACGGGACGGTCGCGGTCAGGAACTCCTCGCCGGAGCCGTAGATCAGGCCTTGGTGGATCAGACGCGGGGACCGGTCCGGCCGGCAGGCGGGTGTGTCGATCGCGTTGGTCATTCCGCGGCCCCCCGGGGAGTAACGACCAGGGCGTCCTGCTGGTCGAATCCGGTCACACTGATCACCTGGCACAGCATCGGGGTCAGTTCCACGACCCGCAGACGGCGGCCAGGTGTGAACTTCTCGGCGGTGTGCGCCAGCACGCGCAGGCCCGCCAGGTCGATGAACTCCAAGCCGCTCATGTCCACGCATACGTCCCCTGGCCACTGGAGGGTGGTTTCCAGGGCTTCGGCCAGCGCGGTGGTGGTGCGGTAGTCAACGGAGCCGACGACGCGCAGGGTGCGTTGTCCTTCCGTGAAGGAGGGAACGATGCGCAGCAGAGCGCTGCTGTGCAGTGCCTCGGCCTGCACGGTGCCGGGGTGGTAACGGTCGAAGGTGCGCAGCTGGTCGGGGCTGAACAAGCGGGCGTCGTACTGGCAGACGGCCGTTGCGGGCTGGCCGGCGAACAGTTCATTGACCTTGGCCTCGTACTCGGCGAGCTGGTCGGCTCCGGGGACGTCGCGCAGACCCCAGCTCATCTCCCCGCTGACCCGGAGACCCGTGTAGCCGGCTCTGAGGCTGTCGGCCACTTCCTGCTGCAAGGTGGCGACCATCGTTTCGGCGTCGAAGCGGCCCGAGGCAAGGTAGCCGTCGTCGGCGGTGGCCACCTGCAACTGCCCGCGCGACGCAGCAGCGTCCACATCGGTGCCGACCGACCGCAGCCAGCCGAGCACGGTGGCAGGGTCCTGCCGCTCCGCGAAGTACTGCACCCGCTCCCCACGCGCCAAGCCCTCGGACAGGTAGGCCGTGACCACCCGGCGCTGCTCGCCGTCGTCGGCGAACGCCAGGCACGCATGATCGCCGTGCCCCAGTTCCTGGACCGGCCGTTCCCTACCGTCCTGCGTGATCACCATTGCCTCACAGTCCTCACCACCCCATGCCCGGCCCGGCACGCGTACACCCTTCTCGCATCGAGCCAACCCACAGACAGAACGAGAGTACCGCCCAGGCGGGTAACCCGAGTCCGGCGGCTGCGCCGCGACAGCCGCCCACTCCGACCTGCAGTGGGCGAACCTCACCTCGGGCATGAACTGGATCCAGCACCGCCGCCGAACCCCCCGGATCTCCTCCACGGAGCCCGGGTCACGCACATCGGGTCAAGCCCGCGGATCCATCCGCGCGACCTCCACTGGCGCCATCACCTCCCGCCGGGCCCGGTCGTCCGGCAGCTGCGCCATGACCTCCACCGCGAGCTCCTCCACCACTACGCCGTACCGCATCCCGCACACCCCCGTGTGATCGACTCGGGCAGCAGCGTACGAAGGAACCGCCGATCCCGTTCCGGCCTGTGGATAACCCGGATCGACGAACTTCAGCGCCTGGTGCTCGCCACCGTCGACCCGTACGTCGACCGTGACGTCCTCGCTGAGCCACGCTGGGCGGGCCGAGCAGGCCGGCGAGCGTGCCGCTGGCCGCCTGGGTGCCGACCGTCCACCACCTGGTGATGGCCTGTGAGGGTTTCTTGGCCCAGCGTTGACGTTGACGATGCGACACCGGGGCACATGAATCCGGCACGGTCCATGCGGGTGTCCGGCAGGAGGAGCCAGTGGCCGGTCATGAGGTCTATGCCGTCGGCGCATTTTCGGTGGTGGCCGCGATATTGCTCGCGCGATGGTGCCTGGCGGGCCGAAGTGGCAGGCCGCGCACAGCTGCCGTATCCCGCCGTGCCACGCGCTGGACGGCGCTGAGGGAGGCCCGGCGCATGGGATCCACCGTGGCCCATGCAGAGCAACGCCTGCCGACGGACGAGCCATGTGCTCAGGGGGCGGTGCAGGAGGCGGAAGACCTCGTGCACGGCTACTGGCGCCAGCTCAGTCCCCTCTATCTGCCCAAGCGCGATCACCATCAGCACTGAGCCGGTCGGGCCGCGCATGGCCGGGTACGGGGGACTGGTCAGGTGCTGAGGGCTTGGCGGAGGGTTTCGCGGCAGTCGATGACGGCGTCGACGCCGACGATCTGCAGGAAGCGCATCACGGCTTCGGTGGGTGCGGCCAGGCGGATCCAGCCGCCAGCCTCGGTGAGGGCGCGGTGGGCGGCGATGAAAATGTCAATGCCGATGGAGTCCATGAAGGTGACCCGGCTCAGAGCGACCACGACGCGGGGGCGGGTAGTTCCGGAGGCGTCCAGGGCCTGGCGGACCGTCTGGCCGGTCCTCGCGGTCGATCTCTCCTGCCAGGGTCAGCACATGGATGCCGTCGGTGGCGGTGGAGACGACCGACAACTGGCCTGACTGCGCGGCTGGTTCGGTGTCCGCCATCTCTCCCTCGGCCATGTCGGTGATACTGGCACAGCAAGGCCGCGCTGAGCAGCTCTTTGACGTCGTGGTCGATCTCGCCTGCACGGTGACGACGCGCACGCCGGCGACCATGCGGTGTACGGCGGAGAACCGGTCTGGTTGGTCCGCGTTCTCGATGTCGCTCACCGGCTCCTCGACTGCGCTTGGGGCTCGCCCCTCCAGCAGGTCGTGGTGTCAGATTGGCGAACTTGTCCCACAGTACGTAGGCAGTGAAGTAGAAGTCGGGTGCCTGGGTCTGAGCCAGCAGGGTCACACGATGCACACCGACTGCGTCGCAGATCAGCAGCTCCCGCCGAGGGGGCTTTATCTTCCGCTCGACGACCCGCAGGAGCGGTCCCGGGCCGCCGGTGTCGATGCCGATGTCCAGCTCTTCCTCGAAAGGATCACTCTGAATCGCTTCGCTCGGATCGAGAGCAGTGCCGCACCACCACACGGTCGCGGAGGGGTACTTGCTCAGGTACATGGCCAGCCGGCTGGTCAATTCTTCCCGGGCCCTGTCCGCAGTAAGGCGCAGCGTGCGCTGGGCTTCCCCGACGACCCGAACAACGGTGCCTGGTTCCTTCGACTGCGCTGGCACGCGTTCGTCAACGTCGAACTCGCTGTGTCCGTGCTGGAAGCGGATGACGACCTCGGTCTTGGCACCGGGACCGTCCGAGACAGAAGCCCACGTGGCTGCTGAGCCAAGAGCGAGCACCCGGCAGCCCTGTGCGACCTGTTCGGCAGGTCGGCCACTATCAGGACGCCGCCGACGGGAGCATCGTCACGCGCGTCCGTTGCACGCGGCACCGGGCCCCGCATACCGGGTCCCGAACCGTCCGCCACAACCGCTCTTGACCTGGAGCGCGCTCCAGATACGAGCATAGTCGGCATGAACACCACCGACCCCCAGATCGTCCTCGGAACGATGGACTTCGGCACCCGCGTCGACCCCGACCGGGCCTTCGCGATCCTCGACTCCTTCGTCGCCGGCGGCGGTGTCTGGCTCGACACCGCGAACTGCTACTCCTTCTGGACCGACCCCAGTGGCGTCGGCGGCGCCAGCGAGCGCCTCATCGGCGCGTGGCTCCAGGCCCGCCCGGGCGTGCGCGACGCGGTGCGGATCGCGACGAAGGTCCGGCAGAACCCGCTCGTTCCGCACTCCTGGCCGAAGAGCGCCGAAGGGCTTTCCGCCCGCGCCGTCCACGCCGGCGTGGAGGGGAGCCTGGGACGTCTGGGAGTCGAGCACATCGATCTGCTGTGGGCCCACGCCGAGGACCGCGCCGTGCCGCTGGAGGAGACGGTCGGCGCCTTCGGCGAGCTGGTCGCAAAGGGGTTGGCCCTGCGGGTCGGGGCGGCGAACCATGCCGCCTGGCGTGTCGAGCGCGCCCGGTCACTCGCGCGGGAGCAGCGCGTGGAACCGTGGACGGCCCTGCAACTGCGCCACTCACTGGTCCAACCGCGCCCGCTCACCCCCGTGGCGGAGGCCGGCCACCGCATGCTCGCTGCCGAGGACCTGGACCTCGCGCGGTCGGAGGGGCTCGCCGTGTGGTCGTACAGCTCGCTGATGTGGGGTTCCTACGTGCGCGCGGACAAGCCGCTTCCGCAAACATATGATCACCCCGGGACCATTCAGGTGCTCACGGTCGTGGACGACATCGCCGGAGAGCTCTCGGCCACGAGGAACCAGGTCGTCCTGGCATGGCTGATGCGGCAGGGGATCGATCCCATCGTCGGCGCGAGCCGGGTGGAGCAGATCGAGGAGGCACTCGCTGCACGCCGTGTGCGGCTCAGCGACGAGCACCTGGCGCGCTTCGACGAAGCGCGGTAACAGCTGCCAAAGGAGCCTCATGACCACCGTCCCCCCGGCAACAGCCGCCGACCGTACGGGTGTCTCCATCGACACGCTGCGCTACTACGAGCGTGAAGGGCTCATCGGCCCGATCCGGCGCTCCGCCGGCGGGCGCCGAGAGTACACCGAGGACGACCTTTTCTGGATCGGCCTGGTCACCTGCTTCCGCGAGGCCGGCCTCGGCATCGCGGATCTGCGGGGGTTCGTCGCCATCCTGCGCGCCGAGCACCCTCCGCAGGACCGGGTCGCCTTCCTTCGCGAGCGCCGTGCCTCCCTGGAGCAGCGGGTGGCAGCGCTGTGCCGGGCCATGGAGGTTCTCGACGAGAAGATCGCCTACTACAGCTGAGCGCCGGGAACGCCGCACTCAGCTCGCGCCCTGCCCACCACACATCACCCACAATCCCGAACTCCTCGCCGTCTGGAACCGACAACGGCACAACTTCTGCCACTGGCTCAGGCAGCAGATGGACACAGGACAACCTCCCCTGCCTACTGGGGCCCTCAAGTCGTTGCTCGATGCCCGCAGCGTGCACTCCTCATCCGTCAGCAGGCTGACGTCGCGCACCCACTGGTACGCCTCCTCGTTGAGGAACCCGCCGTTCCAGCCGCTGTTCACGACGACGGGGTGCTCGGGGGTGGCTTCCGGTGGCGCGGGGTCCGTCGGCTCCGTGCCGAGTGAGCCGGGGTTGGGCCCGGGCACCCAGTTGCCGGTGGCGGGGTCCTGCGTGGCGCGTATGGGTGGCCGCAGCGCCGTCGTCAGCGCAAGGCCCGATACGGCTGTGGAGCCGCGCTGGGTGATGACGCGGGTGGCGTAGACGCCCAGGATGCGCGCGATGTCGGCCGGCTCCATCTCCGTCACCCCGGGACAGGCCCGCTCGTCCAAAGCCGGGGGACAGGCCGATGCGTGTTCGAAGCTGGTTCAACCGATTTGAACCCCTGACGCGGGACATCGACGAACAGGTTGATCAGAGCGGTGCCTTCTCGGCCGTTCAGACGACGTGCCGGGGACCATCCTGGGTAGGCGGGACGGCGGGGTACAGCGGACCGTGCCCGGGGCGGAAAGGGGCGTTTCATGTTCGAGGAGTTCGCCACCAGGACGGTGCACACCGGTGAGGCGTCTGTCTTCGTTCGGTACGGGGGCGAGGGCCCGCCTCTCCTGTTGTTGCACGGCCACCCGCGCACGTCGGCGACCTGGCACCGGGTCGCGCCTGTCCTGGTGCGGCGCGGCTTCACCGTCGTCTGCCCCGACCTGCGCGGTTACGGGCGTTCCCGCGGCCCGGCGCCCGCTCCTGATCATGTCCCGCACTCCAAGCGTGCCGTGGCCGAGGACATGGTCGAGGTCATGCAGGCGCTCGGGCACCAGCGCTTCGGGCTCGTTGGCCACGACCGCGGGGCCGCCGTGGCGCTCCGGTTGGTGCTGGACCACCCCTCCGCGGTGACCCGGGTGGCGTTCCTGGACGGACTGCCTCTTAGCGAGCACCTGGTCCGCGCCGACGCTCGGTTCGCTACCGAGTGGTGGCACTGGTTCTTCTTCGCCCAGCCGGAAATCCCCGAACGCGTCATCAACGCCGACCCCGATGCCTGGTACCACGGAGACCCCGAGGCCATGGGGCAGGAAAATCACGACGAGTGGCGGGCCGCCACCAGGAATCCGGACGTCGTCCGCGCCATGCTGGAGGACTACCGTGCCGGGCTCACCGTGGACCGCCAACACGAGGAGGCGGACCGAGCCCGGGGCGCACGGATCGACTGCCCCCTCCTGGTTTTGTGGTCGCTGCGGGACGACCTGGAGGACCTGTACGGCGACCCGCGCACCATCTGGCGCGACTGGGCCGACGACGTCCGGGGCCACAGCATCGACGCCGGCCACCATGTGGCCGAGGAAGCCCCCGGCCCGCTCGCCGCCGCTCTGGGCGACTTCTTCACCCACTGACCACCTCGGCGCGCCGCCGAAACGGCACGCGTCCCATGGCCATCCTCTCCGTCTACCTGCGCCAGCGTGGTTCCCCGGAGTCCAAACCCGTGGGCACCCCCCACACCTCCACCGGCGTCGAGGGATGAGCGCAACGTGTCCTCACCCTCGTCAGAGAGCTCGGACAAGGCTTCGGCTGAGAAGGCAGGGGCGTGTATTCATTCGTGCCACGAATATCGCCGGGATCGGCACCCTGTCAGCCGCGCGAAGCGAGGATCGGCTCGCCTGATGCCTCTGCAGCCAGAGCCACGATCAGAAGAGTGGGAAAGGGCCGCGTCGACCTCCCCAGGCGTTGGCGGCCCTTCCCACAACAGGCGTCCGTCTACCCCGACGATCGCTGTTCATGCGGGGCACGTCATGCCTGCACCGCTGCCGCCAGGTGATCCTGCAGCTCCTGCGGCATCGGTGTCCCGGCCTCGGCCGCCGTGACCGCCTCGGCCACCTTTGGCAGTCTGACGTCGGTGTGCTGCGAGACGGCTAGGAGGATGTCCCAGGCCTCCTCCGGCTGGCAGCCGAAGCCGCCATCAGGACGCCGCGGGCCATGTCGATGACCGGTGGGCTCTCCATCTCTGGGCAAGATCCGTTTGAAGACGGACCCTAGGTCTGTGGCCAGGCGGGAGGTCCCATGTCCCGAGTCGTCACAGGTACGTCGAACCCAGCCTGAGGACTGGTCCGTCGCATCTGGGCGCCCGCCCAGCGTTGATGAATTCTGATCGTCTTCGTCATCGCCCGCCCCGGCAACCATGGACACGCGACGACAGCCGGTCACAGGTAGCCACCGCGTACCGCCGGCACAGGTCGACCGGTCCGTCGCTTCAGTAGGCCGCGCCGACGACGAAGCGATCCCGCGCTGCGCAGGACCGCGTCAGGCCAGGCGCACGCCGGATCGGTCAGCGGCGTCCGCCGGTGTGCGTGGCCGTGTACGGGAGGTGCTACGGGTAGTCCGGTTCCTTGTGGGTACCTGCGTGCGGAGCTCGCCGTCAGCGGGCGTACGCCGGAAGTGGGAGAGAGCATGGGGTTCCGCGAGTCGGGTTTCGCACTGGCTTCCCGGTACTCCGCCCGGATACTGGCCGGCCGATACCGTCTGGACGCGCTCATCGGTTCGGGTGGTGCCGCGGACGTCCATCGCGGTTTTGACTTGAGGCTGCGTCGGCCGGTGGCAGTCAAACTGTTCCGGCCGAACACCGGCTTCGACACAGAGGAAGCCTTTCTGAGCGAGGCCATGATCCTGGCCCGCCTGCAGCATCCCGGGCTGGTGACCGCCTACGACGCCGGACGGCACGACGGTGACGCCTACCTGGTCATGCAACTGATCGAAGGCCGCACCCTCAAGGCGCGCATCGCCGAGGGCCCCCTGTCTCCCGAAGCCACCGCCGCACTCGGTGCCGGCCTCGCCGACGGCCTGGCCCACGCGCACGACGCGGGAGTGGTCCACCGCGACGTCAAGCCGTCCAACGTCATCCTCGACGCATTCGATCACCCCCACCTCACCGACTTCGGTATCTCCCGGTTGCTCGATGCCACCACACGCACCGCCACCGGCACCCTCATCGGCACGGCGGCCTATCTGTCGCCGGAACAGGTCCTGGGACAGCCCGTCGGACGGCCTGCCGACGTCTACGCCCTGGGCTTGGTGCTTCTCGAATGCCTCACCGGCAGGCTCGAGTACGACGGCGGCCCCTTGGAGGCCGCAATAGCGCGAGTTCACCGTCAGCCCAGCCTCCCGGGCTTCCTCCCCGCGGAACTCGCCGCCCTGCTGAGGGACATGACCGCACTGGACGAGCAGGCACGCCCGACGGCACGCGACTGCGTCCTGACACTGGCTGCTCTGTCCGCCGACACGGGCCCCACGCCCCACCGGCCCGCAGCCCGTGCCACGGGCATCGCTGCAAGGCGGCGCCCCACCGGTGACAGCACCAGTACCCACAGGACGCCGCTGTCCCTCCCGGAGCGGCCCGTTTCCGAAGCGGTTTCCCGCGCCGTTTCCACACCTGCTCGCCCCCGGAGCCGCGTTCTGATGGCCGGGGCAACTGCCGCACTGGCCGCGGCCATGGCCGCCACCCTCGCCGTCGCTGACGGTCCCTCGCACCAGAACGCCGAGAACAAGCCGACCCGCCCCGCCACCGGTCCAGCCGTGACCTCACCTTCCCCCGGCACCTCAGAAGACGGCAACGACACCCCCGCGCCACAGCCATCCGTCAGCCGTACCGTCTCCGCCCCTGCGCAGAGCGTCAGCCCGGCACCGGGAAACCCGAGGGGGCTATCGGTCACCGACGGGGCGCCGACACCGGACACCACCGCCCCTCGGCAGGGCACAACCGACGCCACAGGGCGCCCCGAGACGAAGACCACGAGCAAGCTGTCTGATCAAGGAAAGAAGAAGGCGTCCGCAGGCCAAGGCGACGAACAGAACGCGGAAAAAGCGACGAAAATCAAGAAGAAGTAGGTGCACCGACACCCAGCAGGGCCGAGCTCGCGGCGTCCGAGGAGCACCGGCTGTTTGGGCGGGCACGATCTCGACGCGGGTGCAGCCGGCGCTTGGAGGCGGCATTGTCGTCTCTGCCAGCAGGCCCTCGCCGGCGCGAGCGGTCGGACGCACAGCGCACGACCTTCCCGAGTGGGTCGAGTTGTCTTACTTCCTTACTGCGGCCTTGGTCTTCTGCGCTGGCATGGCGACCGGTGCGGTGTGGCTGTGGATCGAGACGGTCGGCTACTTCGACAGCCTCGCGGGGAGAATCACGTTCATCACCTTGCTCCTGACCCTGCTTGTCCCGGCCCTGGCCGCCCACCCGCCCGGCGGGTCTCCGCCAATGCGGGTTACTTCACCGCGGCGACCGGCGCCGACGCCGTGAGTGCCGGTGTCCTCACCGAGGACCAGGTTTGACAGAGAACAGCCTGCGAGACGGGCGAGTGCTTTTGCACTGAGGGGCAGCGCGTCTTTTACCGGCAGGCCGGCCCCGCCAGCGCTCCTGCCGTCGTCCTCCTGCACGGCTTCCCGACCAGCTCGCACATGTTCCGCCACCTCATCCCCGCGCTCGCCGACCGCTACCACGTCATCGCCCCCGTGGTCGGGGGTGTTGCGCAGATCACGCCGCGGTGCGCAATCGGCTGCTGCGCACCGCCTGTGCCCGTTTTCGATCCCTCCCGGTGGAAAGCAAATGACAGGGTCAGGATGGGCTGGCTTTCCTGCGGATCTTGGTGAGGTAACGCTCCGTTGCGATCAAGCTCGGAGTTCTCTGCCGGTGACCGACGCACGCCCGCGGCGCCGTAACCCCCGCACAAGCGCTTCCGGCAGCCGCAGGGCCCCGGCGCGCCGAGTGGTGAGCGGTCGGTCACGCACCGGGGTGGGCGCGGCCGGTCCGGTAGGCGGTCACCACGAGTTGGGCGCGGTCGCGGACGCCGAGCTGGTGAAGAGGGCAGACCGGCTGTGGGAAGCGCGGCCGGCGAAGCTCCCGCCCCGCAGCGGTGTACCAGCCCGCCCGGCGACGAGGCGCGCGGCGGCCGTCGTCGAGGGCGGTATGGGAATGTGCTGCATGACCGCCGGCCAACAGCCGACTCACGAGGCACCTACCACCCGCGAAGCCAGGCTGATCTCAAGACGAGCAGGCGGCAAGCCCGCCGTCTCACGCCTCCCGGACCACGTCGGCCACCTCGTCCAGCAGTGCCCTCAGCTGTGCGGCCTTCTTCGGACCGAGCTTCTCGGCGATCCGCTGTTCGATGTCCACGATCACGGCCTCGGCATCCCGCAGGGAGTCGCGGCCGGCGTCGGTGAGGTGCAACTCCTGCACGTGGCGGTGGCGCGGGTGCGGTCGGCGTTCCAGTTGACCCCGCTCCTCCAAGCGGGCCACCTGGGAGGCCACTGCTTGCGGAGTGACGTTCAGGCGGCGGGCCAGTTCCGCGCCGGTCAGGCCGGGATCGGTGTGGACGGAGATCAGCAGGGTGTACTGCGCGGCCGCGATGCCCAGCGGTCGTAGCCGTTGCTCTTTCCGGGCCTGCACGGCCCACTCCGCCCGCCGCAGGGCCCAGGTCACCCGGGTCAGGTGCTCGGCAGGGATCGGCCGTTCATCATCCTTTGTCACGCGGTGAGAATGCGGTACCTGGGCGCTTGTCAAGTTGCTTGATTGTCCTCAAGTGCGTGAATCACTCTTGACCTTGAGGCCACTGTGCGGGGGACGCTCAGCCGACGGGACCGTGGGCCGAGCCCTCGCGAACCGCCTCGGCCACTTGGTCGAGCAGCGCTCGCAGTTGTGCTGACTCCGAGCCGAGACCATCGGTGACCTGCCGCTCGATGCCGGCGATCACTGCGTCGGCCGCGCGCAACGCCTCCCGGCCGGCGTCGGTGAGGTGCAGCTCCTGGATGTGCCGGTGGCGCGAATGCTCACGTCTCTCCAGCTGCCCGCGGCCCTCCAGGCGCGCCACCAGTGAGGCGATGGCCTGTGGGGTCACGTTGAGGCGGCGGGCAAGTTCGGCGCCGGTCAGCCCCGGCTCGTCGTGCACGGAGATCAGGAGTGTGTAGTGCGCCGCCGCCATGCCCAGCGGGCGCAGCCGCTGCTCCTTGAGGCTCTGCACCGCCAGCTCCGCGCGGCGCAACGCCCAGGTCACCCGTTCAAGCGCGCCGAGCCCGACCGGCTCCTCATCATTGCGTATCACGCGAGAAGGATACGACACTTCAGACTCATCAAGCGTTTGACATGTGCCTAGGGGTTGATGAACCCTGGTCCCATGACTCGCCCCCTCGCTTTGATCACTGGCGCCTCCTCCGGCATCGGCGCCGCCTATGCCCGTCTCCTGGCGGACGATCACGACCTCGTCCTGGTCGCGCGACGCGCCGACCGGCTCGCCGATCTTGCCCAGGAACTCCGCGCCCATGGAGCATCCGTCGAGGTGCTGCCCGCCGACCTCATGGCCCATGACGGCATCGCCGCCGTCACCGACCGGCTGGCCGCCGGGGACGTGCGCATGCTGATCAGCAATGCCGGCGCCGGCGGCTACGCCCCGCTCGTCGACGTCGACCCTGCCGACATCGACCGCCTGCTCACCCTCAACGCCGTCGCCCCCGTCCGGCTGGTCCACGCCGCACTCCCCGGAATGCTCGCGGCAGGCGAAGGTGTGATCGTCACGGTCGCCTCGCTCCTCGCCTTCAGTGCGGGCCTTGCTGACTCGCGAGCACCCCGGCGCACCCTGTACGTCGCCGCGAAGGCCGCCATCTTGGGTTTCACGCGCACCCTCGCCGGTGAGCTCGCCGACACCCCGGTTCGCGTCCAGGTGGTGTGCCCCGGCGTTGTGGCAACAGAGTGGAACAGTGGCGCCGGCCGCAGCATCCCTTGGGCGATGTCGCCCGAGGGCGTCGCAGCGGCCAGCCTGGCCGGGCTGCGCCTCGGTGAGACCGTCTGTGCCCCTGGTCTGGAGGGCCAGGACTCAGCCCTGGACGCCTTGCTCGCCGCGGAGGCCGCTTTCGTCAACGGCGGCAACCAGCCGACACCCGCGGTTCGCTACACGTAGCCGCGGGATTAGGGCAGTGCCAGCCGGCGGGTAGATGAGTGTCACCGGCCGTCTGCCCGCCGGTCGGCTGTCTTCCCCGCTCGGGTCGGCCGGCGCGATATGCGCACCTGGTGGCAGTTCTCGTTGGTGGGTAGATGCCGAACTGGGCGAGGGCGTGGTGTGGGAGGCGGTGCTCGATCGGGTTGTCGGTGAACTGGGCGAGGTGCTCCGGGTCGTTGGCCTGAACCGGCAATCCCCGGACCAGGTGGTGCCCGACATGAGAAGCCGCGGTGCGTGTTCACCATCGCCGGCTCGCAGGTGATCACGCTCAAGTGCGGGCGGGGCCCGCGGCACTGTCCGCCCGCCCGCCCGCGCGGCGACTCGACTGGCGGCCGTCCTCACCGCCTTCGATGCCCCCACCCTGCCCCCGCCGGGGCCGGTCGACGAGTACACGGCCAAGGGCGTCCTAGCGGACTTGGGCATCCACACGCCCGTACGGCGCGTGTGCGCCGACCCCGTCGCGGCGCACGCGGCTCTCGACGAGCTCGGCGGCTCGGTCGTCGTGAAGATCCTCGTCGCGGACATCCTGCACAAGACGGAAGTGGGCGGGGTCCAGGTCGGCATCCGCACGCACGAGGAGCTCGACGAAGCCCTCGCCCGCATGCCCGCGAGCCCCGCGCTGTTGGTGGAACAGATGGCCCCCGCGGGTCCCGAACTCATCGTCGGCGTACGCCGGGACTTGGTCTTCGGCCCCGTGCTGGCTCTGGGCGCCGGGGGAACGGCTGGCGAAATCCTTGGCGACGTCTCCCTGCGCCTCGCGCCTCTGTCCGCGAACGAGGCTCATGGGGTGCTCGACGAGCTCGCCACCCGCCAGCTGTTCCTCGGCGCGCGTGGCGCCACCCCGGTCGACCGCGCGCGACTCACCCACGTGCTGCTCGCCCTGGCCTCCCTCGCCGCCGACGACGCCGTGGCCGAGTGCGAGATCAACCCTTTGCGCGTCCCGCCCGACGGCGACGTCGTCGCGCTCGACGCCGTACTGCTGCTGCGTGACCCCCGGGATCAAGGAGGATCCGATGACGCGTGAGGGATTCGTGCCCTGGCCCAAGGAGGCGGCCGACCGCTACCGGGAGGCCGGGTACTGGCGTGGCAGGTCGCTCGGCTCGTACCTTCACGAATGGGCGGAGACCTACGGCGACACGGTGGCCGCAGTGGACGGCGACACGGGTCTGACGTACCGTCAACTCGTCGACAGAACCGACGGATTGGCATGCTGCCTGCTGGACAGCGGTCTCAGATCCGGTGACGCGATGCTCGTCCAGCTGCCCAACGGCTGGGAGTTCGTCACACTTACCCTTGCCTGTCTGCGGGCCGGAATCGCTCCCGTGATGGCGATGCCCGCGCACCGCGGTCACGAACTGCGCTACCTGGCAGCCCATGCCGAGGTCACCTCGATCGCCGTACCGGACCGACTCGGCGACTTGGACCACCAGGCCCTGGGGCGGGAGGTCGCCGAAGGCACTCCGAGCGTACGGTTGTTGCTCGTCGCGGGTGCGCGGCCGGTACCGACGCCACGGACCTGCGCGCTCTGGCCGAACCGGCCGACAACCCGGCCGGCGCACGGGCCCGGCTCGACGACATCGCCCCGGACAGCGGCGACATCGCCCTCTTCCTGCTCTCCGGCGGCACGACCGGACTGCCGAAGCTCATCACCCGTACCCATGACGCCTACGAGTACAATGCCCGCCGTAGCGCCGAGGTCTGCGGCCTCGACGCCGACTCCGTCTACCTGGTGGCGCTGCCTCCGGACACAACTTCCCCCTGGCCTGCCCCGGCATCCTGGGCACCCTCATGAACGGCGGCCGGGTCGTCCTGGCCCGCACCCCGGAACCCGGCAAGGTGTTGCCGCTGATGGCAGCCGAGGGCGTGACGGTCACCGCCGCCGTACCGGCCGTCGGCCAGCGCTGGATCGACGCAGTGGCCTCCGGCCGCCACCCGCCTGCCGCTGAGTCTTTCTCCGTGCGGACCAGGCCGAGTACTTCGAGCACCAGCCGGTCGGTCAGAGGACACGGATCGGCGTCGTCGGCGCCCGCGGCTGACCAGGAACCGAACGTCGCTACCACGTCGTGCGCGTGGCGAACGGCGGCCCGGAATCGGGTGGCGGTCGTCATTCCCCGTCGCAGACGCCCTCTACAGCGAACTTCTGGTAGAGGTGCGGGTAGGCCACGGTACCGGCAGGGTAGCTCGCCAGATGCGAGGCGAACTCCGGCGTGCCGAGCGCTGCACGGAGGTGCTCGGTGGATTTCCAGACCGCGACGTTGGTGAACAGCCGGCTGCCGGCTATGCCCCGGTACAGCTGCACCGAGAGGAGGCTCCCCGACCTCTTCATGTACTCCGCGTCGTCCTTCCAGGCGGCCACCACCTCGTCCTCCTTGCCCTCCGGGGCGACAAAGGTGTTGATGATGGTGACCGGGCCGGCCTCCTCCTTCTGCTGGTCGTGGAAGTGGGCGGACTCGTCGAGCTGGCCGAACTTGAGCATGGTTGCTCCATGTACTCGCGTGTGGTGAGTTGTGATCAAGGAGCGGTCCGGGTGAGGGGCCGGGCCCCTGTGGCACCGCCAGTGGTGTGCGTTCAGGCGTGGTGCTTGTCGAGGAAGTCGGTGATGAGCTGCAGCCACTCCTCGGTCCGCTCCAGCATCGGCAGGTGGCCGGTGGCGATTTCCGCGAGTTGGGCGCCGGGGATGGTCTCGGCGAGCCGGCGGTGCAGGGCGCTGGAGACGAGCCGGTCGTCGGTGGTCGAGACGACCAGGGTGGGGACCGTGATGCCGGCGAGGTCGTCCCGGACGTCGACCTGGCCGACGAGGTCGGTCTGCTCGGAGCTGCCGTCGGCCGTACCGGCGGCGACGTAGCCGAGGGTCTGCCGCAGCTGCTCGGTCGGCATCGACTCCAGTGCCTGAGTGCCGAGGGCCATCATGAGCTGGAACTCGGCGAGCAGCTCGCGGTCGCCGGACACGGCGATCTTGCTCTGGATCGAGGAGGCGAGTGCGAGCCGGTTGTCGCGGTGCGGAAAGGCGGCGGTCAGGACGAGTGCGGTGACGCGCTCGGGGTGGCGGGTGGCGGCGCGGATGGCGACCGGGCCTCCGAGGGAGTAGCCGGACACGGCGAAGCGGTCGAGGCCCTCCGCGTCGGCGGCGGCGACGAGCTGGTCGGCGAGGTCGTCGACGGACAGCGGGGTGGTGGAGCGGGGGGTGTCGCCGCTGCCGGGGTAGTCGATACCGACGACGGTGTGGCGGGCGGCGAGGGCTTCCAGGACGGGGCCGTAGGTGCCGGCCAGGCTGCTGCCGGCGCCGTGGGCGAGGAGCAGGCCACGGCCGGAGCCGAGGCGAGTGCGGGTGAACGTGGGTGCGGTGAGGTTGCGGGGTGACATGGGCGTCTGCCTTTCGAATCGTCGACACGCAAGAATCATCCAGTGCGTGTGATTACTTCCTCAGGTCTATCACACAGTGCGTATGATTTCCGCCTGTGACGTCAATCACGCACGCCGTATGATGTGCGGGTAGGGTGGTGGCATGAAGCAGCCCCTCCACCGCCGTCAGCCGACTCCGGGCAACCCCCGCGTACAGCGCACCCGCAATCGCGTGCTGGCGGTCGCGCGGGAACTGCTGCCTCAGGTCGGACCGGCCGGGCTGACCTACGCCCTGCTGGCCGAGCGGTCGGACGTCACCCGCCAGACCCTCTACCGGCACTGGCCCACCCGAGCCGCGCTGCTCTTCGACCTCGTCCTCGAAGGTCCCGACCTCGGCACCTACCCCGAACCGGGCAGCGACGTGCGGGAGGTGGCCACCGCCTGGCTGAAGAGCCTGCGCGCCGGCGTCAGCGTGCCGGCCGTGCGAGCCGCGGCCCTGGCCGTCACCGCCCAGGCCGACCACGACCCCGACAGCGCGCGGGCACTCGTCCGCATCGGCGAAGACCGCTACCTCGGCTTCAACAAGCTGCTGGAGCCTTCGGACATCCAGATCAGCGACGACGAGTTCACCCTGCTCTACGGGCCCGTCCTCGCCCGCCTCTTCCTCGACCGCGGCCAGGTCACCGACGCCTTCATCGACGCCGTGGTCGCTCAATGGCTCACCACGCTGCAGCCTTCCGACGCACAGCAGGACTCCCGGTAGTAGTCACCGAAAGCTCCTGACGGAGGGGAACAACCGCGTTCAGGCAACTGGGCCGAACTCCTGACAACCCGTCATCGCCGCCCCTGTCGAGTGAGCCTCGCCGTCCGCTGCTGGGCCACTACTGCACACCGGCATGGCCGTCGGCCACCTGTCCGTGTCCGCGTGTGGAGCGCCGTCAGGTACTCACGGACGTGCTCGCCGACCCTTGGCCGGCCGAGCCGGGCTGGTCGACCACCGACCTGAGCGACGCCCGCAACCAGTACGAAGCTCTCGAAGGCACGGTCGCCAGTGCGGCGATCGGCTTCATGGAGGCTTCATGTGCTGAGTGGTACGTGCTTTATGAGGCGGCTGTTGTCTGGCGGTCATGCACGTATTCCTCGTCCCGCCGGTGGACAACGTCGACCACCCTGCTGTGCGGCACCTGACTTCTGCGGTCGGCACCTCGCTGTCCGGTTCCGTCGTGACCGGCGTGTTCCTCGGTAGGGGGTCGGCCAGGAACGTGGAGCCCGCTGGACACGAGCTCGGCGATGACGCACTGCATGAAGGAACTGCACGCCTGTTCACCTCGGTGGGGGCAGCGACGGCGGGGCCGGCGGCGTTGCTCGCGGGTCCGCTCCACTAGCCGACCGGTGACCGCCGGCCTACGCGGCCACGTCGGCGCCGTGGGTTCCCACGCCTGAGCGCCCGACCGGCCTGTCGGCGGCAACCGGCCAGGCCGAGGAGCGACTTGGCCGCTCACGCTCCCCGGTCGGCCGGACCGCGTGCACGCCGGCCCGGGGAGAGAGCAGCATGGGCACCGCGCCGCCGAAGTGGGAGTTGAGGATGCGTACATGGGGATAGCAAGTCACGAACCCGCGGGTGATGAGCTGGGCCGCTACGACGGTGTCCTCCACGGGCGCGCCGACCATCCAGGTGAGGTGGTGGTCGGTGATCTGCGGGGAGGCGACGCCGTCGCCGGCGGGGTGGAGGTACATCACGGTGCCGCGGCGGTCGAGTTCCTGCCACACCGGTGCGAAGGCCGGGTCGGTCAGCGCCCGGCCCGCGGCCGAGGTGGTCAGGGCCACGCCCACCACCCCCGGCGCGTCGAGGACGCGGTCGAGTTCGGCCAAGGCCACGTCGACGTGCGGCAGAGGAAGCACGACGAAGGCCAGGAAGCGGTCGGGGTGGCGGTCCACCAGGGCGACGTACCGGTCGTTGATCAGGCGTGCGGCTGCGGCGGCCTGCGCCGGATCCGGCAACGCGCCCGCCAGCGGTGAGGCCGAAAGCCCTGGCGGTCCACACCGGTCCGCTCCATCAGGGAGAAGCGGAGCTCGAGGTCTTGTCGGTGTCGTCGGCCCCGAGCCCGCGCTGGCCGCCGGTGGTAGAGACGCCCGAGTCTGCCAGGAAGTCCAGGTAGTCGCTGGGGTAGACGTGAGCGTGCGTGTCGATGCGCATGAAGGGGTTCCTCAATCGTCGAGGGAAGGGGGAAGGGCGGGGCGGATCCCGGATTCGCTGGTGCGGGCACGTCGGACTGCCCCGACCGAGGTCAGCGCCTTCACGTCTCCGATCAATTCCGGCATTGACCCTGAGCACCGGGCTGGGTCCCACGGATTCGTAATTCACTGCACGCGCCGACCGGGTGGGCCCGGAGAAGGAGCGGTGTTAGGAAAAACGGCCAGGCGAAATGGATAGGCCAGCTATTTGTCGACCAGGGACATGTGGTGCTCGTTGTAACGGTTTCCCAGTACCCCGACGCGGCCGACGAGTCCGTTGAGGTCGGCGAGTTCGTCGGCGGAGAGGGGAAGTCGGGTGGCGCCGATGTTCTCCTCGATGCGTGCGGTGCGCCGGGTTCCGGGGATCGGAACGACCGATGGATGCCGCGCGAGCAGCCAGGCGAGCGCGACCTGGCCCGGTGTGGCGTCCTTGGCCTGCGCGAGCAGGGTGACGTGGTCGACGAGCGCTTGGTTCGCTGCCCGGTTCTCGGCCGTGAACCGCGGGATGTTCGTGCGGACGTCGTCGGCGGTGAATGGAGTCGTGGCGTCCACCGTCCCGGTCAGGAACCCCTTGCCGAGCGGGCTGAAGGGTACGAATCCGATGCCGAGTTCCGAGCAGGTCGGCAGAACCTCATGTTCGGGGTCCCGGGTCCACAGCGAGTACTCGCTCTGTACCGCCGTCACCGGGTGGACCGCGTGGGCGCGGCGGATGGTCTGCGCACTGGCCTCGGAAAGCCCGAAGCAGCGCACCTTGCCTTCCTGTACGAGCTCTCCCACGGCTCCGGCGACGTCTTCGATCGGCACGTCCGGATCGACGCGGTGCTGGTAGAAAAGGTCGAGTGTTTCGACTCTGAGCCGTTTGAGGGAGGCCGTAGCGACGGCTCGGATCTGCTCGGGCCGGCTGTTGAGTCCGGCGGGGGCGCCGTTCTCGATGCGGAATCCGAACTTGGTGGCGATCACTGCCTGGTCCCGCACCGGGGCGAGGGCTTCTCCCAGGAGCTCTTCGTTGACGTAGGGGCCGTACACCTCCGCGGTGTCGAAGAACGTGACTCCGCGGTCTACGGCGCCACGCAGTACGGCGATCATGTCGGTGCGATCGCCGGGATTGGGGCCGTAGCTCTGGGACATTCCCATGACGCCGAGACCGATGGCGGAGACATGCAGGTCGCGTCCGAGCGTTCGGGTGTGCATTCTTCCTCCTCGTTGCTGTCAATGCCGGTGGGTGGGGCTTCAGGCCATAGGCAGGCCGCCGCCGCATCCGGTGTTGTCGCGAGTTGCTTTTCCTTCGCGTGATCGCGCTGAGGGCCGGCGTACTGCGGTTCACCGCGTTGTCCGCGGAAACAGGCGCTTGGCGTTCGCCGTCGTGAGCGATCGCCATGTCGTGTCCTGCGCCGGTGGTTCGGCCGCGTCGATCGCCGCGATGTGGGCGTCGGCCAGCGGCGCGGGCGTCCAGCAGTAGTCGCTGCCGAAGAGCACGCGGTCAGGGTCGACGAGCCTCAGCAATGCGGGGACCTGGCGTGGGAAGGCTGTGCCCGCCATGTCGTAGTACAGACCGCGGAGTTGCTGCACCGCGTCGGGGCTGGGCGACTGCCGCGCGTGCAGGAACAGGCTCATGAACTCGTTGATGCGGTCGGCCAGGACGGGAATCGCGCCGCCGCAGTGCGGGACGATCACCCGTATGTCCGGGTAACGCGTCAGGACGCCCGCCAACACCAGGTCCGTGATGGTTCGAGCCGTGTCGAAGATGTACTCGACCATCGGACGCGGTCTGCCGAGCGCCGACTGTTCCCAGCACGCGGGTGAGGTGGGGTGCAGGAAGACCACCGCCCGCCTCCGGTCGAGCTCCGCGAAGACCGGGTCGAGGCGCTGGTCGCCCAGGTACACCCCGTGGGTGTGAGTCAGCAACGCCACGCCGTCGGAGCCGAGTTCGTCGAAGGAGAAGGCGATCTCCTCCACCGCACCGTAGACGTCCGGCAGCGGAAGCGACACGAAGTTGCCGAAACGGCCCGGGTGGTCCCGGGTCAGTTCGGCGGTGTACTCGTTGACGCGCCGGGCAAGGAGGCGGGCCGCCTTGTCGTCGCCGAAGTGCACACCGGGGGAGGACATGGAGAGCATCGCGGTCTCGATGCCATTGCGGTCCATCAGATCGAGATGGGCTTGCACGGACCATGACGGCCAGCCGCCCATGCCGTCGGGGTGGGCGTGGCCTGCCGCCGTCGCCTGCTGGACGTAGAAGTCGGGAAGCATGTGGGCGTGGACATCGATGAGGCTGGAGGACACGGCAGCGGGATTCCTTCTCGTGGGGCTCGCGTCGTCAGGGCACATACCGCGAGCGGCCTACTCCACCTGCTCGCCTCCGGCCAACCGGACCTCTTCGTTGTCCAGGGCCGCCTGGAGACGGCGGAGCACGGTGTCGTCGATCTGCGACTCGTCGCGCAGGCGGACGACGGTCGCACGCTTTGTGGCGATGAGAGCGAGGCGGAGCTCGGTGTAGTGGCGGTTGTGGAGCAGGGCCGGATCGTCGTGGGTGCCGGCACCCCTCGCTCGTGCGGTCGCCAGGTTGGCCTCGTACTCCTGGCGCAGCCACTCCATGACCTTCGGGGTCGTGCCCAGGTCAACGGCGAGCCGGGGCAGCGCCTTGATGGCTTCCTCGGTCGCCGTCGTCTCGGCGAGGACCTGCTCCTCGTCGACGGACGTGTCGGGCGGCAGCCGGGCCCAGCGCACCACGCCCGGTAGCAGCAGCCCCTGCACCACGAGGGTCACCACGATGACGCCCGAGGTGACGAAGACAATGAACGCTCGGCCGGGGAACGACTCACCCGAGTCGAGGTTCTCCGGAACGGAGAGCGCCACGGCCAGCGACACAGCGCCCCGGAAGCCGGCCAAGCCGCTGACCACTCGTGCCCGGTCGCTCATTCTCCGCAGCCGCTGCTCGG
Organism: Streptomyces sp. NPDC058295; assembly: GCF_042880655.1. NCBI lineage: Bacteria > Bacillati > Actinomycetota > Actinomycetes > Kitasatosporales > Streptomycetaceae > Streptomyces > Streptomyces sp. NPDC058295. The sequence goes on from NZ_JBHVYO010000020.1 coordinate 55,215, forward strand.
GACGCCGGTCGATCACGCGGATCAGGTAGGCGGAGGAGAACAGAAAAGCGAACCGGACCGCGACCAGGACCACGCTGATCGCTCCGACCGCGATCAGGGCATGTTGGAGGTCGGATCGGCTCAGATGGCGCAGCGCGTACTGCAGCTCCACTCCGACCAGGACGAACAGGGTGCCGTTGATGATGAAGGTGGCCAGCGGCCAGAAGGCCAGTGCCTGACGGCGGTGATCGGCACGGATGAGGCTCGGAGCCACCTGGGCCATGATCAGGCCGCTCACGACGACCGCGAGGACACCGGAGGCGTGGATCTGTTCGGCCAGCAGATACGCCGTGAACGGCGCCAGGATCATGACGAGATTGCCCAGCAGGGGATCGTCCAGCCGGCGCCGCAGATTCATGTTGACCCAGGCGACCGCCACTCCGACCGCGGCCCCTCCGCCGTAGGCCAGCAGGAACAGCGCTCCGACGTGCGGCAGTGTCAGGTGTTCCTCGCCGACGGTGATACCGACCGCCAGGCCGTAGATGACCAGCGCGGTGCCGTCGTTGACGAGGCTTTCCGCGCGCAGCACGGTGATCTGGCGTCGGGGGAGGGAGCCGGCCAGTGCGCCGACCGCGGTGGCGTCGGTGGGAGCGACGGCCGCGCCCAGGGCCCACGCCGGTCCCCACGGCAGTCCCAGCGCGTGCCCGGCGATCGCCACAGCCCCTGCGGTGAGGATCACCAGGACCGTGCTCAGCAGGACGATGCCGCGCAGGTTCGTACGAATCTCCCGCATCGAGGTGGTCAGACTCTCCCAGTACAGCAACACGGGAAGGAAGAGCAACAACACTACTTCGGGCGGGAGTTGGGTCTGGCGGACGGCCGGGACGAGGCCGATGAGCGCGCCCACGACGAGCAGCACGACGGGCGGCGCGACGTGGAAGCGCTGCCCCAGAACGTTGCCCACCAGCACGGCCGCACCCAGGACGACAACGAGTTCGAGACCGAGCATGGTGCCTACTCCTGTGCGGGACTGGCTGTCGGCGGTGGCTCAGCGGCTTCCACCGGGATCGTCTCGGTCATCGGGGCACCAGTCGCAGTGTCGTGGAGCGCGCCGCGACCAAGGGGTTGACGTACGCGCCGCCGAAGCGGCCGTACTTGGTGCGGTACGCGGTGTCTACGCGGTCGTCGACCTCGGAGTCCGCCACCTGGACGAAGGTGACGTCCTTGTCGACGCCTCCCGAGCGGATGTGCCCCTCGTGGCCGGCGCGGGCCGTGCGCCACCAGCCGCCGTCCGTACCGCGGAAGGAACGGACGTACAGATCGTCGCCGTCGCGGACGACCCAGACCGGCACCGGACCCCGCAGTGTGCCGTCATCGCGGCGCGGCGCCATCTCCAACTCGTCGGCCGCGGCGATGCGGTCGAGCTCGTCGTTCGTCCATTTCGTCATCGGTGTTCTCCGGTCGAGGAGGCGGCGGGCGGGGCGGCCAAGCGGGAACTCCTGAGGCCGGGCCAGGCGTAAGGCGGCGCCGCTGGGGGGGAAGGGTGCCGGAGGACTCGTGGTCAGCCGGGAGTGCTGGTGAGCGGGTCACCGAGGTGGGTACGGGTGATTCCGAGTGAGTCCTCGAAAACGCGATAGTCGTTGATCAGTCCGCCGGCGACGGTGAAACGCAGGATCATCTCGCTTTCGAGTACCTGTCCCGAGGGGTGGAACCGGGAGGAGTACCAGCCCGGTGCCAGGACCCGTCCGTCGGCCTCCACCATGGTGCCCAGCTCGAACGCGAGCGGCTCGACGGCGGCGAAGAACGCGGTGAGGGACTGCCGGATCTCCTCCGGCCCGGTGCGGCTCCCGGCCCACGGGGTCAGCGCCGGATCACCCGGAATCGTCCAGGTCGCCTCGGGGGTGAAGTGGGAGAGCACGCGCTCCATGTCACGTGTGCCGAAGGCCTCGAAGTACGCCTCGACGGTGGCGATCGCCTCGCTGGTCATGGCTGTCGGTCCGTTCTGTCTGGCGGCCGCGACGGGTAGGCGGCCGAGTGGCCGCTCGTCGGGGCCGGCGGCGTGGGAGCCGTCGATCGGCGCCCACCACCGCCCGGGCTTCAGGTCACGGGCGCAGCAATGCCTTGATGGCGCGGCGCTCGTCCATGGCCTTGTAACCTTCTGCGACCTCGTCCAGGGGCAGGGTGAGGTCGAAGACCTTGCCCGGGTTGATACGGCCGTCGACGACGCGCTCGATCAGGTCGGGAAGGTAGGCGCGCACGGGGGCGGGACCACCGCGCAGACCGACGTGGGAGAAGAAGAGTTCCTGGCCGTCGATCTGCACGTCGTGCGGCATGCCGACGAAGCCGACGTTGCCGCCGGGGCGGGTGGACTGCAGGGCCTGGTGCATGGACTGCTGGGTGCCTACGCATTCGAGGACGGACTCGGCGCCGATGCCGTCGGTCAGTTCCTTGACGCGGGCGACGCCTTCCTGGCCGCGTTCGGCGACGATGTCGGTCGCGCCGAATTCCAGGGCCAGCTTCTGCCGGGACTCGTGCCGGCTCATGGCGATGATGCGCCCGGCGCCCAGTTCCTTGGCGGCGATGACCCCACACAGGCCCACCGCGCCGTCACCGACGACCACGGCCGTCGAACCGGGCCGGACCTCGGCCGCCGTGGCGGCGTACCAGCCGGTGCCCATGACATCGGAGAGCGTCAGCAGGCTGGGGATCAGCTCCTCGGCCGGCTGCTCCGGGGTGGCGACCAGGGTGCCGTCGGCGAGGGGGACGCGGACGTACTCGGCCTGGCAGCCGTTGGGGAAGTCCCGGTGCAGACAGGAGGTGTGATAGCCGGCCCGGCAGATCGGGCAGGTGTTGTCGGAGGCGATGAAGGAGCCGATGACGAACTGACCGGGCTTCACGGCCGAGACGTCGCTGCCGACCTCTTCGACGATGCCGACGTACTCGTGGCCGATCGGCTGCGGCTCGTTGACCGGGTTGATGCCGCGGTAGCTCCACAGGTCGGAGCCGCACACACAGGTGGCGACGGTGCGGATGACCGCGTCCGTGGGCGCCACGATCTTCGGCTCGGGGGCGTTCTCCACCCGGATGTCCCCAGGCGCGTGAATGATGGTTGCTCGCATGATGGCTCCCCAGTTCCTTTCGGTCTGTCTTGGCGTCAGGGGTGGGTACGGGTGCTGACGCGCGGGCCGTTGTAGTCGTCGTCCGGGACGTGTTCGAGCCAGGTGGTGTCGTCCGTCTCCCACAGCGCGAGATGGACCATGAACTGGTCGGGCGCGGCACCGTGCCAGTGCTCCTCACCCGGGGGTGTGTGGATGACGTCGCCGGGATGGGCCTCGATGATGTCGCCGCCACGGGACTGCACCAGGGCGACGCCTTCGACGATGTGGAGGGTCTGGCCAAGAGCGTGGGAGTGCCAGGCGGTGCGGGCTCCGGGAGCGAATCGGACCAGATTGGACCGCATCCGCGAGGGCTCCTCACCGCGGTGGATCACGTCGGCGTAGGCGTCACCGGTGAACCACTCGGCCGGGAGCTTCATGGTGGGAGGCCGCTTCAGCAGTTCCATGGTGTGTCGTTCCTCCGGTGTGGTGCTGCCGCCGGACCACGCGGCGGCGAGGTGGGGGGAGCCCGGGTTGTGGGGGTGTGTGGGGGCGGAGGAGTATCAGCCGGACTGGTCGGACTTCTCCACGATCTCCTCGAGCTGGGTCATCGCAGTCATGGCGTTGGGCCATCCGGCGTAGAAGGCCAGATGGGTGATGGCCTCGACCAGCTCGTCCTTGGTCACGCCGTTCTCCAGCGCCTTGCCGAGGTGGAATCCGAGCTGGTCGGTTCGGTACAGGGCGGCGAGAGCGGTGACGGTGACGAGGCTGCGGTCGCGCGGAGACAGACCCGGCCGCTCCCAGATGTCGCCGAACAGGACGGTGTCGGTCACCTCCGCGAGCTTGGGGGCGAACTCCTGGATCGCCGGCGGCGCGAACTTCTTCCGTTCTGACATCAGGTGGTGCTCCTTGCCTGTGTGCGGGGGGATTCAGGCCGCTCGGTCTTGAACCGGGTGGCGGGACGGGCGCTCACCGAAGAACTAGGTGACCTCGGCGAGGGCGGGGAAACGTACTCGTCCTCGCCGTGTAGGTCGAAGCGGGACGTACCGTCGATCCAGAACAACTCCGTCGGCACCCCGACGCGTTCGACGGCCGTTCGGCCGGCGTGGGCAGTGGAGGCCTCGCTGCCCACGATCATCAGCAGCGGGCGCGGTGCGAGGAGCTCGATGCCGGCGAAGGAGTCGGACTGGGCGATCTGGTCGACTCTGCGCAGCACCCACGCGTTCTCGCAGCGCAGGTGCGCACCGTGTGCGGTGCGATAGCACTCGTGCCCTGCCGGAGATGGTCCGGTGTCGTTTCGTCGACTTCCTCGGGCACGATGTTGTTCGAGGACGGTGGGTTCGCCGAGGGCCTCGGCCACGCGGAGCAGGCCGGCGCAGGCGACTGGATCGCGGAAGGCGGCCGGGTCCTGACCGCCACCGAGCCGGACGCGCAGCAGGCTGCCGAGGCAGGCGGCGCTGGCCGTGCCGACAGCCCTGATGCGATGGTCGCTCATGGCGGCGTACACCGCGTGGCCGCTGGTGGAGATGCCCAGCGCGCCGAGGCGGTCGGGAGCGAGGTCCTTCCGGGTGCTGAGGTAGCTGACGGCGCTCTTGATGTCCCCGGCCCGCTGGACGGGGTGCTCCAGGAAACGGCGTTCGCCTTCACTTGCGCCCTGGTGAGCGGCGTCGAAGGCGAGGGCGGCGAAGCCCGCCTCGGTCGGACGCCGGGCGTAGAGTCCGGCGGGCTGCTCCTGAACCCCACCCCACGGGTGTATGACCACGATCGCGGGCAGCGGATGTCCGGCGCGGGATTCGGGAGTGTGCCGGTGACCGGTCGGCGTCAGGCCATTGCTGACGAAGGTGACATCCGTCCGCACTGTTCTCACTCGCCTCCTCCGCCTGCAGCATGGAAATACGCGATATCGGTGCCGTGGGAAAGCAATTCTGACCCGGGGGTGGGCCGTCCCGCTTGTTCGGGTGGATGCTCTCCGTAGGCCGCCTCTGATCGCCGAACACGCCATTGACCCTGCCACCTCCACGGGAATCCGCAAAGGGGAGAATTCCACCCTGGGTATCACTTATCCAGGGGAGGGATTCTTACCCCCCTTGTGCGGACCGAGCGGTGTGACACTGGCTGGCATGGCCAGCGACGCGCATCCGAACGAGCTGGGAGAATTCCTCAAGCTGCGGAGGGCCGAGTTGAGCCCGCGCACAGTCGGCCTGCCCGACACCGGTGGCCGGCGGGTGCCTGGCCTGCGCAGGGAGGAGGTCGCCCCTCTCGCCGCCATCAGCACCGACTACTACACCCGGCTGGAGCAGGGCCGCGTCCAGCCGTCCGCGTCAGTGCTGGCCGCACTCGCCCAGGTCCTGCGTCTGGCCGACGACCAGCGCGACCACCTGTTCGAGCTGGCCCGGCCGACGGTCGGCCCGACCAGGCCGCCGGGGCCGCACCGAAGGTGCATGCGCAGTCACGCCGCCTGCTCGACGATCTCACCGTGACTCCCGGCGTGGTGATCGGCCGCCGTTGGACATCCTGGCGTGGAATCCGCTTGCATCCGTCCTGCTGACCGATTCGAGAAGGTGCCGGGCATCAGGTCGGCTCGGCGGGCCCGCGGCCGATCAGGTCGACTGGCCTGACGTTCTGATCCGGCCCCGCCGACTTGGGAAGAAAGAGATGTTTACCAGACCTGGGAGAAAACTCTCCCCCTGATTTCGCAGGTGAATACTGCGACACTGAATGCCATGTACATGAATGAATATTCGCCTGAACTGGGAGAATTCCTCAAGGCGTGCCGGGCGCAACTCAGTCCGCGAACGGTGGGCCTGCCCGAGTTTGGAGCGCCCCGACGGGTACCGGGGCTGCGCCGTGAGGAGGTCGCCCACCTCGCGGGGATCAGCAGCTACTCCTACGCGCGGTTGGAGCAGGGGCGTGCCCCTGTGACGAGGTCGGTGCTCGCAGCTCTCGTCCGTGTTCTGCACCTCGACGACGACCAGCGTGACCACCTGTTCGCGCTGGCCGCGAAAGATGAGCGCACGCCGCGCCGCAGACCGGCGCAGAAGGTCCAGCCCCAACTCAGGCGTCTCCTGGACGAACTGAGCGCGACCCCCGCGCTCGTCCTGGATCGTCGCATGGACATCTTGGCGTGGAACGCGATGGCAGCGGCTCTCCTCACCGACTTCGAACGGGTTCCGGACAAGAAGCGCAACTACGCCCGGCTACTCTTCACTGACCCCGCCTTCCGGGAGCTCTACCTCGACTGGAGGACGATCGCCCGGACCTGCGTCGCCCAACTACGCATGGAGGCCGTCAAGTGCCCCGGCGATCGCGAGTTCACCGCACTGGTCGGAGAGCTGTCGGTGACCGACGCCGACTTCCGGCAGTGGTGGGCAGGCCGCCAAATGCCCGGCCTGCGGGTCGGCACGAAGAGGTTGCGGCACCCGCTCGCCGGTGACCTCACCCTCGACTGGGACAGCCTGACCTGCACGGCCGACCCCGCGCAGCAGCTTGTGGTCTTGACCGCGGAGCCCGGGACCCCGTCCCATGACGGACTGCGCTTCCTCGCGTCGTGGACTGCCAACCCGTACCAGCGGGCGCGGGGTGCGGCAGCATGACCTGACGGCGCGAGTCCACGGCCGAGGTCCGCATAGCGTCTTTTCGCTGGCTTGATCATCAGCTTCCGCCTCACGGCGAGGGTGAAGTGGGCGTCGACCTCGCCCGCCCCTGCAGACCGTGCTGATCACTGTCCCAGGGAACAGGCCTCGCCGTCCTGGCGGCCTTCTTGCACGCCGCGCAGCTTGTCCGGGTTGAGCTGGAAGCGCAGGTGTTGGATCAGGCCGTCGTTCACGTCGAGTGACACGGTGCCGATGGGTCGGCCGCCCAGGGTGATGAGCAGACCCGGCTCTGCGTTGATCGTGGCCGGTTCGAGTGCCACGCCGGTCGACACGGGCTTGGCCAGTGTGCCGATCACCCAGCGCGCCACGTGGTCGGTGCCGTGCAGCGGTCGGCGGGCCGCCGTGACCTTGCCGCCGCCGTCGGACCAGGCCACGACGTCCGGGGCGAGCAGCTCCAGCACGGCGTTCAGGTCGCCGCCCGCACAGGCCGTCAGGAAGCGCGCGGTGATCTCCTGGTGCTGCGTGGTGTCGGTGTCGTGGCGGGGACGGCGGGCATGCACGTGCTGACGGGCCCGGCGGGCGATCTGCCGGACGGTCGGCTCCGGCCGCTCGAGGATCTCTGCGATCTCCGCGTGCGAGAAGGCAAACGCCTCACGGAGCACGAACACCGCCCGCTCCAGCGGTGCCAGCGTCTCCAGCACCACCAGTAGACCGGTGGAGACGGTGTCGGCCAGTTCGGCGTCATCAGCGATGTCCGGCGAGGTCAGCAGCGGCTCGGGCAGCCAGGGCCCGAGGTAACTTTCGCGGGTGGCGCGGGCCGAGGTGAGCCGGTTGAGGGCGAGATTGGTGACCATACGCACCAGGTACGCGCGGGGGTTGCGGACCGTGGCGCGGTCCGCGCCCTGCCAGGCCAGCCAGGCGTCCTGCAACACGTCCTCGGCGTCGGCGACGCTGCCCAGCAGCCGGTAGGCGGTGCCGAACAGCAGCCGATGATGCTCCGTGAACGGGTCCTGGCCGACGTACTGCTCACCCTCCACGTCACACACCCTTCCATGATCCCAGCGACCCGTACGGGGCGGCAAGATGACTGCGGTCACGGCGTCGGCACCGGGCTTGCGGGCCTGCGGGTGGCGCGGCCGCCCCTGGAGAGGGTGGCGCTGACGTTCATGCGCCTGCTCAGCCGGTAGAGCTTCACCGGGCTGCCGCTGACCGTCTCCTTGTACCGGATCGCCCACGTCCCCTTCAGGTACCAGCGTCGCGGACTGTCGTCCGCGTACGTGAACTGGATGACCGCGTCCTGCCGTCCGATGCTGACGGGCTGGTGGAAGTATCCGAACCGGAACGGCTTTGCCTTCTTTCCGCGCAGTCGGCGCGCGAGGGCGTCGGCGACGTACTGGGCGGTGGGCAGGCCGCTCTGGCAGGTCCCGTGGATCGGGCCCCACGCCTGATGTACGGCGGCGGCGTCACCGACCGCGTAGACCTCTGGATGCGACACCGAGCGCAGGCCGGTGTCCACGACGACCCGGCCGCGTGCGTCCGTCGCGATACCGGACTCGGCGGCCAGTTGCGGAACGCGCACGCCGGTGGTCCACAGGGTGAGGCCGCTGGGCAGCAGCTCGCCGTCGGCCAGCTCGACGGCGTCGGTCAGCACCTTGGTGACGGTCGCACCGGGGCGGACGTTCACGCCCAGCCGATCGAGGGCGTGATGCAGATACGTGCGCGCCCGCTCGCCCATCATGGCGCCGAGCACGTCCCGGCTGACCAGGGTGACCTCGAGGCCGGGGTAGCTTTCGGCGATCTCGGCCGCGGACTCGATGCCTGTCAGGCCGCCGCCGCAGACCGCCACGGTGCCGCCGGCGGCGGCCAGGGCAGGCAGCCGTGCGGCGAACTCGTGTGCGGTGTGGGGGTCGTTGAGGGTGAAGGCGTGCTCGGCGCCGGGGACCACGCTCGTGTCGGTGCTGCTGCCGAGGGCGTAGACGAGGGTGTCGTACGACAGGACGGCGGGACCGGCCCGGCCGGTGTCCACGGATACGTTGCGCGCCCGCGAGTCGATCGCGGTGGCCCAGCCCTGTACGAACGCGACACCGGTACCGGCCAGCAGGTCGGGGATGCGGTACTCGGCCAGCTCCTGGCCGGCCGCGATCTGGTGCATCCGCAGCCGTTCGGTGAACCGCGCCGAAGGGTTGACGAGAGTGATCCGGGTGCTCAACCGACGGGTACGACGGGCCAGGCGGATCGCGGCCAGCATGCCGGTATAGCCGGCGCCGAGTACGACGATGCGGTGTTCGGTGTTCATACGGATCACTCCGTTGGTTGTCACGACTGCGAGGACGCCCATGGGACAGATGAGCCCGCGCATACGTGACAGCCATCTGTGTGAGCCGCGTCACCCTCGCCGCGGACGCGGTCGTCGTCGTCCATGGCTCCGATGTCGCCCCTTCCTTTTGCGGAACGGGCCGCGCACCGTCTCCCTCGGCGACGCCGGTACGGCGAGAACCGCGACCTGTTCGAGAACTTCCTCCCTTTAGGTCACAGGGACCAGGGCACTCATGTCCGCCGACGAGGCTGCCGGAGTGTGCTGCCTCGACCGTTCCTACTGGGTCGAACTCTCGGGGGGCAGCCGCCGGGCCGGCAGCTGTGCGCAGTGCCGCGATGACGGCCGTCGTCGTCGGGTTCGCGGTCTCGGTGTGGCGTGTAGCGGCGAACAGCAGGCGCAGGATCGGACGGTCCTCGATGGGCGTTGTGCGGATTCCGGGTGTGGCCGGGTCGATGGCCGTCCGGGGGACGAGCGCGGTGGCGAGGCCGGCCCGTGCGAGGGAGAGCTGGGCGGTGATGTCGGCCGTGACGTAGCGCGTCGTGGGTGTGAAGCCGGCCTGGTGGCAGGCGTGCAGGATGGCCTGGCCGCAGTCCGTGGTCGGCGGCGGCACGGCGAGGCTGTGCGCGGCCAGTTCGCGCAGGGCGACGGGCCGCTCGTAGCCCTGGTCGGCCGCGGTGACGACGAGCAGCGGATCGTCGAGCAAGGGGGAGACCTCGATGCCCCGGGGAGTGACGTCGGGCAGGTGCTGATACCGCTGCCCCAGCACCACGTCGACGGTGCCGAGCGTGAGTTCGCGCAGTTGCGCCTGGTCGGTGATGAGACAGGTCACGGTGAGCTGCGGGTGATGCGAGCCCAGTGCGGTCAGCGCGGGGGCCACGAGCCGGGCGACGGTCGACGGCAACGCGGCGAGGGTGGCGGTGGCGCCGACCGTGCCCTTGACCGCCTCGACGGCGCTCTCGGCCTCCCGCACGGCGGCGAGGATCCGGTCGGCGTGTTCGAGGAGCACCCGGCCCGCCTCCGTCAGTGCCACGGTTCGCCCGTCGGGGCGCAGCAGATCGACTCCCACGTCGTGCCGCAGCGCGGACAGCTGCTGCGACACGGCTCCGGCGGACAGCGCCAGTGACTGGGCGGCCGCGGCGATGGAGCCGCGGGCGGCGACGGTCTTGAGCATGTGCAGACGGCGGATATCCAGCATGACTCGATAGATTACCTAAAGGGTCACCTAAGAAATCATCCCCTTGACCTACCGAGTCGCGGTGAGCGACCTTCGGCACATGGAGATCTTCGACTGCATCGCCGCGGTTGCCCGGCCCATCCACGATTTCGGTGACGAGTTCATGTCTGACGAGGCGACCGCCGCCGTCGGACTGCGCGCCGGCTTTCCCCCAGGGCGCGGCTTCTACTGCCGCGGCCGGTTCGGGGTGCTCGGCGAGGCACCGGCCTCGGTGGTCCAAGCGGTACAGGGCTTCCTCGGCCCCGATCTGGTCACCGCCGGCTGGCGGGCGGGACGGCCCGTGATGCCGCCGGAGGAAGCCGCCGCCTGCTATGCACAGGCCGTCCGGACGTGGGGGCGCGCCCATATCCCCGCCGATGTCGACGTGGAACGCTTCAACCGCCTGGCACAGAAGCTGATCGACGCCGCCGACGCCGACGCGCTGCCTCTCTTCGCCGGCTGGCGCGCGCAACCCTGCTCCGGCGACGACCTGGTCGGTGCGGCGATGCAGCGCATACACGTGCTGCGGGAACACCGTGGCGCCTGCCATCTGGCGGCGGTGCGCCTGTGCGGACTGAGCGCCCGAGAGGCAATGGTCGTCAACCTCGGCGTCGAGCAGGCGACCCACTACGGCTGGCAAGAGCCATATCCCGTTGCCACAACCCTCATTCCCCTATGGCAGCGTGCCGAGCAACTCACCGACGAACTGCAGGCGCCGCTCTACGCCACGCTGACCGACCGGCAACGTACCGAATTCGCCCAACACATCAACGCGTTGACCCACTCCGAGACCCCATGACGGGACGTCGAGAACGCCAACAGGAACACGAAGCCCAGCCGGTCGTCACCACCAGCCCTGGACGTCGGCCCCAAGCCAAGTCCGACGAAGTCCAGCAGAACACCCTCTCGCACCTACTCAGCCAGGCCCGGCGCGGGTCTTGCCTGGTGCAATGGTGTGTGCCGGCGCCCAGGGCGCGGCATGATCGCGGCCATGCTGATCGCTCATGAGGGTTGTTCGCCGACGGTCCACCCCACGGCCTATGTTGCTCCGACCGCCACGCTGTGCGGGGACGTGCGCGTGGGGGCCGGGTGCCGGGTGCTGTTCGGTGCGGTGCTCACCGCCGAGGGCGGGCCGGTGGAGCTGGGCGAGGGCAGCATCGTGATGGAGAACGCGGTCCTGCGTGGTACCCGACGGGATCCGCTGATTCTGGGACGGCAGGTCCTGGTGGGCCCCACCTCCTACCTGACCGGCTGCCGGGTCGAGGACGAGGTCTTCCTGGCCACCGGCAGCCGCGTCTTCAACGGAGCACGGATCGGAACCCGCTCCGAGGTGCGGATCAACGGCATCGTGCATCTGCGCACCGTGCTGCCCGCCGACTCGATGGTGCCGATCGGCTGGGTCGCCGTCGGCGACCCGGTGCGCATCCTTTCGCCGGGGGACCACGAAGGGATCTGGGCGGTACAGAAGAACCTGGACTTCCCCGGCTACGTCTTCGGCCTGGACCGCCCGGCCGACGGCGAGAGCCTGATGCCCGCCATCTCCGAACGCTTCGGCCGCGGCCTCGGCCGCCACAGCAACGACCAACAGATCTGAGCCCCGCCGGAGCAGTTCGACCTTGGTACACAGGTACAGCGGTTGGCGCTGCAACGTGGTCGCCGACATCGATCACTGCCTCACGGCGAACACATCCCCGCACCTGGCCGAACAGGCCTGTGGCCACCGGGACTTCAGCGACGGAACGCTTCGGGCCGGGCATCCTCGGCCTGGCGGTCGGCTCCTTCGTGTACCGGGGAGCGGTGCAGCGGGGGCGTACGACGGCGCCCTGCGCGCTACCTGCGGTGTTCTCCACCGCGGGCACCGGCCTTCGGGCAGTATTGCCTCGTGGCTCGAATCTCCGAAACCCATGACGGCGACGTCGGCCAGATACGAACCCGTCTGCTGGCCGTCGGCGCGGCGCTGCTGACCGTCGTTGCGGGGCTGGGACTCAGGGCAGGGGTGTCAGGGGGCGTGGCCAAGTACGGCGGAGACGCGCTGTACACCATCCTCATCTTCACCATCGTCGTTCTGGTGGCACCGCGGGTCACGCCGCTGACGGCCGCTGGAAGCGCGCTGGCCGTCAGTTGTGCGGTCGAGTTCTTGCAGCTCAGTCAGGTGCCGGCAGAACTCTCGCAACGCAGCGACCTTGCCCGGCTCGTGCTCGGTACCACCTTCAACGCACTCGACCTGTTCTGGTACGTGGTCGGCGCCGTGGTGGGCTGGCTCGTCCACACCGCAGGTGGGTCTCTCTCCTCACGCCGTGGTGCCGGGCGCGGTCGACGCTGAACCGCTGCGCGTCTGGGCATCGTCATTTGTGCAGCAGCCCTCAGGGAAAGCTGTGGGACGACGCCAGGGCCGGAATCATGGAGCGGAATGCCCAGGTGCCGTACGAGCCATTGCCGAGACCTGCGGATCGGCTGAAGGAATATCGGTTGCCAAGTCCGCACCGTGGGTCGAACGATGACACCTTGTGACGACCGCAGGAGAGAAGCCCGTGTCCGGTGCCGCCAGGCCGGTCGTGTTGGTGACCGGAGTCGGCCGCTCCATCGGGATCGGCGCGGGCATCGCCCGTCGGCTGGCCCAGGCAAACTGGAACGTCGCCTTCACGTACTGGACGCCGTACGACGCGCGGATGGCTTGGGGTGTCGAGGCTGATGCCGCGGACACCATCGCCAAGACCCTGGCGGAACGGGGCGCCGAGACGGCGGCCGTCGAGGCGGACCTCGCCGATCCAGATACTCCGGAGCGCGTCTTCGACGAGGTCCAGCGCCGCCTCGGCGACGTCACCGCCCTGGTGATGTGCCACTGCGAGTCGGTCGACTCCGGCCTGCTCGACACCACCCTGGAAAGCTTCGACCGCCACTTCGCGGTGAACGCACGCGCCACCTGGCTGCTGATCCGCGAGTACGGTCGTCGCTTCCAGGGAGTCCGCGGAACCGGACGCGTGATCAGCCTCACCAGTGACCACACCGTCGGGAACGTGCCCTACGGGGCCAGCAAGGGCGCGCTGGACCGCATCACGCTGGCCGCCGCCCACGAACTCGCCCCGCTCGGGATCACCGCCAACGTGATCAACCCGGGGCCGGTGGACACCGGGTGGATGTCCGACGACATGCGAGACCAGGTGGTGCGGCAGACGCCGCTGGGACGGCTGGGCAGCCCGCAGGACACGGCCCACCTCGTGGAGTTCCTGTGCTCACCGCGCGGTCAGTGGATCAACGGACAGCTGCTGAAGAGCAACGGGGGGTTCGCCGGCTGACCGCCGGACCTGACCGCGCTGCGGCGGTCTCCGTCGCTCGACCAGGGCCGCCCGGTTCTCGCTGCGGGTTCTCGCTGGGGGCGCCCGCCCGGACGAGAGGGACGAGGCGAGGGCCGGTGATCGCGCGCCAGGGCGGCCACGGCGCTGCACGTCCGGCAAGGGGCAGGGGGCACGGCGCGCCGTCCACAAGGCGAGGAGGGCGCCCAGGACGATGCGCGGGGCGAGCCTGTCGCCGCCCTGCAGGCCCTTGTCGGCCTGCGGACTTCACCCGCGCGGCGAGAAAGGCGGCCGCCGGAACTCATATCGGTGACCTTCCTCGCTGACACAGCGACTCCTGTCGTCCGTATTCGTTGACAGGACAGCGGCCAGGCACGCTGGACGAAGGTGAGTGCCTGGCGGATCACAGGAGAGCAGGCGCGCATGAACCCCAGTGCTCACATCGAGGCCGTCTACGCACAGGTCTGCCGGCGCAACGCCGGTGAGACCGAGTTTCACCAGGCGGTGGGAGAGGTGCTGCACACGCTGGCGCCGGCCTTGCAGGCGCATCCGGAGTACGTCGACGCGTTGATTCCCGAGCGGCTGTGCGAGCCCGAGCGGCAGCTGATCTTCCGGGTGCCGTGGGTGGACGACGCGGGACGGGTACAGGTCAACCGCGGCATCCGGGTGGAGTTCAGCAGCGCGCTCGGGCCCTACAAGGGCGGTCTGCGCTTCCATCCGAGCGTGAACCTCGGCATCGTGAAATTCCTGGGCTTCGAGCAGATTTTCAAGAACGCTCTGACCGGACTGGCAATCGGCGGCGGCAAGGGCGGTTCGGACTTTGATCCCAAGGGGCGCAGCGACCACGAGGTCATGCGTTTCTGCCAGGCCTTCATGACCGAGCTGTACCGGCACCTGGGCGAGCACACCGATGTCCCCGCCGGGGACATCGGTGTGGGCGGGCGAGAGATCGGCTACCTCTTCGGCCAGTACAAGCGGATCACCAACCGCTTCGAGGCGGGAGTCCTGACCGGCAAGGGTGTCACCTGGGGCGGCTCCCAGGCTCGGACCGAGGCCACCGGCTACGGTGCGGTGTACTTCGCGCAGGAGATGCTGGCCACGCGCGGACAGGATCTCGACGGCCGCAAGGTCGTGGTCTCCGGGTCGGGAAACGTGGCGGTCTATGCGATCGAGAAGGTGCACGCGCTCGGCGGGTCCGTAGTGGCCTGTTCGGACTCCTCCGGCTATCTGGTCGACGCGGACGGCATCGACCTGGAGTTGCTGAAGACGGTCAAGGAGGTGCGGCGGGCGCGCCTGTCGGCCTACGCGGAGGCCAAGCCCACGGCGCGGTTCTCCGAGCGGGGCTCGGTCTTCGAGGTGCCGTGCGACATCGCGCTGCCGTGTGCCACACAGAACGAACTGGGCGGACAGGAAGCGGGGGTGCTGGCGAAGAACGGCGTCCTGGCCGTTGTGGAGGGCGCCAACATGCCGTGCACCCCGGAGGCGATCGAGGTCTTCCGTGAGGCGGGCGTCCTGTTCGGTCCCGGCAAGGCCGCCAACGCGGGCGGCGTGGCCACCTCCGCGCTGGAGATGCAGCAGAACGCCTCCCGCGACGTGTGGACCTTCGAGCAGACCGAGACCCGTCTGGCAGCCGTCATGCGGGGTGTCCACGACCAGTGCCGCACCACCGCCGAGATGTACGGAGGCACCCCCGACGACTACGTCCTGGGCGCCAACATCGCGGGCTTCCTGCGGGTGGCGGAAGCGATGACGGCGCAGGGCGTCGTATAGCGCGGGCCGTTGTGCGGTAGGCCGCGCACGGTGCGCGGCCTACCGCACAGGCGTACCGGACGGCGCGGACGCCATGGGGCCCCCGAGAGCCTGTGTCCCCGCCGGCGGAAGCCCTGACGGCTGCCGCGCAGCCCTGGCGTGGCCGACCTCGGTCGCTTGGACGGCGAAGCCGGCTGGAGGAGCGAGCCGGGCCGGACCGCCCGGCTCGTCAAGGCGTTCGCCGACGACTTCCAAGTATTCGCCGCCTTCCATGCGGTGGTCGGCCAGGCCATTGGTGTCCTTGTCGCGGTCCACCGGATCCCGCCGGGTGCCGGGTTCGAGGTGCTGCGTGAGGTTTCCCAGCACACGAACATCAAGCTGCACGCGGTCGCTGAGATGGTGATCGACTGGGCGCTGGGGCAGCCACTGGCGGAGTCGGTGGGCCTTGCGCTGGACGCGGCCGTGCGGCGGCATCGCGCCCCGACGAGATTCCCGACCCGCCCGGGTAGGGAATCTCGAGGTGATGAGGACATCGGCGCCGGCCGGGGGAGCCGGGGGTCAGGCGGCGATTTGCGCGGCGAGGGCGTCGTTGAGGGTGGGGTGGAGGCGGATGACGTCGTCGAGGCCGACGATGTGCAGAACTTGCGCCACGGGCCTGGGGGTGTGGGCCAGGCGCAGCCAGCCGTTGGCGGCGCGGGCGGCGTTGTTCGCGGCGACGAGGACGTTGATGCCGCTGGAGTCCATGAAGGTGACGGCGCGGAAGTCGATGACGGTATGCCGGGCGAAGCCACCCTCTGGTGCGAGCGCCTGGCGGAAGAGATCGGTGGTGGTGTGGTCGATTTCCCCGGCCAGGAGGACGACGTGTACGCCGTCAGTGGTCACGTGGTGGGAGACGGTCAGCTGGGCCTGGCGCATACGTTCTCATCCTGCCCTATGGGGACGGTCCTCGCTGCTTCGATGCTCGTCATCGCCCACGCAAGCGCAAGCCGCCGTTGCGTGTCAACCGCGCTCTGCGGGCGGGATGAGCCCCAAGTGGGGAAGGCGACAGGTGAGCGTGCGATGCTGCGGGGGCAAAACGTGAACTTCGTGTGACGATCACAAAAGACGGGGCGGGCTCATGGAGCAGGCCGTGGGGGATGAGGGACAGACGACGCAGCGGACCGAGCCGCCGGCGGTGTTCGCCGCCTACGACGGCGGTTCCTCCTGTATCGGGGACGCGCGACGTCTGGCCACGGGCTTTCTCACCGAAGTGCGGGCCGTGCACGGGCTGCCGGTGTCGGAGCGGGCGCTGGGTATGACGCAGTTGGTGGTCAGTGAGCTGGTGACGAACGCGGTGAAGTACGCACCCGGTCCGGTCATGCTCGATCTGCAGCTCAGTGCGGGCATGGTGCGGGTGTCGGTGTGGGACAGCGATCCGGTCCTGCCGGATGTGGCTGCCACCGACCCGGAGCGGGTGGGGCGCCACGGTCTGGAGATCACCCTCGCTGTCAGCCAGGCCTACGAAGTGCGACGTGAGCCGGTCGGCAAGCGCGTCACCGCGGTGATCGCGTTGGCCGATGATCCGGCTGGGGACGTCGTCGGCCGCCCGGACCCGTAGTCGGCGAGGCTGGCGCGCATGATCAGTCTGATCCGGGGAAGGCGCGGTCCATGCTGCCGCCCTCTTTGCTTGCCGACCAGGTCCGGCATGCTCTCGCCGAAGCGGGCTTCCATCTGAGCGCCGGGGCAGAAGCCGGCAGGCCAGGCCTTGAGGTCAGCGAGATGCCTGAGGGCGTGCTGATCAGATGGACGGCCTCCGACGAGTTCCAGGCGCTGACGGGCGAGAGGCCCGGCCGGGCACCGAACGATGGCATGCGGGCGATGGTGCAGGCCGCGGTGTCTGGACTTCTCGAACAACGAGGGCACGTGATCACAGCGGCCGAGGGCGATGACCTCCTCGTCCTGTCACTGGCCCACGCACCCTCCACGCAGCGCTGACGAGCATAAGCAGGCCGGTAGGGCCCAACGGTGCTGCGTCTGCTGCATGGCCGGGTCGGCAGCACGGTAGCCGACCGCGCCCGCGGCCCGATAGCACCCGCGCTGGTGGCCGAAGCAGCCGTTGACAGCGTCCCCGACAAGCCCGGCCCCGGCGTCATCGGCCGCTCTCGTGCTTTCACGCGCTCAAGTGCGGTCGGCCGGTGTGAGGCGTTGGGTGTGGCTGGGGTCCGGTGGTTGGAGGGCAGGTTCCGCTGCTTCACCGGGCCCCAGCTATGGGGTCTGGTGCCCGGGAAGGTGGTGGTTACACGGTTTGTCGGAAGGGATGTCCTGAAGTGAGACATGTCTGTGGGCCCCCGGGTGTCCCCGGGGGCCCACAGGCCGGCTGCTGTTGGCTGGTTTACCAGCGATACCAGCGGCCCTTGCGGCCACCGGTGTCCGCGCTGCGCATGACGAAGCCCAGCAGCCACACGACCAGCACGATGACGGCGATCCACCACAGTGCCTTCAGCGCGAAGCCCGCGCCGAAGAGGATCAGAGCAAGCAGAAGAACGAGAAGCAGGGGAACCATAGTTATCAACCTCCGTTGCTCCTGGTGCCCGGCGAATCGAAGAGCACACGGCTGATTCACCTGGTTTCTTCACGGCTCTTGCGGGCACTGGACCCGAATTCTCCACCGGTGTTCACCAGATCAAACGCCAGAGCCTGAGGCACGGCCGCGCCTGGTTCAGCCGAGCCGTCCCCGGCCCACGGACACCACCAGCCGGAGACCGCCCTCGCCGCCCTGCGCGTCGTTGCCCAGGCCAGTCCGGAGTCCTGCTTCACCGCCTGCTGGTGCACCGGCCGGAACGGTGGGGCCCGCGCCCGTGTGGCGCTGGGGGTACGGTGCGCCGACGTGCGTACACGTGCGTTCCTCAACCGCCGCGGTGATGCGCTGATAAAGGAAGACCGGGTCGGGCCAGCCGTCGGGCCAGGTCGAGGACCGTGTGGCAGCCCTCGGACAGCGGGGAACGACGGGAACGGCAAGCGTGGCCCAGACGGTGACCCCCACGCCGATGCGCGTTTGGCCGCAGGGCACGCGGCTACTCGCACCCGAAAGCCTGCGTCGCAGCGAGGGACGGCGCCGACGGAACCGCACAGAGAAAGACGGCAAGGGGTTGGTCGCGATGACGGTGGCGACGCAGCAGGGCGGAGGAGGAGGCGGTTCGAGTGGCCTCTACGACGTGCTGGAACTCGTTCTCGACCGCGGGCTGGTGATCGACGCGTTCGTGCGGGTATCCCTCGTGGGCATCGAGATCCTCAAGATCGACGTGCGGGTGGTTGTTGCCAGCGTCGACACTTACCTGCGCTTCGCAGAGGCGTGCAACCGCCTCGACCTGGAAGCGGGGCCGCGCAGGCCGGCCGGGCTCACGGAGCTCACGGGAGAGCTCACGCAGTCCGGCGCCCGCGGCAAGACCAAGGGCGCCCTGTCCGGGGCCTCGGAGACGATCTCTGACTCCTTCCAGCAGGCACGTGACGAGGGCCGCGACCGGCAGGGCGAGCGGGCGGCGCGCAGGAGGAGGGAATGAGGGATGGGCATCTCCGCCTACGGGATCATCCGCGCCTCACACCTGTCTCCGTGAGGATTGGGGCGGCGTCGGAGACCCGCCCCGGCCGGTTCGCGTGCTGGGCGGGGACGAGCTGGCAGTGATCGTCAGCGACGCCCCGATCAGCTGCGGCCCAAGCGCCGTGATGTCCTCGCTCACCAGCGTGTACTGACGAAGCCGGAGCAGGGGGCACGGGATTGCCGATGCGGTTCGGCAGCGTCTCGGGGGACGAAAGACACGGTGACCGCGGTGCTCGCCGAACGTGCGGAGCACTTCCTCTAGCGACTGCGGGCACTGGAGGGCACAGCGGAGTACAACATCAAGGCCAACCACGACGAACAAGCCGTGTTCCGCCTGATCATGGCGGAGCACGAGGAGATCCGGTCCCTGGCAGAAGCGAACCGCGAGACCGGCGGCGGCACACAGGAGCAGGCGATCCGCCTCGGGAGATGATCGCCGCCGCCGTCCATGGGCGCGAGACGACCGACGCGGAGCTGCTCCAGCAGGCCCTTGAGCCGGTGGCCCAGGCCGTCGGCGTCGGGCCGCAGAGCATTGGCTGGCCAACTTCTCCCTCCTGGTCGACCGCAGGGCAGCACAACAAGTTCTTGCCGCGGTCGATGAACTGCGCCAGCAGCATCCGCATCTCAAGTTGCGGGTCAGCTGCCCTACAGTTCGTCGACACGTCCCAGCAGGCCGAAGGCGGCACCGCGGAAGCGTCCGGAACTCTGGCAGCTCAGCCGAACGGGTCAGAACGTTTCGGTCCAGGGCAGGCGTAGCGGAAACGTCGCTCATCGCGGCGGGCCCCACCGTCGCAGTGGGACAGCAGCGCTCATCAAGGGATCCACCGGGGTGCCCGCCAACCGAGTGGTGGGCGGCTGCCGGGTTGGCCTGGAGGGGTGGTTGGAGAGGATCACCAATCCGGCCGTTGAGCAGTTCCGGACTACCTGGGGGCGGGGCTCGGAGACGAGGGCCGCCCGAGCGGCCGCCTGCGCGAGGGATACGGGAAGGCGGCGCGCTCCTGAGCCCCCGTGCATGGCGGTGTATCGGGGGCTCAGTCTGGTGGCAGCCGCTCAAGGTCTTGCTGTGACGGAACCCAGGCGTCATGGAGGGGGGGGGAGGTTCGCCCGGCTGTTGTGTCTGTGCCGCGGGATCCGGCGGCGGGGGAGGGGCGGCGGCCTGCCGGATGCGGGTGATGTGGTTCAGGCCTGGCGTCGACCTCGACACCGCAGCGACTGCCTCCCGGATCGCCGTACTGGACGCACGCGCGGTACCGGCGGGCCGACGACCCCCGGCGACGGTCGCGCGGGGCGCGCTGTGGAAGAAAGTGGGTGCCGCTGTCGATCCATTCCCGTCCCGTTCGACATCCTGGTGGAGGACGCATCGCCCTATGGGGATGCGACAGGACCTGATGAGGGAACTCATGGATCAGCTGCTGCGAGTACAGAACTTCACGATCTCCAGCGATGGTGTCGCCGCCGGCGAGGACCAGAGCCTGGAGCGGCCTTTCGGCCACCACATCGATCCGGGCAAGCTCTTCGCCTGGGCCGGCGCCACGGCGGGCTGGCCCAACCGCGCCGAGCCTGGAGGAAGCCGGGGCCTGGACGACTACTTCACCCGGGACTTCAGCCACAATATCGGCGCCGAGATCATGGGCCGCAACAAGTTCGGACCCCAGCGCGGCCCGTGGCGCGACTACGAATGGCGCGGCTGGTGGGGTGACGAGCCGCCCTTCCACACGCCGGTGTTCGTGCTGACCCACCACAAGCGCCCATCCTTCACGCTCGGCGACACCACATTCCATTTCGTGGACGGTGACCCCGCCACCGTTCTGGCGCAGGCGCAAGAAGCCGCGCAGGGCATGGACGTCCGGCTCGGCGGCGGCGTGAGCACCATCCGGGAGTTCCTCGACGCCGGCCTTGTCGACACCCTCCATGTGGCCGTCGCACCGGTGAAACTCGGATACGGGCTACGACTGTGGGACTCGCCCGACCAGTTGCTGGACCGGTTCCACATGGAGGTCGTGCCCAGCCCGAGCGATGTGACGCACCACCTCTTCTGGCGCAGATGACACAAGAGACGACCCGGGACCTCAATACAGCCCACGCGAGCGTTCCCAGCGAAACGGCTTGGGAGGAGGAGGTCCTCCGCGCGATCCGCCACTCCATCCAGGACCGCGGCGAGGCGCTGTCCGTGCGGCAGCCGGCGCCGGAGCGCGGGCTGCGCAGCCTGGCGTCGGTGGCCTGTCACCTGGCGAACCTGGAGGAGCTCGGTGCACTCGTCCGCGACGGCCGGAGCTATCGAAGTCGGCTTCGCGATGAGATCCTCCGGAAGATGCGCGGGCGCTCTCAGGAGCAGTGACACCGTGATCCCTCGCGCCCGCTTGGCGTCTGGTCAGTCATGGGCGACCATCCCCGCTCGCGCGGGGAGCAGATCCCCTCAACCCCCGGATCTCGCCTGGAGATGGGCCATCTCCAGGCGGCGGTGGGTTGACCTTGCGTCCGGACGGGCGAGGGACCCAATGGTTGTCCGCCGACACCCGTCGTCCGGCCCGGCGTCCCGGTCGAATGCCCCCGGTTCAGGGGCGGCTCGAGCTCCCGGCCAGCACCCACACGCCTGACATCTCACAACACGGCACTGCATCATGGCCGTCCCTTCCGCCGCGTCATCGTCTTCGGGAGGCGGTACCGGCATCGGACTGGCGACGCGCGGAAGTTCGCCGTCGGCGGGGACCGTGTCGTCCTGCTCGGCCGACGCGAGGATGTGCTGCGCAAGGCCGCCGAGGAGTGAACGACACCCGCAGCGAGTGCAGGGTTATGAATCACGGTTCCGGATCGAACGGTGGCGTGGTGGTGGTGAACGGCCGTGCATGAATTCGAGTTTGCGCGTCCCCTGCGCACCGGCTTTTCCAAGATCGCGGACTGCTGTCTTCCATGATCGTGATCAATGCTGACATTCCATCCCCAGACAGTGCACAGCCGGACGTCATGTCACGAGCCCCCCATGCGGCGGTAGTTCGGCCCGTCCTCTATCGACCGGGGGACGGTGCCGACCGTGCGCTGCTCCTCGACCTGCTCCTTTCGGGCGACGTGCGCGAGGTGCACGACCTCATCGACGACCAGCTCGTCGAACTGGTGCGCTGCCTCAGGCCCGGAGATCCCTTGACCGAGGGACAACTGTCCGCCGCGGTCGACGAACTGGGCGGAGGTGCCGAGCGGCGGCACTTCGGCACCTGGGTCTGGTACCCCTGGTCGGGACGGCTGGTCCACGTGCTTCCGGAGCGGGAGTTCCGGCGCGTGCGCACCGACCGGAACCGCGACAAGATCACCAGCGCCGAGCAGGAGCGGCTGCTCGGCTGCCGCATCGGCGTGATCGGCCTGTCCGTGGGCAATAGTGCTGCGCTCACCTGCGTCATGGAAGGTGTAGGTGGATCGTTCCGCCTCGCGGACTTCGACCAGCTCGGGCTGAGCAACCTGAACCGACTGCGAGCCGGCGTCCACGATCTGGGGGTCCCCAAGACCGTTCTGTGCGCTCGTCAGATGTACGAGATCGCCCCTTACCTCGACGTCGAACTGTGGAGTGAGGGGATCACCGAGGACAGTGTCGAAGCCTTCTTCGGGGACGCTGTACATCCTCTCGACCTGCTGATCGAGGAGTGTGACACCCCTTGGGTCAAGGTCGCCGCGCGCGAGCATGCCCGTGCCCGTCGTGTTCCCGTCCTCATGGATGCCAACGACCGGGGGCTGCTGGACGTCGAGCGCTTCGACGAAGAGCCGGACCGGCCCCTCTTTCACGGCCGCGGTGGTGATCTGACCTCGCGGGACGTACGTGGCCTCGACCCGGCGGGCGCCATGGCGTACCTGCTCCAGGTCTGCGACGAGAGTCGCCTCAGCCCCGGCATGACCGATGCGCTCGGCCGGATCGGCCGCACCCTGTCCAGCTGGCCGCAGTTGGCAAGTGGGGTGATGCTCGGCGGCGCCCTGGTCACCGACACCGCGCGGCGCGTCTTGTTGGACCGCCCGGTGGCGTCGGGCCGCTACTACGTCGACCTCGAAGAGCTGATCGGTGCGGTCCCGGCCCTGGTCGGCATGGGAGCTGTTTCGTGACCCACCTGCCCGAACTGCACGGCGAACACCTGTGGCTGCGGGAGATGCGAGCCACCGACCTGGCTCCATTCGAACGTATCCACACCCATCGCCTGCTGACCCGTTTTCTCGGCGTCGACCGGATGGACGCCCGACAGGCCCAGTACGCCTTCGCCCGATGCCTCTCCCAGCCCTACGTGCAGCCCCGTCGCAAGCACACCCTGGCCGTGTGCGCGCCGGGCGAGGACGCCATGGTCGGCACCATGGGGCTGCTGGTGGAGGAGTACGGGCGCAACGCCATGCTGACCAGTCTGGTGCTGCTGCCGGGGGCCCCGGTCAGCGGCCATGGCCACGAGGCGGGCCGCCTCCTCATGGCGTACGGCTTCGGCCGCCTCGGCCTGCACCGCATCTGGGCAGGGCACCGAGCCGATCACACCCGAATGCGCGACGTGATGCTCGCGGCGGGTCTGCACCCCGAGGCCACCCTTCGCCAACTGTTCAACACCCAGGGTGTCTGGCACGACGTCGCCACCTACGCGGCTGTGGCCCCGGAATGGATTCCGCAGGCCAGCGCCGCCGAACGGCGCATCCTCGACGGAGACGCACTGCTCCCCGCCTGACGACCGCCCACGCAGCACGGCCCGGACGGCTCGCCGACTTCGTGCCCGTCGTCGTTACGGGCTTACGCAGGCGCGGCCTGGTCGTCGAGCAGGCCGGGACCTGGCTTGCCCCTTCTGCGACACGATGCGGCAAGAGGGGCGCCGGCTCGAGGAGGACGAGACGGTCTCCGACTGCGCGAGCCGCTCGCGCAGTCGGCGGGCTCGGCCGACCCGGCCGGAGCGAGGGCTCGGCCTACCCGCGCTGCGGCGCACGTATGGCGGCAATCGCCGCATTGTGCGGGAATGAGGCCGTACGGGTCAGAAGACCTGTACGCGAGGTGCAGCCGGGTATACCGGCAGGACTGTCGTCAGCGGAGGGAGGGCGGGGGTAGGCGGAGGGTCGGTGGTTGGTCGGTGGTCGGTCGTTGGCATGGAGGGAACGAGGGTTGATGCGCGAGGCTCCGGGTGCCGGTCGGCGCCACGGTATGGGCGGCACGCCGCTGAGTGGGCGGGTCGCGGTCGTCACCGGCGCTGCTCGTGGAGTGGGTGAAGCCCTCGCGCGACGCCTTTCCGGCGCCGGTATGCTGGTGGCGCTGGTCGGGCGCGAGGAGGAATCGCTCCGTCGGGCGGCCGCCTCCCTGCCTCACCGGAGCGTCTGCATCGAAGCCGACGTCACCGATTCCGCAGCCCTGGACCGGGCGGCCAGACAGGTCAGCGGAGCGCTGGGCCCGGCGAGCGTGGTCGTGGCCAATGCCGGCATCGCCACCGGCGGCCCCTTCGCCCGCACTCCGGCCGAGCTCTGGCAGCGGGTCGTCGACGTCAACCTCACCGGATCCGCCAACACCGCCAGGTCGTTCCTGCCCCATCTCACCGTCACCCGCGGCTACTTCCTCCAGATCGCTTCCACCGCGGCATTCGGCTCCGCTCCGATGATGAGCGCCTACTGTGCTTCCAAAGCCGGTGCGGAGTCGTTCGCGCTGGCTCTGCGCGGCGAGGTGGAATCCGACGGCGTCACGGTCGGCATCGCCTACCTTCACTGGACCGGAACCGACATGGTCACCGGCATCAGCGACCACCCCGTCCTGCAGGCCCTGCGCCGCAATCAGCCCCGCTTCGCACAGCGCGTACACAGCCCCGACCAGGTGGCCGACTGGCTGACCACCGGCATCACTCGCCGCGCCCGTCACATCTACGCACCCCCGTGGCTACGCTGGTGCCAGCCGTTGAGGCCTGCCTTCCCGGCGATCGTCACCCACCTCGCCCGGCGTGAGCTGCGCCGGCTGTCACCGACGGAGCTGGCCGGTGACGTCGGAGTCCTGGGCGTCGGCGGCCGCGCCGACTGGGACGCCCACCGAGCATCGACCCGCCCCCCTCCGTTCGAGTAGTCACTCCACCCGTCGGCAGCGGGCACAGCGCCGACTCGGAGTCAGTCTCTGGGGGAGAGACAAAGCGTGTCTACCGTGGACGAAGTCGTTGGCCGCCGGGCTCGTCATATCTTGCCGCCGAAGAAGATCTGCACCTCCTGGATGAGCCCGTCCCTGACAGTGATCGCCTCCATGTTGCGGTGCCTGTCGCCCGTTGTGAGCACGTATTCGTAGTGGAGGAAGACAAGTTCTTCGTCTGCGGGGATGACGTGGAGCAGGCGCTGCTCCGTCATCCGATCGGCGGTCGGGAAACACCGCTCGAAGAACGTTGCCTTGTCGATGTGATCGTCCTGGGGGCTGGTGAACGAGAATCCGTCGGCGTAGAGGGCGAAGGCGGCGTCGCGGTCCTGCGACCTGTAGTGCTGAAAGGCCGCTTCGGCGACGGCTTTCGGACTGTTGGTCATGCGGGCTCCTCGGTCGGACGGCTGGTCCTGTTCCGCCACCGTATAACCGCGTTTCGCGCCCTGTGGCGGCGAGATCGCCGCAAATCCCGGTCCACGCCCCCTCGGTCTCCTGCCCTGGTCACCCGCCAGTGCCCCGGTGCTTCAGGTCCCCCGAGTTCACGCCACCCGCCGTTGTGGTTGTCGGCCCTGCCGGGAGAACTGCGCCGACCGGGCGAAGGGCGCCTCCGCCGGGACGACGTTCCGGCGGAGGCACGAGTGCAGGCCCAAAGCGCATTGCGTTTGCTTTTGCTTCAGCGGTCTTTTTCATCGTGCCGTTGTCTCTCACCGGTAGCCGATGTGCGGCGGCCCATCGCATCGGCCCGGTGCGGCTGGCTCGTCCTGCTGTCCACCGGACGGTCTCAAGACACCGAACACGTGGCCGTCACCGAAGGCGTGCCCGCCGCCGACGTACTCGCGAGGAAGCCGAAGGTGGTGCTCGCCCCCGCTGTCACCGTGCCGTTCCACCCGGCGTTGCGCACCTTCGTCCCGGTCAGCGTGCCGTTCCAGACCTGGGTGAGCTGGCTGCCCGAGGGGAGTACGAGGTTCACCGCCCAGGAAGAGATCGCCGCCGTGGACGAGGTGTTGGTGACAGTCACCTCGCCCTGGTATCCGCCCTGCCACACCGACACCGCCCGGAAGGACGCCGAGCAGCCACCACTCCCGGGGTCCCCGGGGTCCCCCGGGGACCCCGGGGTGAGCAGGGCCGACAGCGCGGGGTACCAGCGGGCCGCCATCTTGGCGTCGCCGGCGGCGTTGGGGTGGACGCCGTCGTAGGTGTCCGTGGCCGTGTCGAAGCCCGTCCACTGGTCGACGACGGTCACCGGCGACTGCGCGGTGGTGATGCCATCTGCCCAGGCCGGAATGCGCTGGTTGAAGGCCACTGTACGAGCGGCACACTCGGCGCAGCTGCTCGGATTGATCGGGATGAGCTGGGCGACCAATACCTTCATCGCAGGGTTGCTGGCCCGCATCTGGCCCACCAGCTTGGTGTAGGCGGCGAGGATGGCGTCCGGCGCGATGCTGCTCCAGACGTCATTTGTGCCGAAGTGCATGACAACGATGTCCGGCAAGGTCGTCGCCAGCCATCCGGGCAGTAGGTTCTGGTCGGCGGTGGCGGTGGCCTGGAAGCCCCCGTGGCCTTCGTTGTCGGCGTCATGTGTGAGGGCGCAGCTCTGGGCGTTCAGTGTGCCGACGAAGTCGATGTCGGTGTAGCCGGCGTTCTGCAGCTGGTTCCAGAGGAGGGAGCGCCAGCAGCCGGGGGAGCCGGTGATGGAGTCGCCGAGCGGCATGATCCGTATCGGGGTCGCGGCTGCGGCGGGTGGGGCGCCGGCCAGGCCGAAACCGGCGGCGAAGACGAGCAGGGCGGCCAGGAAAGTGGCGAGTAGGGGGTGGCGTCTGCTGCGCACGAGGTGTCCTTCCCGAAGTGGGGCGGGAGCGGGAGTGCGGTGCACGCGCATGGGAGCGCTCCCATGGCTGCGCGTTTGTCCATCAAGCCACCGTTGTCGCTGACACGTCAAGAACTCGGACGGGCCCGGACTGAGAACTCCTGGCACGGGGAGCCGCGTTCACCGTTCGGGACGCGGACCTCGACGATCCCCGATCCGCGATCCGCGGTCGTGCGAGGTGTTGGTGAGGACGGCCGCGGTCGGCATCTGTGACACCGATCTGGCGATGCGGGAAACCTGGCCCCGGCAGCTCACCCCGATGTTCTTCGGCCACGAATGCGGCCGAGTCGAGCCGGTGGGCGTGCAGTTGGCCGGCTTCGCGCGGGGTGACCGGGCCTGCCTCACCTTCGCCAGCTGCGGCACTTGCGAGCAGTGCGCGGCGGGGTCGCCCATGCGGTGCAGGACAGCCGTCGGCGGGTCGTCACATCCCGTGGACCGGCTCCTCGGCGTGCTGCCGCTGCCGCCTGGTGTGTGTCGGTGACCGCCCGGCGGCGCGGCCCGGTGCTCCCCGGCCGGTCTTCCCCTGGGTTGTCCTTCGCCGTCGCCATCTCGCCGAGGCGTCGTCCGGTCCGGCATCTACGCAGGTCAGGGCCGGGGACGTCCCGTCATGACGTCATTTCCGCGATACCGATGGTGTCCTCGCGCCGCACGCCCCACTCTCGTCCCATCACCTGCCGCGCAGTCAGTGCGGGCACTCCGTACGACCTCCTGCACAGCCCAGCCCAGCCCAGCCCAGCCCGTCCGTGCTTCCCCCCGCGGGCCACTTGAACACCGGTCCAGGGGACGGACAGAGCCGGACGACGTCGATCGACCTACGAAGGGGACAGCCCGCAGCTATGGGAAGACTCGCATTTCTTGCTTACTCCGAGAACGAGAACACACGACACCGGGGCGCCCTCCGCTCCACGACAGGGTGGCGGATCCGGATCGGGACCATCGCAGCCACCGCGGCGATGGTCTCGGCCGGCATCGTGCTGGGTGCCGGACCGGCCGTGGCGGCGCCGGCCGCGATCAAGCTGACGTCCGCGTCCTGCCCCAACGAGATCGTGCAGGGCCAGCTGAGCGGCTGTGTCACGGAGCTGCAGAACCTGCTCAACGCGCACGGCGCGGGTCTCGTGGTGGACGGTCAGTTCGGGCCGAGCACGCTCTACGCGGTCCGTGAGTACCAGGCCGCCACCGCGATCGCCGTGGACGGGCGGGTGGGCCCGGCGACCAAGAGCAAGCTGTACGCCACCGGCGGGTCGGCGCCCGCACCCATCAACCTCCAGTCCTCCTCGTGCCCCGCGAACGTCGTGCAGGGCGACAAGGGCGGATGCGTCAGCGAACTCCAGCGGCTGCTGCGCCACCACGGTTACGCGGTCGACGTGGACGGCGATTTCGGCGCCGGGACGGCGAGCGCAGTCCGCAGCTTCCAGTCCTCCCACGGTCTCACGGCCGACGGACAGGTCGGGGCGAACACCAAGCGAGCCCTCTACGACACCGACGAGTCACCGTCGACGAGCCTGGACCTGAGGTCGGCGTCCTGCCCGGCGAACATCGTGGAGGGGGAGAGCGGTGGCTGCGTCGCCACGCTGCAGGCCCTGCTGAACGGCAAGGGCCAGCAACTGGACGTCGACGGCGAGTTCGGCCCCGCGACCCTGTCGGCCGTCAAGGCGTTCCAGTCCGCGAGCGGCCTCACCGCCGACGGTGAGGTCGGTCCGAACACCAAGGCGGCCCTGTACGCGAACATCGGCGGTGGCGGGGGCGCCGGTGCACCCGCGCCGGTCAACCTGAGCTCCGCCTCGTGCCCGAACGAGATCGTGCAGGGGCAACGCAGCGGCTGTGTCACCGAGTTGCAGAGCCTGCTCAACCACCACGGTGCGGATCTCGCCGTCGACGGCGACTTCGGCGCGCTCACCGACAGCGCCGTCCGGGACTTCCAGTCCGAGAAGGGCCTCTCGGTCGACGGTCATGTGGGACCGAACACCAAGGCGGCACTGTACGGCGCGGTCACCCCGCCCTCGTCGCCGCCGCCCGGCGGCGGGTACGGCAAGATCCTCGACGTGGCCGCGGCCGAGGCCGGCACGGTCGAGGGCAGCGCCCGCGCGAACAGCTACGGGTCGTCCGTGGGCCTTTCGCTGTCCACCAGCAACTACGCCTGGTGCGCGACCTTCGTGAGCTGGGTGGCCAAGCAGACCGGGGCCACCTCCTACCGCAACTCCTATGTCTCGGGCTGGGTCAAGCAGGCACGGGCCGGCAACTACCACCTGTCGGTGACGACCGACCCGCAGCCGGGTGACATCGTGGCCTTCGACTGGGACGGCGGCAGCGACTTCACCGGCGGCAACGAGCACATAGGCATCGTGCGGACGGTCTCCGGGTCGTCCCTCACCACCGTCGAGGGCAATACGAGCAACCCCAACGGTGGCGGCGACGGCGTCTACGTCAAATCCCGTGGCACCAACAGCGGTTACGACGTGGTCTTCATCAGGGTCCGCTGATCGGCTCTCGACCCCTACCCGCCGTCCTACCGGTTGCGACGCCGAACTGGTGGGACGGGGGAGTGGCCTGTGCGGAGCATGGAGGGTCCATCGGAGGGCCTGGAGGGGGCACGGTCGCGATCCGTGAACGAGCCGGTGCGTCGACGTAAACCTGTTCGCCGGTACGGCGCCTGTCTGGAACCCTGGCTCCTGCGGCGATCGACGCGGTGAGGGCAGGGCGGGGCGTCGCTGCTGCTGGGTCTTGGGCGGGCGGGCCGGGTGACGGGAGCCCGCGAGGAGGTGTCAGCGGTGTGGGACGAGGCGTGGGGCGAGTGGCTGCGGCAGTCGCCGCCGGCAACTGAACTGCTCGTCTGGTGGCAGCAAGCGCGGGACGGGATGCGCCAGGTCGGCCGGGACGCCTACGGGGAGCGCCTGGTCGCCCTGCTGTCCGCCGCGTCCGCTCGCGACTGCGCGGCGGCGGGGTTTGGGTGCACGCGGCGCATTGATCGTGCCTGCCGCGCGCCGTCGGTCTGCCGGCTGGATCCTGCTGTGCCGTCGGTAGCCGAGGAGGTTCCGCGCGGCGAGCGTGAGGGGCCGGTCCCGGGTGCCTGCGGCGGATTCCACGGTTCCTGGGGCGACTTCGAGGTTCATGTGCGGTTCAGCGGTGGCGACGACCGGCATAGCGCGGTGTTCTGGCACGACATGGCGGCGTCGGCCGTGCGGCTGTGGGTGGACGGTGTCCCGGTCGGCGCCGGAGTCGGCTTGGATTCGTACGGGCAGTGGCTCGGAAGGTTTCTGGTGGTGCAGGCGGAGGGTCCGGACGACCATCCCCGGCAGTCGTACGGGCCAGGTCTGTTGGTCACCGGGATTGTCTCCGTGCTGATCCACGACGTCGCCCACGGCTCCACCCAGACGCTGATCCCGGGACCTCATGAGAGATGGACCGATCCCCAGGTGGTCCTGGACGGTGAGACTCTGCGGGTGTACGCGAGTCGCGAGGCCCGGGCCGCCGACGTACCCGACCGGATCCTGTCCGGCCGGCCGGCCCCGCAGTGACGGCGGGAACCTCCCGTATCGTCCGCACCGCAGCACAGTCCCCATCCAGCGGCGGGAGCACGGCACTCATGACCGACGAACTGCGGCCGGGCCAGGCCGAAATGAGCAGGCTGACGACGACACTGCGCATCACCGGCGAATCCACGTCGGTGGTCTCGATGCAAGCCGGCTACGAGCGGCAGGGCATCTGGCGCGGCTCGGATACGTTGGTTGACGGAGACCCCCGGCTGCAGGTCGACTTCAGCAGCGGGTCGGCCCTGCTGTACGCCGACAGTCCGCAGAGGCAGCAGGTGGGCGAGCGTGTCGGGAACACCGTGCGACTGTGGTCCCAGGAGTACCGCATCCAGCGCCAATGGCTGTGGCCGAAGCTGCGCTTCACGGTGACCGTCGGCGAGCGCACCGTCCTGCGTGTCCGTGAGCGGTTCGGACGCAACGGCGGCGCCCGCGTCTTCGACACGCACAGCGACGCCACACTCGACCCGGTCGTCACCCTCGCCCTGCTCCTGCTGGAGGGGCGCCCCCACAAGATGGGCCTCGGCCGCGGCGACTCCATCGCGTCCTGAGCGCGCAGCGCGCGAACACCGGTGACTGCGGTTCGCTTTTACCCTGGGGATGGTCATCAAGCGCCGCGCGACCGGGTCGTCTAACGCCTCGGCGGCTGGCCGCCGTTCACCGAAGCCGCACGAGCGGCGTCGAAGAAGGCGTACGTGATCCTGGACGGGACACTCCTGCCCATCGACCGAATCGCCACCGACCACCCCTTCTGCTCAGGCAAACACAAGAAGCACGGCATGAACGTGCAGGTCATAGCCGATCCGCAGGGCGTCTGATGTGGGCTTCACCAGCCTTGGCCGACGCCATCCACGACGTCCGGGCCGCGCACGAGCACGGCATCATCGAGGCACTCACCGAGGCCGGCATCACCTACTGGGCAGACAAGGGCCCCCTGGGTGCAGGCGGCACGGTCCGTCTCCCTTACCGTGGCCGATGGGAGAGCCTCTCCACCGGCCAGCAGGCCGTCAACCGGTCCCGCGCAAAGATCCGCGCACTGGTCGAGCAGGCCATTGCCACCCTCAAGTCCTGGCGACTCCTCCGCAGGCTCCGCTGCTCGACGACCCGGATCACGAGGCTCGTCCAAGCCGTCCTGGTCCTCCAGCTCGCCGCGGGGTGAGATCAACCCGCAGCATTCACCAGGTCCGTCAATTCGACCTCGGTCGTGCCCGCCCGCAGATGAACGTCGAAGGTGTAGCCCTCATCGCAGAACACCAGGTCAACGCCCATGGGCGTCAGCCCGCGGAAGACGATCGCCAACCAGATCGCGTCTTCCTCCCAGACGTCCATGTACAGGCATGTGCCGTCCTCGTGCAGATACGCCTCACCTGGGCCATTCTCCGTCTCAAACTGCCATATGAGACTACGCACTTCACTGCGGTGCATCGAGTCGATCTCAACCTCAGCCCACCGGGCACGGATCGCGTCTGTCAGCGCATCCGATCTGTGGACGCTCACGTAATTCCCCAGCCCCGGGGGCGGTGACGGCTACTTGATCTCGGGGTGGTCCGGCTTGCTGGTGGGGTTCTTGGGTCGCTTGTTCGGCCGGTAGCTGGGGCCGTTCATGATGACCTGGTGGCTGGTGTTGATTAGCCGGTCAAGGAGGGACTCGGCGACGACGGGGTTGGGGAAGAGGGGATACCAGTCGCTGGGCGCCCGGTTGCTGGTGATGATCAGAGACCTTCCCTGCCGCTCAGAGACGAGTTCGTAGAGGTCGTCGGCCTGGGTGGCGTTCAGTTGGCGCATCGCGAAGTCGTCGAGGATGAGGACGTCGGGGCGGACCAGTTCGCGGATCCGTTTCTCCCAAGTGCGGTCCGCGTGGCCGCCGGCGAGGTCTGCAAGGATGCGGCTGGTCTTGGCGAAGCGGACGTGGGCGCCCTGGCGGACGGCGAGGTGGCCGAGGGCCTGGGCGACGTGAGTCTTGCCGACGCCGACCGGGCCGAAGAGGATGACCGACTCGCCGGCATGCAGCCAACGGAGGGCGCCGAGGTCGCGGATCTGGGCGGCGGGCAGTTTCGAGGAGGCAGTGAAGTCGAACTCCTCCAGGGTGACCTGCTGCTCGAACTTCGCCCGCAGCAGCCGACGTTGGAAGGCCACGGTCTCGCGGCGGGTGATCTCGTCCTGGCAGAGGACCTGGAGGAAGTCGAGGTGGCCGAGTTCGCCGCCGTGACCCTGGGCGAGGCGGGCGTCGAGGGTTTCGAGCATGCCGGACAGTCGGTCGGGTCGACGGTGATGCCGGTTTTCTCGAACAGTTCGCGGGCGGCGCCCTCGGGGAGAGGCTCGCCCTGATCGAGCTTTCCGGACGGCATGTGCCAGCGTCCGTAGCTGTAGGGGCCGCCCCGCTGCGAGAGGAGGATCTTGTCGCCGTCGCGGAGGATGACGTGGGTGTCGATGACGGGTGCTGCCGGTTGTCCGCTCATGTTCCTTGGGGGGTTGAAGGGGAGGGCGAGGGAATCGACGCTAGCGGTAGAGGAGGTAGGGCGTCGGCGATTCGCCGCGCTACGTCCGATGGTGTGTAGGCACCGTTGCCGAAGAGCAGTACCTGGGCTGGGCCCTGGCTCATGAGGTAGGCCGCCGCATCTCGGTAAAGATCGACTTTCCCCAGCAACCGTCAGCGCCAGAGCGGTTGCCAGGGCTTCAGAGATGGGGAGAAGACCTTCCGCGGCGCAGCGACGGTACTTGTCCACGACCCTTCCGGCAGCTGATCAACAGCGCGTAATCTCCATGCCGCCACAAGATCTTCGTTTCAGGTCGGGGGAGACCGCATGCAGCACCTTTCCACCCCACTCGCCAGGACTCTGGGCGCGGCGGCTTTGTTGTCGGCAGCCGCCGCATGGGGCGCGGCCTCGATCCGGTACGACGCTGACGGCCCGCGCCTGGACGTTCTCGCGCCGCTTGCCCTGGCGGCGGTGTCCGTGGTGGGCTGGCTGATGGCCTCTCGGTCAGCACCCCTCGTGAAGCTACTGCCGTCGACCGCTCCTCCCCGGGAGACGATCCCGGGCAAGCTGGGAGCGGTGCGCCGTGACTGGGGGCTCGTCGCTGCGGCCTACCTCACTGTCTGGGCACCGTTCGTGGCGGCCAACAGCGCCTACGGCGGCCGGGGTTCACAGCTCGGCGCCGTGTACTGCCTGCTCACCTTCATCCTCGGCGCCGTGCTGTCCCTGTGCAATCTCGCTCTGCTCCAGAGCAACCTCGGTCGATCGCAACGCATGCTCAAGGAGGACGCGGCGGCGGGCAGTGTCCACGCGATCCGCGTCCGGTTCGGTACTCCCGTGCTGGAGATGTACCGATACCCCACGGGCCAGGGTGTCGGCAGGATCGCCGCCTCCACCAGCTACGGCGTCGAGTTGGTTCACGAGGGCGACACCGGCGAGCAACGGACTATCCGGCTCCGGGCCATGAGGGCCGCCCAAAGCGACAAGGTCGGTGACAAGCACCTCACCCATGCCGCTTCCCAACTTGTCTCCCACGGCGGCTGGTTGTGCTGGCCTGCCCGATGGCGTGACATCGCGGGCACGAACAAGGATCTCAAGGTCCCCGTCGCCTTCGTCTCCGACTCCGGGCACGTGGTCTGGGGCGAGATGCAGCAGGATGACTACGCGTACTATCTGCGCGATGGTGCCGCACCATTGTGCGAGACCGACCCCGGGCTTGCCGTCGCGCCGCTTCCCCGGCCGTCGCGGTACTTCCCGCAGGTGCACGCCTCGCACCTGCGTGTCGCGGCGGTTGGCGCCCTCCTCGCCGTCCCGTTCCTGCTGGATGTCGTACCGTACTGGGCCGGTCTGGTGTTGGGCGTGGTCTCGGGGGCCTTGGGGCTCTTGGCGGGGATGACGATGGACGGAGTGGGCGTGGACCAGGAACCGTGGACTGTACGTACAACCTCCCATCCGTCACTTCAGTAGGCGCAGCCCGCGCGACGGCATGGCCACGGAACCGCGGCGCCGGCCCTGCAGCGTCGTTGCAGTCCGGTGTCGGCGGCAGCTGGGCGTCCGCGCTGCTCGACTCCCTCGTCCTGGGGGCCTGCTACTTCGCGCTCTTCCGTGGTGACGGGGGCGGTGAGGGCGGGATGGAGGAGCTGGGTGACGAGTTCGTGCAACCCGCTGTCGTGAAACAGGCCGAGCAGGCCCGGATGGCCGGCCAGGTCGGGGGCGAAGGTCTGGTTGGTGTACGCGATCAGCCGGGCGGGGTCGTAGTGCTCGCGCATCCAGGCGTCGACGAGATGGGCGGCGGGACTGCAGGAGCTCGTCGGGAATCATCCCGGGGCGTATCAGGACGCCGTCGCGACGAAGGCGCGCACTTCGTTGAGGGTCATCGGGGCGGGAATCGGCATGGCGAACCTCCAGGCAGCGAATCGAGGCGGGCGGGGACGGCGGGTCCCCACCAGTAGGGCGTTGCAGGGGAGGGGTCAGGGGCGGCGGGCGACCAGGACGTCGAAGCGCGCGTGCTCGATCAGTACGCCCGCGTCGGTGTGTTCGGTCAGCAGGGCGAGGGCACGCTCCTCGAATTCCTGCAGCCGGTCGCCGAACAGGGGGCGGGAGGCGAAGGACGTCGAGTACAGGTAGCCGATGACCGTCTGCGGGGTCCAGGGCCGCTCGACGTCGATGGTGTGTTCCTAGACGTCGGCGAACGGGGACTCGGCGAGGATCTCCCGGTAGGGGCGGTCGTGGGCTGCGTAGGTCTTGTCCTTGCCCGCCCGGCGTTTGGTGCCGGTGTATTTCTGGATGAGGGACCGCAGGGCGTCCGTCCAGGCCGAGCGGGCCGTCCAGGGGCTGCCGTCCCCCATGACGACGACCGCGGCGTCCTTGGCCGTGCAGCCGGCCAGCAGCGACAGCACGGCCGGCTGGTCCATCCAGTGGAAGGCGCGGCATACGGTGACCATGTCGGCGGTCCAGCCGGGTTTGGCCCCAGTGCATGGCTGCTCGCCACAGGAGTCTGCCGAGCCCGGTCCCTCGGTACCTTTTGCGGACGCCGAAGTACTGGGGCATGAGTTGGGGGACGGCGATGGCGTCGGGCCGGATTTCCATCGGTCCGATGGCGCCGGCCACCGTCTCGTCCACGACGGCGGTGAGGACCGGGCCCACGCGTGCGTCGCGCATCTGGCGATGCAGGAAGGCGAAGCCGTCTGCGGCCAGTTCGGCGGCGAGGTCTTCGAAGCTGGCGCGCGTGTGGCGGGGCCATTGGTGGAAGGGGCGGACGGGCCCGTTGGGGGCCGGGCAGGGATGCGTGGTGAAGTCCTTGAGCTGGATGCGTGTGCCGCGTCCGTCGGGTACCTCTGGTCCGGCGAAGCGGATGATCTTCGCCTGTGCGGCGCCGCGCCGTGCGGCGAGGTCATGGGCCAGCTCCCTGGCGACGATCGCGCTGTCGGGCTGTGTCGCGTACACGTGGACCTTGATGGTTGCGGTGCTGCGTTGCAGCAGGGTGGGGATGAGCGTCTGGCCCGGCCGGTGGACGATGTCCGCGACCAGGACAGTCTCGGTCTTGCTGCTGAACCAGCGGATGTCTTTGTCGTAGTGCAGGAAGCGGCCGGTGGTCGCTGCGGTCAGGGTGTCTGCGAAGAGGTCCATGGTGAGGACTGACGGGTGCACGGGGCCGATGGTCGGCACGAAGGGCACCGCAACCACGGGGCGAAGCCAGTCCCAACGCAATGGCATGACGGAACGGTATCTCGCGCCTACAGACCAGTCGCGCGTGCGCCTTGCTGTACCCCATCGTCTCAGCCACGCTGTCCGGGCCGCCCGTCCTCCCGGAGGTGGAGGAACTCCCGGGCGCCGCGCAGGGGGGTGCGCAAAGACCGCTGCGTCGTCTGACTGTCGAGACGCACGTCGAGGGCTCCGGGAACGGTGCTCTCGGCTCGGAGGCCGGCGGGCAGCCGGGAGGCGTCGAGACCGTCGCGCCTTGCGATGAGGACGCCTAGTTCGTGGCGGCTCAGGGCATCGGCTCCCGCGGCATGGTGGATTCCCACAGCGCTGCTCAGCGCCAGTTCCAGCACTGCGGCGGCCAAGTCTGAGACGTGGACCGGGCACCGAATGTCGTCGGTGAACAGGGCTCCGTCGACCGTACCAGCGGCGAGTTGGTGGACCAGGCGCTCGTGCACGGAACGCCCGTGGCCGATGATCAGCGACGTGCGGACGACGGCGGCTTTCGAGTGCACCGCGAGGACCCCGGTCTCCGCGGCTGCCTTGGCTGCGCCGTACGGGGTGATGGGGTCCGGGAGACAGGACTCGTCGTAGTGGACGCGGCCGGCACCGGAGAACACCGCGTCGGTGGACATGTGGACCATGCGGGTTCCGCGCTTCGCTGCGACCATGGCGAGCCGGAGCGGGCCTTGTGCCGTAACTGCCCAGTCGGCCCGAACGCCTGGGACGAGGAAACCGTCTGACACCCCGACGTCACGCGCTCCTTGTCGACCGCGCAGGCGTCCACTGCGGGGTCGGAATATTCATCGGCGCCGTCGAAGCGGAAGCCGAAGTGGACCTGGTCACCTTCGGAGGGCACCTGCGGGTGGGGCTCAAGGCTCCAGTCAACGACCGCGGCGGTGACGCCGAGAGGCCGCCCATCCGTGTCCACGACCTGCACCCTGACACCTGCCTTACCGCGCTCCGCCGTCGTGTCGGTGCAGATCCAGGAAGAGCAGCCGGACAGGGCGAGCATCACCAGAGCCAGTGGGGCAACGGCGAGTACCCGTGCGGGGAACACTGAGATGACCTCCGGTCGGGGTGAGGCGGGGCAGTGTATGAAGCGCCGAGCTGGGCGAGGTCGTCCTGCGGGGACTGCTCGAGCAGCCCGCGGATCAGGGTGGGTAGGTCGGATCCCCAGGTGGGGTCGTGGAAGGCGCCGTCGATGAAGTGGAGCTCGACGTGGGTCTGCCCGCGGCGTCCGCGGCCTGCCAACTGGACGCTCTGCCCGAGGAGGGTGGCGACGAGTTCGTACTTCAGCTCGTCGGGCAGGCGGAGAAGCGCTTGGGCGCGTTGAGGTTCAGGCGCAGGTGCGCGTCGGCCGCCGCGCGGGCCCGGGCCAGGGCGGCGGCGGGGTCGTCGCCGGGCACGGTGTCGCGCCAAGACGAAGGTGCGCTCGCCGGTGTGGATGACGAAGGTCCAGTATGCGCCCGACTCGCTCTCCAGCATGCGGCGGAAGACGGCCAGCGCGCTGTGCGGCCCGTAGCCGGTGATGTCCGCGACGAAGGAGCGCCGGATGACGAAGTTCGCGCTGGCGCCCGTGCCTATCGCCTCCCGCACCGTCTGCGCGTAGGCGTCGTCGTCCTGGTCGAAGGAGCCCCCAGACAGGGGCGTCGCCACCCGCGGCAGCCGGCTCAGCGCCTCGTACAGGGGCACCGTATCCGGAGATCTGCCGGTAGGGCACCACCACCAGTTGCTCGTGCCGGGCGCCGGAAGCGGCCGGGGGAGGCTCGGCCAGCGGGATCTGCGCCAGCGTCGCGGGCCGCGACACCTCGCCCGTCAGGACGTCGAGGCGGTCGGGCCCGGTGGCCTCGGGCCAGTACAGCAGGGCGTATGCGGCGGGCGGCGCCGTCAGGATCCGCTCCAGGAGCGCGCTCACCCCACCAGCTCCTTGGTCGTCACGACCCGGGCGCACAGCGCCGCGGCGTACTCGAGCGCCAGACGGTGCTGCCGCTCGGAGAAGTCGGCGACGGCGTCGGCGACGAGGAAGGTCTCGATGTCCCGGCTGAACGCGTCCACCGCGGTGGCCAGTACCCCGATGTGCGCGTACACGCCGCACAGCACCAGCTGGTCGCGGCGCCGGTCACGCATCCAGGCCGACAGCCGGGAGCGGTCGAAGGCGCTGTAGCGCCATTTGGCGAACACCGGTTGGTCGGTGTCCGGTTCCAGTGCGGTGGCGATCGCGCGGTCCTCGGCGGGAGGCGCGCATGCCCGGACCCCAGAAGTCCTTGAGCAGGCCGCGGTGACGCGCACCCATGTCGCCGGACTGGGCGGTGTAGGCGATGGGCACATCGAGCAGCGCGCAGTGATCGCGCAGCCGGACGGCGTTGTCCAGCAGTTCCTGGCGCAGCGGGGCGGGCAGCGCGGCAAGGAAGTAGCGCTGCATGTCGTGCACGAGGAGCACCGCGCGGCCGGGGTCGAATTCCCAGGGAGCGGGGCCCGCGGGCAGCTGGCCCGTGGTCGGAAGCGGATAGGCGGAGATGGCCGGGATGCCGGTCATGAACGGGCTCTCCAGTTTCCTCAGGTGGGGATTCCGGCGCGCCTGATCTCCGGTACGGGGATGCCCAGCGAACGCAGTTGCTCGAAGGGGTTCATGAACTCGCGGTTCTGCACGATCTTCCCGTCGTCGAGGGCGAAGGAGTGCAGGAAGTGGTTCTCGTAGTAGCCCTCCGGGTAGCCGGGGAAGCAGAGCTTGCCGTTGCCGTCGCACTCCACCCAGAAGAAGCCGGGGTCCTGCGTCTCGAAAACCTGGATGTTGTACCACTCCCAGTTCGGGAAGCACTTCAGCGACCAGACGCCGTGCCCGGCCAGGCGGTCGCGGCCCCGGATGACGACGGGCGCGCCGGTGTCGTTGGTCCACAGGCCGCCGCTGCCGTCCTCGACGAACAGCTCGTGCCGGCGCAGACGGCTCTCGCCCTTGGTGTCCGCCAGGTACTTCTCTCCGGTGGCGCGGTTCTTGCGGCGCAGTGCGGCGGCGTCGGTGAAGCCGTGTGGTGCGGGTCGGCCGTGGGATCCCCTCGCGGCGTTGGTGGGCGCACGGCGCCGAAGGACGGCACCGCGGCCGAAATAAAGAGGAAAAGGTCAAAGGGTCGCGGGCAAGCATGTCCTCCCCGACTCGGCCAGGGCTTGGCGGCCGGTCGACGACGGCTCGACAGCCGCCGCCCGCCCGCCGCACTGGCGCCGCGCCGCGGGCGGCGTCCGCCTGCGGCTCAGGCGCTTTTCGACCGGACCGCGATGCACGCGGCGCAGGCTGGGACACGAACGGATCCGGTTGAGGTGCCTCGTGAGAGGCGGGAGAGAGGCGAAGCGCCCGATGACAGCTGTTGACCCCGACGCCGCGGGAACCTTCCCCCACCCGGCCGATGCGGAAGCGGCCGCCTCCCCGGACATGCCCGCCGGCACGGTCGATGCCTTCAGGGAGCCGACCGAGCAGCTGCTCGAACTGTCCCTGGGCTACCTGTACTCGGCGGCGCTGCACACCGCGGCCCGCTACGACATCGCCTACCTGCTGGCCGACGGCCCGCGCACCCCCGCGGAGCTGGCCCGCGCGGCCGGCGTCGACGGGCCGCAGCTGTACCGGGTGTTGCGCTTCCTCGCCACCAAGGGTGTCTTCCGCGAGGACGAGACCGGCCGCTTCCACCTCACCCCGCTCGCCGAACCGCTGCGCAGCGACGCCGAGCGCTCCCTGCGCGACTACGTCTTGGTGCGCGGCGAGGAGGTCTTCTGGCACTCCGCAGCCCGGCTGCACGAGGCGGTACGCACCGGACGGACCGCCTTCGAGGGCCTCTACGGCGTCCCCTTCTACGACTACGTGGCGGCCGACCCCGACCTGGCGGCGGCGTTCAACGCCAGCATGGCGGCCTTCTCGGGGACACTCACCAACGACGTCGCCGCAGCCTGCGACCTCGACGGCGCCAAGAGCGCCGTCGACGTGGGCGGCGGCCGTGGCGGCCTGCTGCGCGCCCTGCTGCGGCGCCATCCGCAGCTGACGGGCACGCTGTTCGACCTGGAGTCCGTCGTGAGCGCCCATGTGCTGGACACCCCGGAGCTGACGGGCCGCTGGCGCGCCGAGGCGGGGGACTTCTTCACCTCGGTCCCCCCAGGGGCCGATGTCTACCTCCTCAAGCACGTGCTGGCCAGCTGGCCGGACGAGGAGTGCGTCCGCATCCTGCGCAGCTGCCGCCGGGCGATGCCCGGACACGGCCGGCTGCTCGTCATCAACGCGCTGGTCCCGCCCGGCAACGAGCCGCACCCCGGCAAGACCATCGACATGGTCATGATGACGGTCCTCAACGGCAAGAGCCGCACGCGCGCGCAGTACGAAGCGCTGCTCGCCCAGGCCGGGTTCGCCGTGACGGGCGTGGTGGAGGCCTCACCGCACGCGTCGGTCGTCGAGGCGGCCGTGCGGCACTGACGCCGTGCCGGGCGACCCGCCCGGCACGGGTCCCTCACCAGGTGACAGGGAATTCCAGCAGCCCCTGCGTGGTGTCGCCCGGCTTGAAGGGGATCTCCGCCACGGGGACGGCCGGCCGCAGCGCGGGCAGCCGCGCGAACAGGCTGCCCAGAGCGATCTCCAGTTCCGCGCGGGCCAGATTCTGGCCCAGACACTGGTGGATGCCGAAGCCGAACCCCAGATGATGGCGGGCAGGACGGTGTCAGTCGGGGGCGTCGGGCGCGTCGTACACCGACGCGTCGCGGTTGATCACCGACAGCGCGAAGAGGACGCCCTCACCGGCCCGGACCGTGACACCGGCGACCTCGAGGTCCTCCAGCGCCACACGTGCCAGTCCGTCCGAGATCGACAGCATCCGCATCAGCTCCTCGACAGCCGCCGGCCACAGCGCCGCGTCGGCCAGCAGCTCGGGGTGGGCGAGCAGGGTGAGCGTGCCCAGGGAGATAATCCCGGCCGTCTTCTCATGGCCCGCGACGAGCATGAGCAGGGCCAGCGAGACGAGTTCGGCCCGCTCCGCGGTGCCCGCGCGCAGCCGGTCGCGGACGAGGGCGTCCAGCAGGCCCTCGCCG
Source organism: Streptomyces sp. NPDC058295 (assembly GCF_042880655.1). NCBI lineage: Bacteria > Bacillati > Actinomycetota > Actinomycetes > Kitasatosporales > Streptomycetaceae > Streptomyces > Streptomyces sp. NPDC058295. The sequence continues at coordinate 96,267 of NZ_JBHVYO010000020.1, forward strand.
GGCGCGCTCTGCCGCTCCATGCGGTCGATGAGATCGCCGAGCTACCCGTCCAGCCGGTCGCGGGCGTCCCACGCGTCGGCGCCCGTGGGGCCGCTCAGCATCCTGTGGCATTGCGCCGTGAAGAACGCGTGGTCGGCGTAGGGCACGCCGAGCAGGCCGCAGATCATCGTCAGCGACACGGGCAGAGCGAAGGAGGAGACCAGATCGGCGGGCGGGCCCTGCGCGATCATCGCGTCCGGCAGTGTGTCCACGGTCCGCTGGATACGTGCCCGTTGTGCGCTCACACTCCCGAGGGAGAACGACGGGATCATCATCCGCCGCTGCACATGTCCTCGGCGCCGAACAGAGCGGGGCTGCGGTCGCGCTGGACGGCCGCGAGGCGGGCCTACACCTGGGGGAAGCCGGGGCTGCGGCGGTCCGAGGACAGCCGCTGGTCGGCCAGCAGCGCACGGGCCGCGCCGTGGCCGGTGACCAGCCAGACCTCGCGGCCGTCATAGAGGGTGACGCGGGACAGGGCCGGTCCGTCCCGCAGGGCGGCGTAGGCGGCGGGCGGTTCGTAGGGGCAGCCGCGGTCCTGGGGGAAGGCGAGAGGTGCGAGCGCCCGGGTGGTGCCGGTCGGTTCCGTCATCGGACACCTCCGAGGAGACCCCGGCCCGCGGGCCAGAGGAGGGATCGGACTTCGCGGAGCAGGACGGCAGGCGGCGGCCCGCCGCCGCGGGGCCGCGGGGACCGGCCTTCACGCGGGAGACACCGCGCTCCCGGCGGACCGCGGCCCGGGCGGCTGCCCTCCGGCGCCGCCGGGCGCTGTGGGGACGTCCCCGCCGGGCCCGCCCCCGGCTGCCTGGCCCGCCCCCTCCACCCCGCCCTCGGCCCCGCTCTGCCGGCCGGCGCTCTGATCGGCGGCCTGGTCGTCCAGGCTGACCCGGCGGCTGCGGACCCGCAGCCCGTCCTGCGCGCGCACCAGGACGTCCTCGCAGACACAGGCCTGGTGCACCCGGGAGGCGCCCCCTATCCGGGTGGCGTAGATGACGGTGTACGCGCGCACGTTCAGGGCCCCGTCCGGGCGTTCGTCGATGACGAACATGCCGGTGAAGTGCCGGCGGCGCTCCCCGGCGGCCGCGATGGCGGCGGCCGCCGCACGGGCGCCGCTCTCCAGGGCCGCGCGGCCGCGCATCGGCTCCGGGCGCGTCGGCAGGTGGAAGAGGGCGTCCTCGGTGAAGGTGGCCGCCCACCCCGGCGCGTCACCGCTGTCCAGGCGCTGCATCTGACGGGCGTAGAACCCCGACACCTCCGAGTACAGCGCCGTGTCCGGTGGGGGAGCCGCGTCGGGTCCGGTCGGCCAGGTCAAGGGGGATCTCCGTTCACTGCGCGACGCGCGGCGTGCCGTACCGCTGTCGATGCCGGGCCCGTACAGGGGGAAGTGCCGCCACGCTTGTACAGCACGCCTGTGACTCGATCGAGAGCCCGTGGAGTACGGACCGCGCCCGCCTCGCCCCGCACCGTCCGGCTCCTGTCCGCTGCCTTCCACCGGCCCCCGCCCCTCGGCCGCCGCCCGCACCGGTCGGTCCGGCGTCCCGTACGACGACCCTCGCCCGCGCCGGTCACCGCCGACGACGCGGACACGGCTCACGACAGCGTCCCGGGCAGCCGGAGACGGGCACGGCCGCGGTACCAGAGGCGCGGCGTATTCGAATCCCGCCGCAACCCTGCTCGGCAGCGGCTGGAACCGCGCTCACGGCACGAGCGGGACACGAGTTCCCGGTGCTGGACTTGAGCCGCCTCTTCACCTTTTTTCCGGCACGCATCACAGGAGGACACATCATCATGGTCGCCCGACGCCGTGTGCTCGGCGCAGGACTCGCCATCGGCGGCACGGGATTCACCGGGGTATCCCTTCTGCCGGTCATCAACGCACGCGACGCCTCCGCGGCGGCGTCGCAGCCGGCCGCGGCACCCGTAGTGACGCCGTTCAGCCGGCCCATGCCCCTGGTCCCCGTGCTCTCACCCGTGTCCACCAGCGGCGGCGTGGACCGCTACGAGGTCACCATGCGCGCGGTGAGCAAGGAGATACTCCCCGGTCTGACGACCGACCTGCTGACGTTCGACGGACACTTTCCCGGCCCCACCATCAAGGCCCGCCGGGGCCGCCCCGTCGTCATCCGCCAGCGCAACGAGACCGCGGTGGACACCTCCGTCCACCTGCACGGCGCCTCGGTGCCGCAGAACAGCGACGGCGGCCCCATGGACGTCATCGCGCCGGGCGCCGAACGCGTCTACACCTACCCCAACAGGCAGCGGTCTGCCTCGCTCTGGTACCACGACCACGCCCACCACGTGGAGTCCGAGAACGTCTACCGCGGCCTGCACGGCAGCTATCTGCTCAGCGACCCCGACGAGGCCGCGCTGCCGCTGCCCAAGGACGACTACGACGTGCTGATCGGCATCCGGGACGCGCACTTCGACACCACGACCGGCCAGCTCATCTACACCATGAGCGACCGGGCCCGCAGCACCATCTTGGTCAACGGCGCGCCCTACCCCTACTTCGAGGTCGCCGCCCGCAAATACCGGCTGCGCTTTGCCAACACCTCCAACCAGCGCTTCGTCGAGCTGGGCCTGGAAGACGGCAGCGACATGATCCAGATCGCCTCGGACGGGGGACTGCTGCCCGAGCCGCACACCACCAAGACCGTCTACCTCTCCTCGGGCGAACGCGCCGACGTCGTCATCGACTTCGCGCGCTACCCGGTCGGCACGAAGATCGTCCTGAAGAACACCGCGGGCTTCGGCCCGGTCGAGGAAGTCGGCCAGGTGATGCGCTTCGACGTGGTGCGCACGGCGGACGACCCCAGCTCCGTACCCTCCACGCTGCGCACCCTGCCGCAGCTGCCCCAGCCCACCGCCGAGCGCACGGTGGTGCTCAGGATGGACGAGGACGGACGCGTCGACCCGAATGGATACATCGACGAGAAGCTCTACGATCCCGAGCGCGTCGACGCCCGCATCCGCTTCGGGGCCAGCGAGATCTGGACGGTCACCAACGCCAACACCAAGGCCTCGCACAACTTCCATCTGCACCTGGTGCAGTTCCGGGTCCTGGAACGGGCCGGAGCGGCACCCGGGCCCGCCGAGTCGGGCCTGAAGGACACCGTCGTACTCAAACCGGGAGAGACGGTCAAACTGCAGATGACCTTCGACAGGTACCGGGGCACCTACGTGTACCACTGCCACATGCTCGACCACTCGGCCATGGGCATGATGGCGACGATGAAGATCTGCTGACCGCGGGCGCCCACAACTGCCCATGGAGAAACGCGAGTCGAGCAGGGAGAGCGAGGGTGGCCACCACAGCCGTGAGGCGACGGGCGGCGCGCACCAGCAGCGCGCACAGCGCCGCGACAGGCGCCGCGCCCTGGTCCCGCTGCTGCTCGCGATGCTCCTCTCCCAGCTCGACAACATGATCGTGGGCACCGCGATGCCCACCGTCGCCGGCGACCTCGGCGGCGTGCGGCACCTGACCTGGGTGGTCGCCGCCTACACCCTCGCCACGGCCGCCGTCATGCCGCTCTGGGGCAAACTCGGCGACCTGCACGGACGCAAAGGTGCCTTCCTCGGCGCGAGCGCCGTCCTCCTCGCCGGCCGCGCTGTGCGGCCTGGCCCAGGACATGGGCCAGCTGATCGCGTTCAGGGCCCTCCAGGGCATCGGCGCCGGCGGCCTGATGGCCGGTGCCGTCGCGATCGTGGGCGAGCTCGTACCCCCGCGCGAACAGGGCCGCTACCAGGGCCTGCTCGCCGCCACCATGGGGGCCGCCATGACCGGCGGCCCGCTCGTCGGCGGCACGGTCACCGACCATCTCGGCTGGCGCTGGGCGTTCTACCTCAACCTGCCGGTCGGCGCGCTCGCCCTGGCCCTGACATCGGCGCTGCGGCTGCCCCGACGACGCTCTCCGGCGCGCATCGACTACCCGAGCGCGGTGCTCCTGATGGCCGGCATCACCGCGGTCGTCCTGCTCACCACCCGGGCAGGCGCCCCGCACACCGGGAACCCGTCCGCCCTCGTCGCGCCGGCCGCAGGCGGCGCCCTGTGCCTGGCCGCCTTCGCCGTCCGCCAGCGCAGGACCGCCGCGCCGATCGTGCCGCCGCACATCTTCCGCAGCCGCAACTACGCGCTGATGTCGGTGATCGCGTTCCTGACCGGCTTCGTACTGTTCGGCGCCGTGCTCTTCCTGCCCCTCTACCAGCAGGCCGTACAGGACGCCTCCGCGACCGGCTCCGGACTACTGCTGCTTCCGATGCTGGTCGCGATGACCGCGGTCGGCGCGTTCGCGGGCCGGGTCGTCACCGGCAGCGGACCTACAGAATCCTTCCCGTCGCGGGCGGCGCACTGCTCCTCGCCGGGGTGGTCCTGCTCTCGCAGATGGACACCACCACCTCCCGGCCGCAGTCCGTGCTGTGCATGATGGTTCTCGGCGCCGGCCTGGGCTGCCTGGTCCAGATCGTGACGCTGATCGCGCAGAACAGCGTCGACAGCACGGCCGAATCGTCACGTCGGTCACGCCCGGCCAGGACACCTCAACAAGATCGTGTTACGAGCTCTTAGGCTTTTGATGTGATACGCGTCGAAGCGTAAAGGGTGCGGCTGAGGACGGTGATCATCCACGCCGTCAGGGTGACGGTGACGGTGATCTGGACGGCGGACAGCACGGATGTGGGCATGGGCGGAACCTCCGGTGGGGAGGGGAAAGATGAGTCGGCGGGAGGCTTGGGTGCGGGGACGCGGCGGTGCTCATGCCCAGCCCGTTTCGGAGTAGCGGCGGCCGGCGCGGATGCCCTCGATGGCCACCCGGGTGTAGGGGACGAGGTTGTCGGGGAGTGCGGTCGGGTCCCAGAACTTCCACTGGGTGCACTTGTCCGGCTCGCGCAGTTCCGGCTCGCCACTCCAGGTCCGGGCGCGGAAGAACAGGCCCATGCGGGGCTGGTCCCCGGCGCGATCGATGTGGTGGACGACGTGGACGAGTTCGACGTCCTGGCGCTCGATATGCAGGCCGGCCTCCTCCCGTGCCTCTCTGATCAGGCAGGTGATGGCGCTCTCCTGCTCGCAGTGGCCGGCCAGGACATGCCAGGTAGAGGGCGCGAACGCGGAGTCGGGGTGACGCAGCCCGAGCAGCACCGTTCCGTCGGGCCGCTCCAGGTGGAGGTGGACGCCGACGACGTTGAGGACCGTGCCGTGCGGGGAGGTCGGGCGGCGCTCCTCGTGCGATGAGGGCCCGCTCTGTGGGGCGGTTCTGGCCGGGTGGCTGGCGGCGTGGCGCCGTACGAGGTCGCTGGTGGTGTCTGCGATGCGCAGGCGGTGGAGGTCGTTGGGGGCGAACCAGGCCAGCATCACCCCTTCCGTCAGGTGGAGTTCGCGGGGGTCACCGTTCCAGCGGCCGGCGTAGATGGCGATGGGCACGCTCGCGCCGGCGTCGTCGCAGGCGTACTCGGTGGCGAACGGGGTCAGGTCGGCGAGGTCGAGGCCGGCTTCCTCGGCCAGTTCGCGCCGCACGGTGTGTTCCAGGGTGGCGTCCTGGGGTTCTCGGCCGCCGCCCAGCAGGGACCACATGCCCGGCTCCCAGATCCGGCCGGGGAAATAGTCGCGCAGGTGGAGCAGATACTGGCCGCGGTCGTTGTGGATCAGGGCGGAGGCGTTGGCAGTCTCCGGTTCGGTGGTCGGAGGTGGCGTCACGGCGGGCCTTCCAGGCGAGTGGATCATGCGGGGTCGGTGACGGTGGGTGTGGCGGGTTTCGGGATGCTGGCGGTGGGGGCGTACTGGGCTGCTTGAGCGTCGAACATGGCGGCGTATCGCCCCTGTGCGGTCATGAGTTGGTCGTGGGTGCCGTGTTCGGTGAGGCGGCCGTGGTGGAGGACGTAGATGCGGTCGGCGTGGCGGACGCCGGACATGCGGTGGGTGACCAGGACGACGGCCCGGTTGGGGGCGGCGAGACGGCGGATCTGGTTGAAGGCCTCGATCTCGGCTTCGGGGTCGAGGGCCGAGGTGGGTTCGTCGACGATGAGAACGCTGCCTCCTTGCGAGGTTGCACTGCGCCAGTGGGTGCGGGCGAGGCCCACCTTCTGCCATTCACCGCCGGAGAGTTCGATGGCGCCGCGGAACATGCGGGCCAGCAGGCTGTCGAGGCCGTGGGGGAGTTTGGCGATGACGGATCCGGCCGCGGCGTAGTCGACTGAGGGCTGAAGGTCGCGCGGTGTGGCGGCGTGGGAGGGGCGGCCGAGGCGGATGTTCATCGCTGCGGTCACAGGCCAGCGCTGGAAGTCCTGGGTGAGCAGACTGACGCGCTCGAAGACCTGGGAGCGGTCGAGGCCGCTGATCTCTGCTTCGCCCCAGCGCAGGGTGCCGGTCTGGGGCAGCAGCATGCCTGACAGGATCTTCATCAGCGTGCTCTTGCCGGAGCCGTTCTCACCCACCACCGCGGTGACCGAGCCCATCGGCAGGCTGAGGGACACCTGCTCCAGGGCAGCCGTGTCACGGTCGGGGTAGCGATAGGTGACGCGATCGAGAACCACCTCCCTGACCTGTTCTGGGACCGGATCGCCGCCTTCGGGGATGGTGCGCTGCGCTGCCTGGGCGAGGAACCGGGCGTGGTCGCGGACGTAGAGGGATTCCTCGTGCAGCTGGTTGATGTTCATCACCAGCGCGCCCAGGCTCGCCGACCCGGTCCGCACCGCGATCACAGCGGTGCCGGCGATGGCGAGGCTCATCCGCCCGGTCATGATCAGCCAGAACATGGCCCCGTACGTCGCGGCCATGGCCAGCCCGGACAGCGCGGAGGCGACCCATTCGGTCAACGCCTTGTTGGAGGCCAGGCGTTCCTGTTCGGCTTCGGCGCTCTCGGCCATGCGCTCGTAGCGGTCCAGGAGGAAGGCGCCGACGGCGTGCAGGCGGACCTCCTGCGCGGCGCTGCGCTCGGTGAGCAGGTTGCCGATGAGCCGGCTGGCCCGGACATGCTCGAGCCAGCTCATCACCGATACGTACCGTTCCTGGGCCACACGCATCGCGCCCCAACCGCGCGGGGCGGCGATGAGGATCAGCATGGGCAGCAGGACGGGATGCAGGACGGCCAGGACGCCGGCGGTGGCGATCAGCGAGATGAGGCCGTTCAGCGCGGCGACACAGACACCGATCATGCGGCGGGCGGAGCCCGGACCGTACTGGGCGACGTCGACGAGCCGCCGGAAGTCGGGGTCGTCGATGGCTTCCAGCTCGACCCTCGCGGCGGCGGCCAGGTACTGGGTGGTGGCGATCCGCTCGACCATCGGCTCCAGGCGCCCGGCGCGAGAGGTCGACCACGCCGCCAGGGCGGAGTTGACCACACCGATGGCGGCCGCGGCCAGCAGACCGGGCAGCAGCGCGTGCAGCCGCTCGGCGGCGTCACCGCTCCCGGCGAGCAGGGCATGCATGACGGCGTTGATGGCGAGCAGACCGACGGCCGCGGCGGCGCCCTGGCCGACCTCGCTGACCGCTACGGCCAGCAGCGCCCGCCGGTCGGCGCTCCACGCCATGCGCAGGGCGGCGCCGACGAGGGCGGGCATGGAGCGCAGTGCGGACATCATGGTGAGGTCCAGGCCGGCGTGCTCATGGTGGGACCAGCCCAGGTCGTAGCGCAGCGGTCCGCCGAACAGCTCCTGTTCGGCGTCGGAGACCTGGGGTTCGGCCATCTTGACCGGTCCGAAGAACCCTTTCACCGGGAGCCTCCCGAGGTGGGCCAGTTCAGTGCCCGGTAGGACGGGCCGTGGGTGAGCATGCGGAAGATGGCGACGGTGTAGGGGTGGCAGCCCGGCGGGGGTCGTTCCATCGGCACCCAGAACAGCCCTTCGTGCTTGTCCGGCTCGGCGTTGCACGGCTCCCCGGTCCAGGCCTGCGCCACGAACACGGCGGTGATCCGATCCGTGCCCCCGGGCTCGTGGTAATGGACGAGGCCGCCGAACTCCTGCTGGTCGGCGCTGATATGGCCGCCGGTCTCTTCCTTCGCTTCGCGTCGTGCCGCGCGGTCCAGCGGTTCGTCTGCCTCGAGATGGCCTCCGACCGAAGCGCGCAGGTTCCCAGATTCCTGAACGCTGGCAGGCCGGAACCTGCGTGTCAGTTGATGGCTGTGGCGGTCCCGCGGACGGGTTCCGGCGAAGCTGACGGGATCCGATTCTCCAAGCGTTTGCCGTGCCGCGTCTAACTGGCTAACCGGCAGGCCAATGTGGGTTCGGCGTGCCGTCATCGCTCATGTGCGCCCGTTGCCAGATTTCGTTCCAGTTGAACGGCGTCTCCGGGACGAACCGGTGCCGCTGCCCGCACGGACATGGCGCCAGCGCCCGCGCGCACCCACGGCACAGCTCGACCCAACCGTGCCCGGTCGAGCTCAGCACTCGTGGTCCCTCAACCCCGCAAGCCGGGCAGCCGGGCGGCTCGGCACCGTCCAAAATCGCGTTCTGCCGCTGGACGTACTCGGTCAGGCGCAGCGACGGGTGGCGAAACGGGTCTTCGAACCAGGCACGGTCGGGGCTTTCCCACCAGTTCCGCAGCCACCACGGTCGCGGGTTCGGTACAGCCCGCCGCCCAGCCTGTTTCTCCGCCCGGCGCTGTGCGGCGTACTCGTCTGCCCGTACGAGCCACAGCACCCGCGCCTCGTGCAGTTCCTCCACCGCCCGCGCCAGCGCGTCCGGGTCCGCCTCCAACCGACGGGGGATCGCGGCGCTGAGCGTGAGGTGGTGGTATGTCGCCCGCAAGCCGTAAGGAGCAAAAACGGTGAGGCAAGTGCGCAACGCGCTGTGCCGCCGGTGGAGGGGGAGCCGGGCGTCGTGCACGCGCGCTCGATGGGTCAGGAAGCTGGTCATGGTGTAGGCGCCAGGTCCAGTGCCCGTGCCAGGGCGGCAGTGACGGCGGCAGCGTGTGCCGGCAGGTGTTGTTCAGCCCAGTCTCGGGCAAGACCGAGGAAGTCCTGCAAATCCTGCTGGGCGCCCGCGACGAGCCTGCGTATCTGGTCTACCGACAGCTCGATCACCGGGCTGCTGTCCGTCTCGTGGGCGTCGAGCGTCAGCCGGACGATGTCGCCTAGACGTTCGGCCATCGAGGACGGATCGTGGCCGAAGTAGGAGCAGCCGGTGCCGTTGGGCACCTCCAGCCAGTCGCGCCAGGTCTCCAGGCCGTTGCAGCAGCCCGGCTCGACGAAGACGGTGTCGGTGGCGTTGTCGGTCACACGGAAGCCGCCGGCGGCGAGCAGATCAGGCATGGTGAGCAGCCCGTACAGGAAGGTGCCGAGCGGGTCGGTCGGGCACGGTCCGTGCTCGTCCTCCGGCTCGAAGTCGTTGCAGTCGGCGATCTGCATAACCGCCGTGCCGACCTCCGCCGGAGTGAGCTCCCCGTTCAGCACGAGGTAGCTATATGGCTCGTGCTCTCCCACCGGCCAGAGCGCGAAGTCGTCGGCAGCGGAGATCTCCAGAACGGGTTGCATCACAATCACATGGGGATGATGCCGGACCCACGGCTGCACCGCCACGGGCTTTCAGCTGGCATCGGGCTCGGAGTGGGCCCGCTACTGGGCAGTTTCGCGGTGGGTGCTGTCACGTTGGTTGACCGGGTGGGATGATCTTCTGGTTGATCGTGCTGGAGGGGGCTGTCGGTGGGGGCCGTGTCGCCGTCGTACAAGGGGCACCGGTACCCGGTCGAGGTCATCTCCCACTGTGTGTGGCTGTACTTCCGCTTCCCGCTGTCGTTCCGCGAGGTCGAAGAGCTGATGCTCGAGCGCGGAGTGACCGTCTCCTACGAGACGGTGCGACGGTGGTGTGGCAAGTTCGGGCAGCAGTACGCAGGCGCGCTGCGCCGCCGACAGTCTCGGCCTGGGGACAAGTGGCATCTGGACGAAGTCTTCATCAAGATCAACGGTGAGCAGCGGTACCTGTGGCGGGCCGTCGACCAGGACGGCAACGTGTTGGACATCCTGGTGCAGAACCGCCGGGACAAGGCCGCGGCCAGGCGTTTCTTGCGCAGGCTGATACAGAAGACCGGTGCGGTGCCGCGGGTGATCGTCACCGACAAGCTCCGCTCCTACAGCGCGGCCCGCCGCGAGGTCATGCCCTCCGTCGAGCACCGCCAGTCGAAGTACCTAAACAACCGGGCCGAGAACAGCCACCAGCCAACGAGACAGCGCGAACGGGCGATGAAAGGCTTCTGTTCCGTGGGCGGAGCACAGCGGTTTCTGTCCGCATTCAGCGGCATCACATCCCACTTCCGACCCCGCCGCCATCTGATCCCCGCACACGACTACCGAGCCGAAATGACCGTCCGCTTCGCAATCTGGGAGCAGATCACCGGAGTCGCCAGCCTGCCGGCCGCGCCGTGAGCACACAGCCGGAACCCGCCTCCACCATGCCTCGGCACACCGTCAGACACCCCCACACCCAACAACGTGACAACGCCCGTAGCAGGGCTTGCCCAGCCCTAGATGTTCGGGGCGCCCTTGCGGGAGATCACCGGCACGATGCGCCGCCGTTGAAGCTCGCGCCGCTCGGCTGGGGAGCCGTACGCCTTGTCGCTCAGGACGGATTCGCACGACGTCGTGAACGGGCAGCCGTCGGGCCAACGGAGGGATGCCGTCGACCAGGTTGAGTGTCTGGGGGATGTCGTTGACGTTGGCCGCAGTCGTGATGACGTGGGGCGGGGTGCCGCGTCCGTCGCAGAGCGGGAGTGCTCGCCCCGTCGGCACGCTCCAGAGCTCCGTTGGCGAGGCTGCGATCATGGCGAGCAGGGACAAGGTCTTAGGCAGGGACCGAGGGCTATGCGGGACGTTGGCGCCGAGGCGGTGTGGTCGACCACGAACTCGGCAGCAGAGATCTCGGCCCGCAGAAAGTCGGAGACGCAAATCCCGTACCTGTCCGGTAGAAACAAGTAGGAGAACAGCAGTCATGGCAGCGCGAAATGGCTTCGAGGTATTGACGGAGCTGTTGCCTCCACGGCCGGGCAGCGGCCTGGCCGTGGACTGGGCAGCGGTCGAGGAAGCCTGGGGGCTTGAGTTTCCCTCCGACTACAAGAAGCTCATCGACCACTACGGCGATGTGCTCTTCGGGGACTATCTCGAGGTCATCCCCCCTTCCATCGTCACGCCCGCGACCTGCGACGAGCCCGGCGCGCCGCGTGGCGGCGTGGGTTTCATCACGGCGGACACGCGCGACACCTGGGCGGACACGGAACCCACTGGAATCGACGCCGAACCTGAGGAATTGGTGACATGGGGAGCCGCGTGCAGTACCGACCTCTTCTGCTGGCTTACCCGCGGCGAACCGGATAGGTGGCCCGTACTGGTCTTTAGTCACGGCGATGATGTCTGGACCCAGTACGACTTCGGGATGGTGGAGTTCCTGGTCCGTGTGCTGAATGCGCAACCGGGCGTCGAGTCGATGGAGGGGACGATGTTGTGGGGCGACAGGAATCCCTCGTATGTCAATTCCGCGGAACGTCGCCACGCACGGGGAAAATGAGCTTCTTCCAGCAACACGCCATGCGGGCGGTGGTGTTGGCAGGCGGCATCACCGGTCCGGGTGCCCACGGAAAGCAGACCGGATCCCCGGCTCCGGAGGCGAGCGCGGAGGCATGCTGGGCACTGTGTTTGTGGGCGTGCACCGCCCTTGAGGGCGCGCCTTTGAGGGGTACCGCCTTGGGTGATCTCGGCCGCCGCCAGGAGGGGCCCCGGCCGAGAGGGGTGCCGAAGGTTGGTGAGGATGCCGTTGGCGTTGATGCCAAACGCTGGTGGCGGAGCACGGGGAAGCCCTTCGTATCCACTGCGAGGTGTCTCTTCCGCCCGTTGATCATTTTCGCTGCATCGAATCCGCGAGTCGCTTTGCTCACCGTGGACGCGCCCTTGACCGACTGCGAGTCGACGATCAGCGTGACCGGGTAGGGGCATCGTCCCAGGCCAGTGCGGAGACGGCGGCGGAGCTGGTCACGGATATAGGCGATCACTCCGCGGCGGTTCCACCGCCAGAAAAACCCGTAAACCGTCTCCCACGGAGGGAAGCCGCAGGGCAGCGCCCTCCACTTCGCGCCGTTGTCGACGATGTAGCGGATGGCGTCGACGATCTGGCGCTGGGGCCACTTCTCGGGGTGTCCGCCGGTCTTGGTCTGGCAGGGCGGAGCGGGCAGGACATGGCATGGCACACCCACGCGCGGTGGCCCCGACCACTTCCGAGGGCAGCGTCCGCCCGCCGGTCAGGGCGGCAGTCGCGGCCCCGGAGGTACGTGATGGTTCACGAGAACCGTGCCGAGGCACGTGCCCACGCCTGTCCCCGCTCGCGGCAGGAGTGACAGTTGCGCGTGAGGCAACCGCCGGTGTGCGTGATGCCCATTATGTGATCTTTTGAAAGTTACCTCAGGGTATGGCGTGACTTCTCATGAGAGTGCAAGTAGAACCCGTCTCACTTCAGTGAGAGTGAGGAGCCGTGCATGAACGATGATTCCCCACGTGGGAGGCGCCTGATGGGTGTATCCCGTCGAAGATTCATCACTGGAACTGGTTCTCTTCTCGGATCGGCCGCGCTCGCCGGGCATGTGGTCCCGGCCCATGCCGCAACCACCGCCGCAGCCGCAGCCGCAGTGATCGAACCGGGTGCGCATGTGCCCGCCCTCGTCATCGGCACCGGATACGGCGGCTCGGTGGCCGCTCTGCGGCTGGCCCAGGCGGGCGTCGACGTCCATATGATCGAGATGGGCATGGCCTGGGACACCCCGGGGCCGGACGGCAAGATCTTCGCCAACACGACGAGCCCCGACTACCGGTCCTACTGGCTGCGCACCAGGACGAAGCAGCCACTCAGCAACTTCCTCGGCTTCCCCATCGACAAGGACGTCCCGCGCTACACCGGGGTCCTGGACGCCGAGGAGATGGGCGGCATCATCGTCTACCAGGGCCGGGGCGTCGGCGGCGGCTCACTGGTCAACGGCGGCATGGCGGTCACTCCCAGACGGGAGAACTTCGGCGCCGTCCTGCCATCGGTCAACGTCGACGAGATGTACAACGTCTACTACCCGCGCGCCAACGCGGGCCTCGGGGTCGGCACGGTCGACCCGGCGTGGTTCGAGACCGCCGCCTGCTACCAGTACGCGCGGGTCGGCCGTAAGCACGCCCAGCGTTCGGGATTCCCGTTCGTCTTCGTGCCCGACGTGTACGACTGGGACTACATGGAGCAGGAGGCCGCCGGGACCGTGCCCAAGTCCGCGCTCGCGGGCGAGATCCTCTATGGCAACAACTATGGCAAGAAGTCCTTGCAGCTGACCTACCTCGCCCGGGCGAAGGCGACCGGACGGGTCTCCATCTCACCACTGCACAAAGTCACTTCGGTCGTCCCGGCCGCAGGAGGCGGCTACACGGTCGTCATCGACCAGCTCGACACCGGCGGCAACGCCACCGCCACCAGAACCGTCACCGCGGACCGGGTGTTCTTCGCAGCCGGCAGTGTCGGCACCAGCAAGCTCCTGGTCAAGCTCAAGGCGACCGGCGCGCTGCCGAACCTCAACAGCGAGGTGGGCCAAGGCTGGGGCGACAACGGCAATGTGATGTGCGGCCGCGCCAACCACATGTGGGACCCCACCGGCGCCGTACAGTCGTCCATCCCGTGTTCCGGCATCGACAACTGGGCCGCGGGCGGTGCGTTCGCCGAGGTGGCCCCGCTGCCGACCGGCATCGAGACCTATGCCTCGTTCTATCTGTCGATCACCAAGAACCCCCACCGTGCCCAGTTCTCGTGGAACGCGGCGACGGGCAGGGTCGACCTCGACTGGCAGACCGCCTGGAAGCAGCCGTCCATCGATATGGCCAAGACGATCTTCGACAAGATCAACGCCAAGGAAGGGACGATCTACCGCACCGACCTCTTCGGCGCCTACAAGATCTGGGGCGACCATCTCACGTACCACCCCCTCGGCGGCGCCGTGCTCAACAAGGCGACGGACAACTACGGCCGCCTGCACGGGCATCCGGGTCTGTACGCCATCGACGGGTCGCTCGTCCCGGGCAACACCAGCGTCAATCCGTTCGTCACCATCACGGCACTCGCCGAACGGAACATCGAAGCGATCATCGCCGCGGACCTGTAGCGGGTGACCCGAGAGCGAGCCGTCCGGAAGTGAACGAACCCGGTGGGGAAGCGGACCCCGCAGGGAAGCGAGAAGGGCACACGTCGGGGCCGCACGGACGGGTCGCACGGACTCGCCGGGTGGCCCCGAACCGGCTCAGTGCCCCGGCAGCACACACATGGCGTCAAGTCCCAGCACACGGTTGAGCCGCCCGAACGCCAGCCACGAGCCGAGGCTCATGGTCAATTCCACGACCTCGGCCTGGCTGTAGTGCTCGGTCATCCGGTCCCAGAAGTCCTCGTCGAGGCCGTGGTGGTCCAGGGCGTAGCGCTCCGCGTACTCGGCGGCCAGGCGGGTGCGCTCGTCGAAGGCGTCCGTCGTGCGCCACTCGGCCACCGCGTCGGTGAACTCCTCCTCGACCTTGTGGCCGTCCCGCTCGGTCCGCCAGTCGAGGCAGAAGAGGCATCCGTTGATCTGGGCGATCCGCAGCCGAGCGGCCTCGAACTCGCGCAGACCCAGGGTCGTATGGGCGTAGACGGCCAGCGAGAAGTTCGCTGCGGCCGGTCCGATCTCGGGGACCATGTCGCCCCACACGTATTCGATCGGGTGCTTGCCTTCGGGGATGTCGACGTTCATCCGGAACTCCTTCGTGTTCGCCCCCGGCCTCGGCCTCGGCCGGCGAAAAGAGGCGGTCCTGGGTGTCGGCGGGGTGCCTGCCGGAGCGTCGGCGTCACTTCCAGCCGAGCCTTCCGGCCGCCGGGCGCAGCGGAACGTCGAGCGCGTCGTACAACCCGGGTTCCGCGTCCACCAGCCAGTCGATCGCACCGACGAGCCGAGCGACTGCGGTGGCGTTCCCACCCGCCGACCGGTTCTCGCCTTCGTCGGTCGCCTCGACGGTGATCTCGATGCGCGGGCGGCCTTCGATGATCACCCGGTGCGCTCCGTCGCCGTTGGGCGGCGACGGCCAGTCCGGGGCGCAGGACGGGTGGATCCGGGTGATGTGCTCGATGACCAGGCGAGGTTCGCCGTTAACGATGCCCTGCACCTCGAACCGTACGGCGCCCTGGGTGCCCGCCTCGAACTCACCCATGGTCCGGGTGCGCACTGTCGCCTCGAGCGCGCGGCGCTGCATGGTTTCGCGGATCTCGTCGAGTTCGACATCGAGGGCCCTGGCCATCAGCCGAATCTGCCCGCCCCACACCATGGTCGGGATCGACGGGGCGAGCATCAGCGGCTCGTAGTTCATCGGCAGCCCCATCCCGACCAGAGACCGCACCGACTCCTCCTGCTCGTACGTGGAGTAGTCGAAGATCTCCTGGCAGCGGACGGCGTCGACGACCGTACCCAGGCCGCTCATCAGCAGGGGCAGCACGTCATTGCCCCAGCCCGGGTCGACGCCGGATACGAACAGCGACCCTCCGCCGTCCGCTATCGCGGCGAGCATCGGGTCCCGGAACTCCGGCGGGGCGTTGCGCTGGTCGTAGAGCGGGTACAGCGCCGGAGTGACGACCACGGCGCCTGCCCGGATCGCGGCACCGATGTCTGCCAGCGCCTCGTCGGGCCGGATGTCGCCGGAAGCCGCATACACCACCGCCCGGGGGCCCGCCGCCAGCACGGCGTCGATGTCGTCGGACGCCGAGACACCCAGGCCCCGGCCGAGACCGCCGAGTTCACCCGCGTCGCGCCCGACCTTCTCAGGGCTGTGAACGAGCACCGCCGCGAGATCGAGCGCCGGATGCGCCTCGACCGCCCGGATCGCCGCACGGCCGACGTTGCCGGTACCCCAGACCACCGTCGAAATCATGCGCGGAGCGTAACCTGACGAGTCGTCAGTTTCCATACCCTTACGCCGGCCACCACGGCGTCCCACCGGGGCCCAGCCGGCTCAAGCATGATCGCGGGACCCCGACTCGAAGCGTGCCCGCCAAGTGGGCCGCGCCTGCCTGCTTCTTCGGGGTTCTGGCACACCTGCCGCAGGGGCAGTGGTCAGGAGTGCGGGGAATCGGCGTCGTCCCACTGCCACCCGGTTCGGGGAAACTGCTCCAAGAACGCGGAGAGGGCTGAGTGCGTCAACTGAGCGTCCTGGTTGATCATATTCGATGCGGCCGATGGCTGATCGGCTCGGGGTCGACTACCAGCGGTTGCAGCACTGGTGGTCAACCGCGTTGAACCGGCCTGACCCGCTGGTGGTCACGCCCCTGTCGGCCCCAAGAAACCAGACGCTGCGGGCGGTCTTGACGCCTGCCCTGCGGTGCGGTGCCATGGCCTTATCGAAGGAGGGGCCGTGGCACCCGATGGGTACAGTGACGCCGGGGACCGTGCTGGTGAGGGTGGCGGTGACCGGCCGGACAGCTCACCGGACCCGCACCGTCCGGGACCTGCGGACAGTTTCTGGGTGGGGGTGCTCGTCCTGATCGCGGTGGTACTCCTCCTGACCGTCCTCGTGGCCCACATGGACTGGAGTCCTGGAGACCCGACCAACAACATGCCGCCCTACAAGTGACACTTCCGCCGCCAGCGTGAGCCGATGGCCCGACGGTGCCGCCGCAGCTGCTGGCTGAGGAAGCGCAGGGCAGAGCTGCGCCGACGCCCGACGGGCAGACAAGCACGTGAAGCCTCTGGTGGACACGGTTCTCGTGGTCGAAAACCCATCGACCAGAGGCTTCACCACGTTGTCAGGTCAACCGCGCAGCTGCTGCGGCAAGTTGGAAAAGGCTCACTGCCTTCGACGCCGTAGCCAGATACCTGAAAGGCCAGATCGATCCCGACGGGGCGTACGACTCCGAATGGATGGCGTGAAACGGCCTGCTGACGCAGACTCAACAGGCGCTCCAGGACTTCACGGTCGCAGCGAAAGCGGCTGCGGGAGACACCGCGCCCGGGTCGGCGCCTGCGCAGATAGGTCCGTCACCAGCCGCGAACCCGGTGTGTGCTCTGGTTCAACGGAGAAGACCGCGGCCGGGCGCCGTTCGAGCACGTCGTGGCCGGTCGGCTTCTCCGTTGCGGGAGCACTGCTCATCTTCGCCGCCGTCCTGCTCATCGAGGGGGTGCTGCCCTACGACCCCATCCACTACGCACGGCGCCTGCTCGGCCAGTGCGTACCTCTTCCGGTTTTCGCGCTCCTGTGCGACGCCGGGTACGCCGACGGCAAGGCGTACTACGGCGGGCGGTCCCCGTCTGGCTGGGCGTCCTGATCGTCCTGCTGCTGTTCTTGGTGCTCGCCGTGTCGGTCTTCGGCTACGCGGCGTACGGCCGCCCCGGCCTGGACGGGATCCGGGTGGCCGGTGGCGGGGCCGCCCGGACAATCGCGGTGAGCGGACTGTCGATCGTGACCGTGTGCCTGCTGAGCGTCGTGACGATGATGAGCCTCGCCGGCACGGGCTGCTCCGTACCCGTCGGTGCCGTGGTCACCGTCCTGCTCTGCGGATTCTTCGCAGCCCTCGGCCTGTGCGTCTGGCTCTTTCCTACCCGCCCGGCCCGCCCCACAGCCCCTGTCCCGGCTCCCACGCGGGCACCCGTCGCCCAGATGATCGATTTCAAGGGGTTTGGTGGTCGTAGAGGTTCAGGGCTCGCATGACCGGTTGGTGGGTGCGATCGCACACCGCCCCCGCATCACCGCCCGATCGAGCCATCGATCTGCTCGCGCAGGATGTCCGCGTGACCGGCGTGCCGGGCGGTCTCCTCGATCATGTGGACCAGCACCCAGCGCATCGACGGCGGCGGGGTCTCGCGCAGCGAACGGGCGCCGGGACGATCCAGGTCGGTGCAGGCGAGAGCGACCTCGTTGGCCCGGGCGACCGCCTCGCGATAGGCGTCCGCCAAGTCCGAGGCGGTGTCGTCGGCGGACACCGCAGCCTCGTCCTCCCAGCTCTCGCGCTCGGCGCCGGCGTAGGCCCAGACGAACCAGTTGAGCTCGACGGCCGTCAGGTGCTTGAGCAGCTGGAGCAGGCTGGTCCCGGAAGGGACACCGGCCGTGCGGACCACAGGCTCCGGGACACCGGCCACCTTCGCGAGGACGGACTCGCGCAGGTAGTCCAGGAAGGTCAGCAAGGTGGTCTTCTCGTCGGCGTTCAGGCCAGGGGGTCGAAGATCCGGGCGGGGCTCCATAGTCGTCATGGTGGAACCGTAGGTGATCGATTCAATCCGGCAGTGGTCATATGCAGTCAGCGATCGCATGACGGGTTGGCCGGTGTGCTCGTTGTGCCAGATGCGGCAGTCAGCGCGAGGACTCGCTGGAGCACGTGGACGATCACACCGTTGGGGGTTCGGCCGCGGTGCCGTTCGAGGTCGAGCTGGCCCTTGAGGGTCTCGTTGATCGACTCGATGACCTGCCGCAGCGGCTTGAAAGGCTGCGATCCGGCCCGCTCGCCCTCGCCCTTGCGGGCTGGACGCAGCAGTTCGATGTTCAAGGCGGCCAGCAGCGTCTGACCGGGTGGCCGGTCGGTGACCAGCGTCGGTTCAGTGGCGAAGACTTCGAGGAGCGTCTCGCGTTCGTCGGCCTTCGCCCCGGTCAGCGCGAACGCGATCGGTGCCCCGACTCCGACACAGCCGATCACCGCAACACCTTAGGCCGGAGCTATTCACCGAAATGCCGCCTCAGATGCCGTTGAACGAACCGGTCACCCCTGCGCAGCAGGAACTCGCGGCCCACCGCCGTGCGTCCGAGGACGTGGTATCGCAGGATGTTGGCGACCAGCAAAGGCGGCACGGCCCAGGGCCAGGCCTTGGGCAGTCGCAGGTCCTGCATGCCCCGGCGGCCGAGGAAGTAGCGCAGCATGCTGAGCAGGCGCGCTCGCGCGTAGGCGCGGCGCAGTCGGGCGAAGTGGGCGAAGTGCAAGGCAGCCTGGGCGTCCACTATCGCGTTGGCCAACGGGGGCCCGGCCGAACTGCCGTAGCTCTGGGTGATCAGCAGGTGGTAGTTGAAATGATGCTGGCGACGCTCGCTGTCGAACAACCAGTCCTCGTTCACGCCGATCAGCCATCCGACGTACTTCCACAAGTGCATCAGCGCTCGGGACTCGGCGCGGGTGACACGCACCCCGAGCAGCCGGACTCCCAGCAGTTGGATCGCGTTGAACAAGCCGAGGGTGGCGGCCATGTCGGACTGATTGACCGGCAGTCCCCAACGGTCTGTGTCCCATCGCCCGCTGCTCTCCACCTGATGGTTGACCAGGGCGTGCATGAGGCGGACGTGCACCGTGAGGCGAAAGCCCTCGCCGTCGCGCCGCATCGCGTCATGGCCGTTGATCACGGTCGCCCACTGCTGGGTCTCGGCGAGCCTGCGCAGAGTGGAGTCGCCTGTCAGGCCGCCGGTTTCGACCAGCAGATCCGCCGGCCCGCCGAAACGATAGGAGCCGATCAGCGCCAACTGCTGCAATACGTCGGCGGAGTTGCGGCCGAACCGCCTTGCCACCCGGCCGCCCTTGTTGACCAGGTCGAAGTCCACCCAGTCCGGCACCGTGCCCACCGCGGCGAGGAAGTCCCGTAAAGGCCTTGGCGCGTCGGGCACGGCGTCGATCCCCTCGACGAGCGCGCGCCGGAACTGCTTCATCGTCACCCGGTCCGGATGCGTTGTGTCGGTGATCCGCACGGCGTTCGCCAGTGCCGCTCCGACCTCATCTCGCGTTGTCAGCCGCTCGCCGATGGTGCGCAGCAGCACAGGATCCAGGGCGCCCTGGCGCAGCAGCAGTCGCAGGGGTATGCCCAGGCGGCGGTTGATGGGCTCGGTCTCGCGAAAGCGTCGCGGATACGGGAACGGAGGTGTCGACCACTCACTCGGCCCTACCGGGGCCTCACGACGCGATGGGTTCTGTGCGACCATGTGCCGATGGTGACTGCCATTCAAACTCGCGTTCAATTCGCGTTGTGAACGCCATGCCACAGCCCCGACGCGCTGCGCGGAACACCTCGGCCGCTCGCATTTCACCTCGCAGAACACCACGCCAGGAACGATCTCGGGCGATGGTGGAGCGCATCCTCGACGCCGGCTGGCAGGCTCTGGCCGAGTACGGGTACGAGGATGCGTCGACCAACCGGATCGCGGCAGTGGCCGGGATCAGCCCTGGCTCGCTGTACCAGTACTTTCCCCACAAGGACGCCATCGTCTCCGCCGTGCTCGAGCGCTACGGCGACGCCCTTGCCTCCCGTGTCACCGCCCATCTGTCCGGCCAGTTCGACCAGCCCGCGCCCGTGATCGTGCGGACCACGTTTGCCGCGCTGTTCGACGGGCTCGACATCGAGCCGGCGATTCTGCGCGCCGCGGTCGAGCACGGCCCTCGGCTGGATGACGGCCGCGCGCTGCGCGCCTTCGAACAGCGCATCGGTGAACTGATCCTCCTCTACCTGACGACACACCGTGCGAACCTGCTTCCTGACATCCCCCTGGATGCGGCGGTGTGGATGCTGGTGCGCACGGTTGAGCACCTGACCGTGCGCTATGTGCTCGACCGGCCACCGATCCCGCGCGAGCAGTTCCTCGACGAACTCACCCGGCTCGCCCTCAACTACCTCAGGTCGTCACCGTAATACGAGCCGGAGCCGAGCCGTTTCCATCGCCCAACACCGGCTGGGTCACATGTCGGCGGCGCCCCGATCCTTCGCTGGACTTCGACGCCTTTGCGGCGGTGCGTACGCTTCCAGCAGGGTTGGGACATGAAGGTCGGGCATGGGACCGGAGCGGAACCGTGACATCACGCTGATGTGCGCTGACGGAGTTGACCATTTCCGACCCTGCTGTCCCACCTGGACCTCGTACGCCCTGGTCACTCCCGAGGGCACCGCACTGGTCCGCCTCGAGTTCGTCGGTGACGTCCAGTCGATCATGACCGGCGCGGCATGGAGCGAGACCGTAGGGGGGGCTGAAGCAGGGGCGCCGAGGAGGGCGGTCCTCGGCGCCCCACCCCCTCAGCGGGTGACGCGGATCCGCGTCACCTGGTCTTCACCGGCCGCCCCGGCACCGGACTTGTCCACCACGTACGCGGAACCGTCCGCCACCTCCACATGGTTGGGGTTGGCCCCGGGGGCCACCATCTCCTCGACTACCCCCTTGCGCGGGTCGACGACGGTGACGTTCGCGGCGGTGCGGTTGACCACCAGGACGTCACCGGAGCGCTCGTCCGTGGCCACCGACAGGGCGCCCTCCCCGGTGGCCACGGACTTCTCCACGACCCCCTTGCGGTGCTCGCCTCCAGCCAGGGCATCGACGCCGGGAAGAAGATCGTCGGTCGGAAGCGGAGCATCGTCACCGACAGGATGGGCCTTCTCCTTGCCGTGCTGGTCACCGCGGCGGGCGGGCAGGACTCCGTCGCCGGCACCCAGCTCCTGGACCAGGTCGCCACCGAACATCCCCGCGTCCGCCAGGTATGGGTCGACGGCGGCTACCGCCAGTACCTCGTCGAGGACGCAGCTACCCTCGGCATCGACATGGAAATCACTCAACGCAAGCCCGGGATCAGGGGGTTCACCCCGATCCCGAAGCGGTGGGTGGTCGAGCGGGCCTACGGCTGGCTCATGCTCCACCGCCGCCTGGCCCGCGACTACGAAACCCGGCCCGCCCGCTCCGAAGCCATGATCTATATCGCGATGGCAGACCTCATGGCCCGCCGCCTCACCTGCGAGAACACCATCTCCTGGCGCGACCCGGCACCGCAGACCAAACAGCAGATTCCGGGATGAAACAACGGAAGAAAACGACCTCTCACCGTGCACTCGCACGGTCGGGACGAGATCCTCGGCACCGCCTACAGCGATCACGACCTGGTGGTGTTCCTCGAAGCCGCGGGCGTCGACGATCCCGAGGGCGTGCTGGACGATCCACGCTGGGTGGAATGGCGTGGAGGCGGACCACACGAGTGGAGGGCGCCCTGAAAAGCTGCGTCAGAACCGATGATTTGTGACGTTTTGTGGCTGGTGCTGGCTGGTGGGTCCGGGCAGCTCACACTGCGGCAAGTGGACCGCTTCTACGCTGGACCGAGCCGCTTGGCACCCTCACCCAGGCCCGGGCAAATCCGTCGGCTGACCTCTTCCCGGACGATGGGAGGCGATGCCGGCTTGTCCGGACGGCCTTCCGCTATTGCGGTGCGATGGCTTTGAGCCAGTCCTCGGCGGTGAGGACGTCCGCCCACTGCGGAAACAGCTTTTCGGTGAGCATCGTGTGTACCTCGGGGTCGGTGTCGAGGCAGGCGTCCGCCAGGACGGTGAGGCCGAAGTCCAGGTCGAGGGCGTGCCACAGGGTGGACAGCACTACAGCGCTGGTGGCGATGCCGGTGAGAACAAGGCTGTCGATATCGCGAGCCCTGAGTACCAAGTCGAGGTCGCTGCCCGAGAACGCGCTCCCTCGTCTCTTGGTCACCACGACGTCGCCCTGCTGGGGGGCGACGTCGTCATGGATCTCGGTGCCAGGGGCGCCCTCGGTGAACAGGCCGGCCCGCACGACGTTTGCCATCACCCTGTTGCGAGGGCTGACTTCTGGATCGCCCGGCCGTAAACCCATCACCACGTAGATCACGGGGATGCCTGCAGCCCGGGCACCGTCGATCGCGCTGCGCAAGCGGGGCAGATATCCGGAACCGTCGTCGGCGATGGCCACAACGTCCCGTTGGACGTCCATCACCAGAAGTGCACTGTTTGCCATGCTCGCCGTCCCTTCTCCATGGAAGAACCGGAGCAAGTCTGGTGGATCAACCGAGCCGTGGTCGGGGGTTCCGCAGATCCTCATCAGCGTCGCGCCGCAGTGCGCCCATGAGCCGGTGTCAGTTCTTGTCCTGCAGGACAACGTAGGTGGTGTCCAAACCCGGTGATAAGCGGTGTCGCCCGTCAGATACGGAGCCATTGAGGTTTTCTCGGCGAAAGTCGTCGCGAGCCGATGGAGCCCACGCGTCGGTTGCTGATCGGGGGCCCCGCGGGACTCCTGGCGCTGGGCCCGTTTTGGCGGGCGGTGCCCGGTGCTGCGCGGTTCCGCGAGCGTGACTCCGTGATCAGGGTGGACGGCAAGGAACGTCAAGTGTGCCACCTCAACCGGCCAGTTCGGGCACCTGCGTGACCTCGGCTGTGGGCGAGCCCCTGCGGCTACTCGCCTACTCGCCAGGCGCGGTGCTCGTGGGGGGACCGGCGAGCTGGGCGTCGAGACCGTCGAGGAGGGCTTGGAGGCCGAAGGCGAAGGTGTCGTCCGGAGCCGCGGCGTAGGCGGCGGCGGGGGTTTCGAGGCGGGCGCGCAGCCGGGGGAATTGCGCTGCGATCTCGCGGGCTTCGGCCATGCTGTCGCGCATCAGCTGCTCGGCGTTGGCGTCGCCGCTGAGCTTTCTTGAGAGCGAGGCCGCGGCGGCGGGGCCGAGGGCGTTGCCGAGCACGAAGGTGAAGACGGTGGCCGCCGCCTGGTCGGCGAGCGTGCCGGTGAGTCCGGCAGCCTCGTAGACGGCGAGCATGTGGTCGTCGTAGCGGGCTTTGCCGGGGCCGAACATCAAGAAGGAGCCGAAAGCCTGCACCAGCCAGGGGTGGCGGGTGAGCATCGCATGCAGGCCATCGGCCATCGCGGTGGCTGCCGTCCGCCAGCCGGTGGCGGCCAGGTCGGGCAGCGCGATCTCGCTCCATGCCTGATCGGCGGCGAGGGTGATGAGATTGTCCTTGCTGCCCACGTGCCAGTAGACCGCGGTGGCCGCGGAGCCCAGCCGCTTGCCCAGGGCGCGCATGTTGAAGCCTTCCAGACCTTCGGCGTCCAGCAGCTCGACGGCGGCCTGGACGATCTGTTCGCGGGTCAGCGTGTCGCGGGGCATGTGGCAACGGTAGGGCATCGGACCGCGACTTGCACAAAGTTCAAACATCACTTGCACACTGTGCAAGTCCTGCTCTACCTTCGACTTGAACGTCGTGCAAGTCATTCTGTTGACGGGACTGGAAGAAGAGGGGGAAAAGAAATGTCACAGGAGCCGCTGGCCGCCTTCGTCGAGGCGAAGGCCACGGAGTTCGGCATCCCCGGCGTTGCCGTCGGGGTGTGGGTGGACGGCCGGGAGGTCTTCGCGTGTCACGGGGTGACGAACCTGGAGAACCCGCTGCCGGTCACCCAGGACACCCTGTTCCGGCTGGGTTCGGTCACCAAGACCTACACGGCGACCGCGCTGATGCGCCTGGTTGAGGCCGGCCAGGTTGAGCTGGACGCGCCGGTGCGCCGATACGTTCCGGAATTCGCGCTCCCGGACGAGGAGGCCGCGGCTCGGATCACCGTGAGCAACCTGCTCAACCACACCGCGGGGCTGGACGTCAGAACGGCATTCGACACCGGCGACGGCGACGACGCGCTGGCCGCCCATGTGGCGCAGCTCGCCGAGATTCCGCTGATCGCGCCGGTCGGCGCCCGCGCATCTTACAGCCAGCTCGGCTACAACCTGGCCGGACGGATCGTGGAGAAGGTCACCGGTCTGACGTACGAGCGCGCCGCCTCCTCGCTGCTCTTCGAACCGCTCGGGATGACCCACAGCTTCTTCGCCGGCGACGAGGTGATGACCCGGCGGTTCGCCGTCGGGCACAACGTCGGCGAGGACGGCACCCTGGCCGTCGCGCGGCGGTGGAAGGACTCCCGTGCCAACAACCCCGGCGGGGGCATCGTCTCCTCGGTCGCGGACCAGCTCCGGTGGGCCCGGTTCCACCTCGGCGACGGTTGCTCGCAAAGCGGTGTCCGGGTGATGTCCGCCCAGACTCTGCACCGGATGGCCGAACCGACGGTCGCGCTGCGCTCCAGCTCGATGGGCGACGCCGTCGGCATCGGCTGGTTCCTGCGCCACGTGGACGGCGTTCGCACCGTCGGGCACGGCGGGTCGGCGAACGGTCAGTTCGCCGAGTTGCTCACGGTGCCCGAACGGGGCTTCGCCGTCGCTGTGGCCTCCAACGCCGGTCCGGACAGCGGGCCGGCCTGCAACCAGGCCATCGTCCGCTGGGCACTCGAGCACTACCTGGGGGTGGCCGACCGGGACCCCGAGCCGCTCCCCTACGACCCCGCGCGGATCCGCGAGTTCGCCGGCAGCTACGAGATCGACATCATGACGCTCACCATCAGCGCAGAGGAGGCCGGACCCAAGATCGCAGTGCGCATCAAGCCGGAGGTCCGGGCGTCCGCGGGCACCGAGCTGCCGCCGGACCTGCCGTCGGCCGACTTCGGGCTGCTGCCTGGCGGGGCCGACGACTACATCGTCACCAACGGCGGCCTGACGGGGCAGCGCGGCTTCTTCACCCGCGACGAGACGGGCACGGTCGTGGGAGTCGACCTCGCCGGCCGGCTGTTCCAGCGCGTCCATGCGACCTGACCAGTGTGCCGCGTGCCGCAGAGCCCTGTCTGACGCGAATGGTCAGGCAGGGCCCTCGCCTCAACCTACGAATTGTGGGCGGGTCACGGTGACGGCACGCCGTTGTGGGTCTCCGACGTCGAGCCGGGCTCCACCCCCGACTTGAGGCGGGCAACGCCGAGCTAGACCGGGGTGCGGGTCGGGGCCGACGCCCGGTGCGCGGTCTGCTGGGTGGGGGTGAGGCCGCAGTGCGGTGGCTACCCCGAAAGCTCAATGTGCCGTAGCTCGCGGGCCGGTCAGTATTCTCCGCCTTCACCTCCGAGGGCCCGTAAGCGCCGGTTGACCCTCCCCTTACGTCAGGCTTGAGGCTGTGTACCGACGAAAGGGCAGGTGGATGAGCTACTCCGTGGGGCAGGTCTCGTCCTTCGCCGGGGTGACGGTGCGGACACTGCATCACTACGACAAGGCGGGGCTGCTCTCGCCCAGTGACCGCAGCCACGCCGGATACCGGCTCTACAGTGAGGCGGACCTGGTCCGTCTCCAGCAGATCCTCTTCTACCGTGAGCTCGGTTTCCCTCTCGACGAGATCGCCGCGATCTTCAAGGATCCGCAGGTGAACCCCTTGGAGCGGCTCCGGGCACGGCAGCGGCAACTGAGTGAGGAGATCGTCAGGCTGCAGCGGCTGGTCGAGGTGTCGGAACGGGCGATAGAGGTCCAGAAGACCGGAGTGTCCCTGACTCCTCAGGAACGCTTCGAGGTCTTCGGTGAGATCACCTTCGACCTGAGCTATGCCACCGAGGCAGAACTGAAGTGGGCGCACTCGGAGGGACAGCGCGAGGCGATGGCGCGCGCGGCTGCTCACACCAAAGAGGATTGGCGCCAGCTCATGGGCGAGGCCGCCGCCTGGCGCGCGGACCTGCTGGCGGCCTTCGACGAGGGGGAGCTGAGCAACGGAGAGCGGGCCATGGACCTCGCCGAGGAGCACCGCTTGCACATCTCGCGATGGTTCACCTCCTGCCCGCCCGACATGCACCGGCGCATCGCGGACGACTTCGTCGCCGACCCGCGCGCATTCGCTCTGGTCATACCGGCGTCACAGCAACGCCCGGGCCTGGCCGCCTATACGCGCAAGGCGGTGCACGCCAACGCGGCCCGCTACGCAGGTGGCCGTACCGATTCCGAGGAGGACCAATGAGGATCCTGATCGCCGCGGCCGGATCGCGCGGCGACGTCGCGCCCTACACGGGTCTGGGCGTCGAACTGTGCCGGGTCGGATACGACGTTGCGCTCGCCACCACAGACACCTTCGCACCCCTCGTACGCGGCGCAGGGCTTGAATTTCGCAGCCTTCCCGCCGACACACGGGTGCGTGGCAGCGTCACAGACAAACATGAACTTATGCGCTCCGCTGCCGCATTCATCACCGAACTGGGTCAGGGCTTCGCCGACGTGATGGACGATGGCACGGACCTGCTCCTGCTGTCGACCACCACGGCTCCGCTCGGCTGGCACCTCACCGAGGCCACGGGCACACCGAGCCTCGGCGTGTACCTCCAACCCACCGCACCGACCGGCGACTTCCCGCCCGTCGTCACAGGCTCCCGCTCACTGGGCCGTCTCGCCAACCGAGCAACCGGACGCTTCGCACTGCGGATGGCCGACCGCGTCTACGAACAGGCTGTCGCAAAGCTGCGCCACCGCCTCCAGCTGCCTCCGGCCTCACCTTCCGAGATGCGTCGACGACAGGAACAGGCGAATTGGCCCATCTTGCACGGCTTCAGCACCGCCCTGGTGCCCCGTCCCTCCGACTGGCGCTCCGGCCTGGAGGTCGTGGGTAACTGGTGGCCCCATCACGATGCGGCCGAACGGCTGCCTGCTGATCTGGAGGACTTCCTGCGTGCCGGACCCCGGCCGGTCCTCATCGGCTTCGGGAGCATGGCATCCGGCGACGGGGAACGGCTGAGCGAGATCGCTGTGCGAGCCCTGCGTCGCGCCGGGCTGCGCGGCATCCTCCAAGCCGGCAGTGCCGGGCTCGCCGCCGACGGGGACGACGTGCTCACCATCGGGGACGTACCGCACGCCTTGCTGTTTCCACGGCTGGCTGCGGTGGTCCACCATGGCGGGGCCGGCACCTCGGCCGCCGCGTTGCGCGCTGGAGTGCCCGCGGTCACCGTACCGGTGACCGCGGACCAGCCGTTCTGGGCGGGGCGGCTTGCAGCCATCGGCGCCGCCGCCGACCCGATCCCCTTCCGATCCCTCACCGCCGAACGGCTTGCCGACTCACTTCACCAAGTTGTGAAGCAGCAGGCACACAGTCGAGCCGCCGCAAAGGCGGCGCAACATCTGGTGACCGAGAACGGAGCGGTTCAGGCGCTCAAGACCATTCAGCAGCTGACTGGTGGATGACGCCAACCGTTCCTCGTCCTCGTCACGGGGCTTCTTCAGTCTGGGCACCGATCGGGTGACGGCTTAGGGGGCGTAACGGGCGAGGCCCCTTGGGTTGTTGAGGGTAGGACGTGTGGCGTCCGGCACCCCACGCACGTCCTGGCGAGTCCTTGTGGCAGAACGGCGGGTCTTCGGCGCTGGCGCCTGTACCGTTGTTTGCCCACCAGTAGTCAGGATCGGCCAGGCCGGTGCGTAGTTCGCGGGCTGGGATGTCGTCCGCGTTCTCCAGGGCGCTTGTGTCGTGGCCTCATGCCTGGAGCGTGTCCAGGACGCGGTCGCGCTTGTTGGAGGGCCCCGAGTGGGACGCCGTGTGCGAGGACGTCCTGGCGGCCCTGAGCCTGGACATGCCTGTAGTTCCCGACCGCTTCCGCACGACCAAGACCGGCCCCGATCCTTCGATCGGGGCCGGTCTCGGTGCGTCAACCGGCGACCGTGGTCAGGTTGCCGGGCACGTAGGATCCACCCTGGTTGTTGAGGATCACGCCGAGCCGGTTGGTCGCGTTGATCATGGCGACGAGGGAGACGAGAGCGATAGCCTGCTCCTCGTCGTAGTGCTTGCGCACCCGGGCCCAGGTCTCGTCAGTGACCCCTGCATATCCGTCGATGATGCGGGTGCCCTCCTCAGTGAGGGCCAGCGCGGCCCGCTCGGCGTCGGTGAACACGGTGGAGTGCCGCCAGGTGGCGACGAGGCTGAGCCGGGCCGCGTCCTCGCCGGCCGCGGCGGCGTCCTTGCTGTGGATGTCGACGCAGAAGCCGCAGCCGTTGATCTGGCTGGCGCGCAGCTGCACCAACTCCTGGGTGGATTTGGGCAGCGGCGACTCCTGGATGACCTGGCTGACGGCGTAGATCCGCTTGCCGACCTTCGTGCCGAGCTCGGTGTCGAACAGGTTCATACGGGTTTCCATCGGGGCTTCCTCACTCATGGAATCGTGCGGCTGATGCCCATGAGGCGCCGGTCGCCACGCTCCTGTGACACGGGGCGGAGGTGACGTGGGCCACGGGGCGCGGCTGTCACAGAACCGGGGTCAGCGGCGTCCCGTGTACGACACGCACCACAAGTAGCGAGACGGAAGTCGGGAACTGACGATGGTGGACAGGAATGCCGGTACCGATGCGGGGGCGGCCACGGCCACGGATAGCTTCATTGCCCACCGTAATCTGCTGTTCACGGTGGCCTACGAGATGCTGGGCTCGGCGGCCGACGCCGAGGACGTCCTCCAGGAGACGTGGCTGCGCTGGTCGGGCGTCGAGCACACCACAGTCCGCGACCCGCGCGCCTTCCTGGTCCGCATCACCACCCGCCAGTCCCTGACCCGCCTTCGCACACTCCGCCGCCGCAAGGAGTCCTACGTCGGCCCGTGGCTGCCCGAGCCGCTGCTCATCGCGCCTGACGTGGCCGAGGACGTCGAGCTCGCGGACAGCGTCTCCATGGCGATGCTCCTTGTACTGGAGACCCTCGCCCCGACCGAGCGTGCCGTGTTCGTGCTCCGGGACGTCTTCGACCTGGACTACGACGAGATCGCGCAGGCCGTCGACAAGACCCCGCCCGCCGTCCGCCAGATCGCGCACCGCGCCCGCGCCCACGTCGCCGCGCGCCGCCCTCGCGAGACGGTCTCCCCGTCCCAGACCCGCGAAGCGCTCGCCGCCTTCCAACAGGCGGTGGAAACAGGCGACTTGACCGGACTCCTCAACATGATTGCCCCGGACGTCGTCCTCCTGACGGATGGCGGCGGAGTCGTCCGGGCCGCCGTGGAACCGGTGGTGGGCGTGGCCGACGTGACCGAGGCCCTGGCCAGGCTCAGCGGCGCCCTGCTGCAACCGACCCTGGTCAACGGCCACCCGGCCCTGATCATCCGCCGCGACGGCCGGATCGACACGATCGTTGCCCTCCGTCTGGACGCCGGCCTCATTACCGGCCTCTACGCCGTCCGCAATCCCGAGAAGCTGTCACGCATGAACCGCGAGACGGCGATGGGTCGCTGACGCGGGCCTCGGCATCACCGCTCACCACGACAATAGCCGCGCCACGTGCAGCGACGCACACGACTGAGCCTCCGCCAACTTGAAGTTGCAGGTCAAAGGGCTGGTGTGCTCGTCTGTCGGGGTCTCGTGCTGGTCGTGGGTGGGAGTCTGCGGAGTAGATCCTCTGGCAGGGTGACTCGGGGCGGATCAACCGTCGGGACAAGCTATGAGCGTGAGAGGTAGCGATAAGACAGGGTGGAGGGATGCCTGAGTCTTTCTTGCCCGGAGGTTTCGTCAATGCGGTCGTTCGTGTCGGGGACACGGTGCGCCGCCCAGCTACGGCGAAGTTCGTAGGTGATCTGCTGAGGCTGCTTGAAGCCAGTGGCTGGGGTGGTGCTCCGCGGTATCTCGGTGTGGACGACGAGGGCCGGGAAGTCCTCAGTTACCTCGATGGCCACGTGGCATGGGAGCCGCGACAACCTGCTGCTGTGTCATCGGACGAGAGTCTGGTGACGGTCGCCCGGCTCGTGCGTCAGTTCCATGACCTGACGGCGGGCACCCCGCTGGCCGGAGATCAAGAGGTCGTGTGTCACAACGACCTGTCGCCCAAGAACACGGTCTATCAGCTGTGCGGTGGCGAGCTTCGGCCAGTGGCATTCATCGACTGGGACCTTGCGGCACCGGGCGCGCGGATCCACGACATCGCTCACGTCTGCTGGCAGTACCTCGCTCTGGGCCCTTCGGTCACCGACGTCGAGAAGACAGCCCGACGGATGAGGCTGATCGTTGACAGCTACGAGCTGCCTGACCGGCAACGCCTCGTGTCCACGATCTTGTGGTGGCAGGATCGGTGCTGGCGGGGCATCGAGACCCAGGCCGATGCGGGTGACCTCGCCATGGCCCAGCTTCGTGAAGCAGGGGCAGTGAGGCAAGTCCAGTCGGCCTATCAGTGGGTTTCCGATCATCGAGATGCATTGGAACGCTCAGTGCAGTGAGCGCATGGGTCACGGCCGAGGCCGGTTCGCCGGTTCCTTCCCGTGATGGCCGGACGGCCTTGATCCGGCACTGCGTGTACGACCGAGCGCATCAGCCGGCCCCGAGGGCGCGACCACGGTCACAGTGCGACAACACCCCCCGACCGAGCCGATATCCCCGCCCACCGCGGCGCGTGACCTGTGGCCCGCGCGCCTGCGTATCCGCAGGTCACCACAGCATTCTCAGCGTGGCCGGCTCCCCGACATCCCCCTCAGCACACCCCAACACCCCGGTCCAGGAACAGAAGGAAGAGAAGCGGGAAGGGACGGGTGGGTGGGCGCGCGGTCGGGGGTTCGGGGCGGCTGGAGGTGTCTTTGCGCGTCGGCGGGGCCTCCGCGCAAGGCCGCGCAGCCGCTGCGGCTGCCGCGCAACATGACGTCGATCTGCCCTCCATCGCTTGTGGTTGCGGCGATGCGGGCGGCTCAGGGGGTGTCGAGCACGCCCACGGCCGCACGGATGTGGGCCGGCCCGAGACGCGGTCGCTCTCCGGCGCACCACCAGGAGAGCGGCCCCTCCACCTCGCGCGCATGCATGCGCAGGTTGTGTTCGACGCACAGGGGCCACGCCCACCGCCTGGTCCCGCAGACTCCGATCAGCGCTGTAACCGCCCTGCCCATCATCGGACTTGCGCCCAGCCGCAACCAGCCGGCTCGTGCCGACGTCCTGCTGCCGGGCAGCCCAGAACGATTCCACCGCCTGCTGCTCGAAGTAGTGCGTGGTGCCGACCGTGTCCACGATCTCCGGATGCCGGCGCTCCTGCCTGTACGCCACCCGCATGCGTGAGAAGCTCGCCGCCAAGGCTCCTCAGTACGCCGCCAAGAGGCGGGTTCGCCGCACTCGCCCGATGCGCACCGTGGTGCGACCGGACAAGCGAGAAGACTGCCCCCTCAGATGTGCCGGAGGGTCCCCACCGCGCCCAGCGGCGGGGGCCCTCCGGCACATTCCGCCCCCACCACGACCGCTACGAACGACGAGCCCGTGCTCCAGCTGGCTCAACGCTTCGCCGCTCCGGTCAACTCGTTGTCCAACCTCTGCCGATCCGGCGCCTTCCACGGCCACCGAGACCGAGCTCGAGGAGATCGACCCGCACTGGCCGGCGGATTCAGCCACTGAGCCGCAGCACGATAGGGGTCACCAGCAGGATCGGATGACCTGGCCAAAGGGGGCCGGGTGAAGCATCCTGGTTGTCACAGTCGAGGCATCCGACTTGTCACACAGGTTCAATCAGCAGTCCTTCTGTCACCAGAATCAAGGATCGAGAACCTGCGGTTCTCTGCCCGGATCTTCTACTCTGCCCGTCCGTGCGGCCCGCGCGACGCTAGCGTCAAAGCCATGATCGTATGGCTCAACGGCACCCACGGCGCAGGCAAGACGACGACCAGTGCGCTCGTCCAGCAACTGATCCCGGACTCCCGGGTGTTCGACGCCGAGAAAGTCGGCGAGACGCTCATGGACATCCAGCCAGGGCTGCCCGCAACGGACAACTTCCAGCACTGGCCGCCGTGGCGTCCCCTCGTGGTCGAGACCGCCCGACGCGTCCTCGACTACACCGGCGGAACCCTGGTAATGCCCATGACCGTCCTGGTCGAGCAGTACTGGCGCGAGATCAGCTCGGGTCTTGCCCAGCACGACATTCCGGTCCGGCACTTCGTCCTCCATGCCGACCAGGACACCCTCCGCGCGCGCATCGCGGGCGACACCGTTCTCGGCCCCAACTCCCCGTTCCGTCTCCAATACCTCGAGCCCTACGCCGAGGCAGCCCGCACGTGGCTGCACGCCGAGGCCGAGGTCGTCGACACCACGCACCTCACCCCCGCCCAGGCCGCCCAGCAGATCGCAGAGGCCGTCAAGAGTGAGACCTTCCGGCGCCGCACCTCACAGGTGACAACAAGACTGCCTATGTGACAACAACCGCGCTTCGGCTCAGCCACAGCCCCGGCCCGGTCGAGCGCCGTAAAAGGTCAGTAGTCGACGTCGAGGTAATCGATGTCGTTGAGGGTGACCTCGGTGAGCCCTGTGGCTCGGCATCCGCCGTCTTGGAAATACACGTCTTTGAAGCCTTCGGCGATGATGCCGCGCATCTCCTGGTCGCTGGCTCCGGCGTTGCGGGCGTCGAAGAGGCGTTGTGGGTACGTCGGGGGGAGGTGGACGGTGAGGCGGCGGAAGCGTCCGTCGTCGGTGGTGCCGACGGGTGCGGTGTATCCGAACCGGGCCCGTGTCTCCACCGTGATCCCGCCCGTGGTCGCGGCTTGTTGCTGCCGGCGTTTGCGGACCTGGGGCTGCCACCGCTGCCGTACCACGGAGTGCTGCTGCGGGCTTTTGTGGCTAGTACTCCAGCCGTAGATCGTGATCTCGATGGTGAGGGGCGCCGAGGCCAGCGTGGGTCATCTCGCCCGAGATCGCCCACGCCGTCACGGGCGTCGGCTCCTTCTTCGTCTACCCGAGTTCACCGCGACGGAGGGCGTCCCGTATCTCGCTGAGCTTCGCGGTCGTTGCCGGGCTACGCTCGTGCGCTTGTTCAGCGAGTCGGAGGGCATCGTCAAGCTCGCTGAGCTTCGCCGAGGACAGGACGGCCTCCCGCTCTATCAGGTCGTCCCGGGACACAGTGGTCAGCCACGTGCACGGGGTGAAGCCTGGACGCGGGAACGCGAGCCGCAGCACGCCTTCGAAGGGCAGTCCTTCACCGGCGCCCACCGTCACTTCGATGCCCAGACCGCTGATGTCGACGCCCGCCGGAGCAACGACCTGCATCACCCGGATCCCGGACGTGTCCTCTCCCGACAGCAGTACGACCAACCTCCGCTCGTCGAACTGAACCCACCAGACTTCGCCACGTTGCACAAGTCCTCCAAATACAGGACGGCAGGCAGACGCTGCGCGACCCTGACGCGCTGTGGAGACGGGCGCGGCCACCGTTGACCATCGGTGTGTGAAGACAAACGATCATGCGGTGGCCGCAGGTCACAGCGTAAACCCTGCCCACTGGAAGGAAGCGAGCGGAAACCGGAGCATTTCCTCGCCCTCGTCGGCCTGGCAGCGCTTGTGATCGCGTACCGGTGCCTGACCAAGTCTGTCAGGGCCTGAGTCGTTTCTGTTGCGGATCGAAGCAGACCAGCCCCATCGAGTCCGCCAGGACGGCGGCATGGGCGGAGACCTTTTCAGCCGCGCTCCAACCCAGCGGGATGTAGACGAGCGGGCCGCCCGCTCCTGCAAGCAACGGCCATGCGGTCCAGGGCGAAGCGTCCCCGTCCACAGACGCATCACCCCACCGCTCCACCAGCGCGGCGACGTAGTCCGCGATGCGCTTGGTCGGAGGATGGTCTACCTCTGCGTCCAGGTAACGGTCGTAAAGGTCACCGAAGGCTCGGCCGGCCGCCCTGTCATCTGACGGCCGCTCTCCCTCCCACACGGCCAAGTCGTAGCTCATGCCCGGAGGTTCCCACACCGCTATGACAAGGCAACGGTGACAGCCGACAAGCAATGAACGATACGAGGTCCAAGCCGACCTGAGCATGCTTGCTGCTCGCCGACGAAGGCGGCGGCAGCCATGGTCGTGTCACCGAACCCTCTTTGCGGTCCGGGACAAGCCGAACGGTGCCGAGGCCCCGTCGCGGTACCGGGCATCGAGCGCACGGAGAGCTCGCATCCTTGATCGAGTTGAAAGGGTTCAACTCCATTTCCCTATAGTCGAATTGAGCCGTGCTTCCAGATCCCCGCTGGTCGCCTGATCAACGCGGAGAAAACCTGTGCACACTCATTGACGCGCGCCTCGCGTGCCCCCTACGTTCACGGCCGTGAATCGATTCACCTTCTACCTCTAGGGGTCGCAGTGATCAGTAGAAGGAACATCCTCGCGGGCGCCGCAGCTACCGCAGCCACCGTGGCCGCCGGGGCTGCGGGGACCGCGCCGGCCGTGGCCGCTGCCACCGCGCCACGTGTGAGCAAGGGTGCCTTGCGTCCGACCGCTCCGACCGTCGAGTACGTCCGACAGCCCCTGGGCCTGGACGTGGCAAGGCCGCGCCTGAGCTGGCCGTTGACCGCGGCCGGTTCGGACCGGCGGCAGAGCGCCTACCAGGTGCGCGTCGCGTCGAGCGCGGCCGGCCTGTCCCACCCGGACGTGTGGGACAGCGGCAAGGTCGTCTCGGCCGACTCCGTACTCGTCCCGTACGCCGGGCCTCAACTCAGGCCGCGTACCCGCTACTTCTGGTCGGTGCGGGTCTGGGACGCCGACGGAGGTGTCTCGGGGTGGAGTCCGCCGTCGTGGTGGGAGACCGGCCTGATGGACGCGTCCCAGTGGACCGCGCGGTGGATATCCGCTCCCGTGTCGCTCACCGACGCCCCTTCCCTGGAGGGCAGTTCGTGGATCTGGTACCCCCAGGGGGACCCGGCGACCGGTGTGCCGGCGGGGACCCGCTGGTTCCGCCGCACCATCGACCTCCCGGACGACATCACCGCGGCCACGCTGGTGATCAGCGCCGACAACGTCTACACCGTCTCCGTCAACGGTACCGAGGTCGCGCGCACCGACCTGGCCACGGACTTCGAGGGCTGGCGCCACCCCGCCGTCATCGACGTCCTCGCCCAGATGCGCTCCGGAGCGAACACCCTCGCCGTCTCGGCCACCAACGGCACGGACGGCCCGGCCGGACTGGTCGCCGTCCTCGCCCTCACCACGGCCTCCGGAGACCAGAAGGTCGTCACCGACGGCTCGTGGAAGACCACCGACCAGGAACCGGCCGACGACTGGCGCGCGCAGGACTTCGACGACAGCGAGTGGCAGGCCGCCAAGGTGGCCGCCGCCTGGGGAGCCGGCCCGTGGGGCCGGGTCGTGCCGGTGCTGTCCGCAGCCAACCAGCTGCGCCACGAGTTCCGGCTGCCGCGCAAGAAGGTGAGCCGCGCCCGCCTGTACGCCACGGCACTCGGCCTGTACGAGGCCCACCTCAACGGCACGCGGGTGGGACGCGACCAACTCGCCCCGGGCTGGACCGACTACCGCAAGCGCGTGCAGTACCAGACCTTCGACGTCACCAGCTCCGTCCGCCCCGGGGCCAACGCGATCGGCGCCTACCTGGCCCCCGGCTGGTACGCGGGCAACGTCGGCATGTTCGGACCGCACCAGTACGGTGAACACCCCGCGCTGCTCGCACAGTTGGAGGTCGAGTACGCCGACGGGACGAGCGAGCGCATCACGTCCGGGCCCGACTGGCGTGCCGCCTCGGGGCCGATCGTCTCCGCGGACCTGCTGTGGGGCGAGACGTACGACGCGCGCAGGGAGACGGCCGGGTGGACCTCGCCGGGCTTCGACGACGGCGCATGGCTCGCGGTACGGGACTCGGACAACGATGTTCCCGGGCAGATCGTGGCGCAGGTGGACGGTCCCGTACGCATCGCCGCGGAACTCCGCGCCCGGACGGTCACCGAGCCCGAGCCGGGCGTCTTCGTCTTCGATCTGGGCCAGAACATGGTCGGATCGGTCCGGCTGCGCGTGTCGGGCGAGGCGGGCACCACGGTGCGGCTGCGGCACGCGGAGGTCCTGAACCCCGACGGCACGATCTACACCGCCAACCTGCGGACGGCCGCGGCGACGGACACGTACACCCTGAAGGGGAGCGGAACGGAGGTCTACGAGCCGCGTTTCACCTTCCACGGTTTCCGCTACGTCGAGGTGACCGGATTCCCCGGCACGCCGCCGCCGACGGCCCTGACCGGGCGGGTCATGCACACCTCCGCGCCGTTTACCTTCTCGTTCGAGACCGATGTGCCGATGCTCAACCAGCTGCACAGCAACATCACTTGGGGACAGCGGGGCAACTTCCTCTCCGTGCCGACGGACACTCCGGCCCGTGACGAACGGCTCGGCTGGACCGGTGACATCAACGTGTTCGCGCCCACGGCCGCATACACGATGGAGTCGGCCCGCTTCCTCGGCAAGTGGCTGGTCGACCTCCGCGACGCGCAGACGTCCGACGGCGCGTTCACGGACGTGGCACCCATGGTCGGCACCGTCGGCAACGGCGTCGCGGGCTGGGGGGACGCGGGGGTCACGGTCCCCTGGGCCCTGTACCAGGCGTACGGAGACCGGCAAGTCCTCGCCGACGCCTGGCCTTCCGTCCAGTCCTGGTTGCGCTACCTGGAGAAGAACAGCGACGGCCTGCTGCGGCCGGCCGCGGGATACGGCGACTGGCTGAACATCTCGGACGAGACGCCGAAGGACGTCGTCGCGACCGCCTACTTCGCGCACAGCGCCGACCTCGGGGCGAGGATCGCGGGGGAGCTGGGCGAGGACCCCGCGCCCTGGACCGACCTCTTCACCCGCGTGCGCAAGGCGTTCGAGTCCGCGTACGTGGCGGCCGATGGCAAGGTGAAGGGGGACACACAGACCGCCTACGTCCTCGCGCTGTCCATGAACCTGGTGCCGGACGCCCTGCGCGCGGCGGCGGCCGACCGTCTCGTCGCTCTCGTCGAAGCGAAGGACTGGCATCTGTCGACCGGCTTTCTCGGCACCCCGCGGCTGCTGCCCGTCCTCACCGACACCGGACACACCGACGTCGCCTACCGGCTGCTCCGGCAGCGCACTTTCCCGAGCTGGGGCTACCAGATCGACAAGGGCTCGACCACGATGTGGGAACGCTGGGACTCCATCCGGCCGGACGGCAGCTTCCAGGACGCGGGGATGAACTCCTTCAACCACTACGCCTATGGCTCGGTCGGGGAGTGGATGTACGCCAACATCGCCGGTATCGCCCCCGGCCGGGCGGGCTACCGGGAGATCGTCATCCGCCCGCGTCCCGGCGGCGGCGTCACCTCCGCCAAGGCCACGCTCACCTCCCTCTACGGCCCGGTGTCCACCCAGTGGAAGCAGCGGTCCGGCGGCTTCTCACTGTCGTGCGGCGTACCGCCGAACACGACCGCGGAGGTGTGGATCCCGACCGACGATCCCGGAAGCGTCACGCACATGCACGGAACCTTCGTACGCGCGCAGGACGGCTTCGCCGTGTTCGAGGTCGGGTCGGGGAACCACCGGTTCACCGTGTGACACGCGTGCGGTCCGCCCTTCGCTCCGGCACCGCCGGACCGCGAGGGCGGACCGCGGGCCGCCGGTGCGGCTCCCGTCCTCCCGGTGCCTCTGAGCAGTTGGCCGCACGGCAGCGCGCCCCGCCGCCCTGGTGGTCGTGCGCTGCGGAAGTCGTGTTCCGGTGGTGGTCCAGGGGAAGTTCGACCTGGCCGGGGCGCCCTGGACGGAACGGCGCCCACGCCGGCCGCGGCCGGCGTGATGGTGGGCGGGCCGTGACGGGCGTGGGCCCGTGAGCGTCAGCGGACCGTGCCGAAGTCCTGCGTCCAGTAGTTGCCGGGCTGTGCCACCCCCACCCCGATCTCCTTGAAGCCGCAGTCCAGGATGTTGCGCTTGTGACCGGCACTGGCCATCCAGCCCGCCATGACCTGCTCGGGCGTGGAGTACCCGTACGCGACGTTCTCGCCGTAGGTGCTCCAGAGGTAGCCCGCGCGCGTGATCCGCTGCCCCGGGTCGGACCCGTCGGAACCGGTGTGGGACATGGTGTTGTGGCTCGCCATGTCCGCACTGTGGGCCTGGGCGGCCTGCGAGAGCTTCGCGTTCAGGGTGACCGGGGAGCAACCGACCTTGGCACGCTCGCTGTTGACCAGGTCGACCACCCGGGCGACGGCGGGGGTCGCCGTGCCGGCGGCGGGGGCCGTGGTGGCGGTCGGCTTCGGTGCGGCGGGGGTCGTCGAGGGGGGCGCCGCGATCGGCTTCGGCGCGGAGGTGGTCCTCGTCGGGGCGGACGGGGTGGTCGTCTTCGAGACGGGCGCCTTGGGCTTCTCCGGGGCAGGCGCCGCAGTCCCGGGAGAGGTCGTCGGCGAAGCCGAGGGCGAAGCCGTCGCCGTAGGCTTCGCGGTCCGGATGTCCCGCCCCCGGTGCTCGTCCCAGGACGTCTTCCTCCCGTCCGTCCGGTGTCCGTTCCAGGACGCGTTCCTTCCGTCCGTCCAGGGACTGCTGGACGTGGCGGTGATGGCCTCGGATCCTCCGTCGCCCATGCACGCCATGGCGGCCGACGGCACCGCCACCGCGCTCATCGCCAGGACGGCGACGGCTATGGGCCGGCGGCGCGTCTTCCTGCGGTGCTTCCGGTGGTTCCTCATGCGGACCTCGTTCGGTCGACTCTCCTTGCGCCTCCGGCAGGCTCGGCTTCGCACAGACACTGCGCTTGACCTGCGGGGACGCCTTGCGGGGCCGTCATTGTTAAAAGCCGCGTGAGGGCACGGCAACGGGGGCTTCCTACTACCTCGCCTAGTAGGCGAGGGTGTCCCTTGAATCCGGCCCGGGATTGTGCCGGGCCGGCGCACCGGACGTCGACAGCGCCTCACACCCCGTCAGAAGGACGGCAGAGGCGGTCCGGCGGCTCAAGGCCGGTGATCCGGGCAGGTGACCCCGGCCGAGGTGCCGCGTATGCCCGCTTCCATATGCCAGATCCTCCTATATCGGCCACACGCCACGTACTATCGCGGCACGTTGTTAGGGCCGGACACGTGAGGGATGTCACTGACATTTCCCACAACCCTTCCGGTGCGCGGCGTGCGGGGCGATGCGGTCAGGCATCGTGACCGTGCGCAGGAGCGTGGAAGAAGGCCACGGCCTCCTCGTCGCCGACGGCCAGCCGGGGTGAAGACGCCGGACCATTCGACCCGGGACGTGTCCGGCGCGCAGTGCCCCTCGTGGACGGGGCCCTCGACGCCCTCGCCAACGGGCGAACGCGCACACGCCATGGAGGAACCAACGAACCTGGCCGCGGCTGTCCAGGGCCCGGCTACCAACCCCGCAGGAGGATTCCATGCAGAGTCCCGCCACGCCCCCGCCCGCCACGTCAGGGCCGTCGACCGGCGGCCTGGTCCGCTCCCGCCGGGCGATCGGCGCCGCCCGGGGCCGCAACGCCATCCCCCTCGGACGGCGGTGACACCGGCAAGAGCGCCGGCAACGACTGACGGATCGGGAGCCCTGACGCGATGACGCACACGTCCATCGCGGCGTGCCTGGGCGAGGACTTCCTCGCCCAGGCACTGCACCGCGAATACCGCCACGTACCCGGCACGCTCGATGTCGCCGGACTGATGACCTGGGACGACCTCAACAACATCCTGGCCGCGCACAGGCTGGAGCCGCCGCGCATGCGGCTGTTCCGCGACGGCGAGACGCTGCTGGTCGGGGGATACACCACGCCGGTGGCCACGCGCCGGCACACGGTGTGGCACCGCCTGCACCCGGCCGAACTGCACGCCCGCCTCACCGAGGGCGCATCCCTCGCCCTGGACAGCGTCGACGAACTCCACCCGCCCCTCGCCCGTCTCTGCGAAGCGATCGAGCGCGACCTGCGCACCCGCGTGCAGGCCCCGCGCGGTGCTGGAGGTCGGCGAGGACGCGTTGACGCTCTCCGCCGCCGGGAGCACGTTCGAGTTCGCCCCGGCAGCTGAAGCGGTGCTGCGCCCGCTGGTCGACGGCCGCACCGTGGACCGCCTTACGGCAGCGCACCCGGATACTCGCGCTCGCCGCGACTGGCGCCGCTTGCACGCTGCCCCTATTCACGAAGCCCTGTGTCTTCCCAGCTTCGCCGACCTCGGCTACCTGCCCCACTCCACGACAGGACTGACGGCTGCCGCTGTCGCCGGTGCACGCTGCGCCGTCGACGGGGACGCTTCAGCCGCCTGATCGTCGCCTACGGTACGCGCGGATTCCTCTTCGGAGTCGGCAGTACTGCTGGTGGTGCAGGTTCCTGGTGGATCATCGATTGGTTCCTCAACCACTGACCAGTCAGCGCCCGAGAGCTTGCGGCCGAGGCGGGGCTCCCGGGCGACAGAGGGCTCACCTGCCCCTAACTTGCCTTCGCCCGAGCAGAGATCAAGGGAAGCCTCACGGTCACCGACCCCCAAGCTCTGCTAACCGCATTCAGCGACGGCATCGGCCGTGCCGCGCTAGACCAGACAAACCTCCGAGGAACAGCAGGCTGCCAAACAGAAGCGGTTCTTGCCACTCGGCCTACGCACGCCGCCGCTTCGCTGCGGCCCGTAGGAGATACCGCCTGCGTACCGACCGCAATCGATCAGGGCTCCCGTACGGCCGCCGCGAACGCCCTGCCTGTCCACTTCCACCTGGCGGAACAGCTCGGCGAGCCGACCGGCACGTGACCGGATCCTGGGGTTCAATGCCGCCCCGCATCCGGCGATGTGAGCGGATACGAAGGGCCGTCGCTGACAGGGGAGGGGCACGACCGCGGACGTCCGTCGACTGCTGAGACCCCGGCCCGTGAACACGGCCGGGGTCTTCCGCTGTGCGCCGGCGGTCGGCTCAGTCGGCGGCGAGCAGGTGGGCGGGGGCCATCCGGGACAGCCCCCGGATCGGCACCGTCAGAGCCGCCACCACCAGGGCGGTCGCCGCGAGCGTGGCCAGCAGCGCGGCGCCGACGACCGTGAACAGGTGTCCGTGCAGCACGCCCCGGCCGAGGGTCAGCACCCCGGCCAGGCCGGCCACCGCACCGGACAGGCCGCCCAGCAGAGCCAGTCCGATTCCCTCGTAGAGGGTCAGCTTCGCCAGCTCGCGGTTGGTCCAGCCGGTCGCCCGCAGCACCGCGAGATCGGCGGCGCGTTCGCGCTGTGAGATGACCAGGACGTCGATGGCGCCGGCGGCGCCCAGCAGCAAGGACAGGGCGACGCTGAGGTAGTCGGCCTCGCGCGCCTGCGCCACCACGGCGCTGCCGAGCAGCGACCCGGCCACCTCGCCCCGGAAGGCCAGCGTCAGGGCGAGCAGCACCGTGAAGGCGGCCACTCCCAGCGCCAGTCCTGCCGCACCCAGCAGCGTGCGGCCCCGCACCCGCAGCAGGTTGAGCATGGCCAGTCCGGCCACCGAACGCACCGGGCGTGCGCGGAGGGCCGCCGTCACCGGGGGTCGTACGGCTTCCATCGGTCCCAGCCGGGTGGCGAGCCAGGCGGGGATCAGTCCCGCCGCCGTGGCCAGGAGGAGCGCCACCGGGAGCACGAGGAGTGACTTGGAGCCGGCTTCGGACTGGCCCAGCACCCGGCCCAGCACGTATGCGAGTACCGTGCCCGCGGCTCCGGCTGCGAGGCCGATCACCGCCAGTTCGCCGAGGACCAGGCGGAGCACTTCGCCACCGCTCCAGCCCAGGCAGCGCAGCGTGCCGATCTCGATGCGACGTGAGCGCACCGAGGCAAGCGCAGCCTGGCCGAGGAAGAGCGCGCACACGACGAGGACCAGCACGAAGAGCATCGCGCTCTTGGTGTCCACCGCCTTGAGAATGCGCAGTGCCACGCCCTTGGCGACCCAGCGCTCCGTCACCTGTGCCGAGGCACTCAGCGTCACCGTCTGCGGCGCGGGCGAGCTGCCGACGGTGACGTCGACCTGAAGCTGGGGGTAGGCGGCCCGGATCGCCCCGGCCACGGCGTTGACCCGAGCCCGGGAGGCGGTGTCGACGCCGGTCACTCCGGCCACCCGGATCCTGATCGCGCTGACCGGCGCTTTGTCCTGGAGGCTCGGGACCCGGCGGCTCTTGGTGAGCGCGGTGATGGAGTCCATCGTCGTCAGCATGGTGGGCGGCGGGCTGACGTAGCCGCCCAGGTTGCGGTCGGGCTGTAGCGGCTTGCCGTGGAGCTTCGCTCGGGTCGCGCTGTCCGCGCCGGTGACCTGCGGCGCCTGGTAGGTCTCCAACGGGGCGTCGGACAGGGGTGAGAAGCCGGGCAGTTCGCCGGTGTCGTAGCGGCCGACCAGGTGGACGAAGGGATTGGGCAGGCGTCCGGAGTCCACACCGTCGCAGGTACCCAGCCCGATGCAGTTCGTGGCGGCGTGGCTGGTCACCTTCCGGTACTGGGTGCCCTGGTGGTTCTCCTCGGGGACGTTGGTGAACGGCTGCTGGTCGAAGTTGGTGATCCACAGGCTGGGCTTCTGCGGCGGCTGCGGCTGCGCGGCGAGGTCGCCGTCGGAGGTCCGGTGGTAGGTGACCGGGCCGACCGTCCAGTAGGTCCCGGTGTCGAACGAGTTTTCGGTCAGTGCCTTCCGGTAGCCCTGGCTCAGGTCGACGCGGGTCTTGCCCACCGTGGTGCCGTGCAGGCCTCGGACGAAGCTGGCGGCTGTCGGGTTGCCCAGTTTCGAGGGCAGCTCTGCCGGGTCGCCGACGTCCAGCCGCTCTACGGTGGCGTCGAGCGTGCCGGTGGTCAGCGGGTTGTCGCTGAGCAGCGCCGGGATGTAGGAGTCGTGCTGTCCGTGGACGCTCTTGGCGGACGACACTGTCCACGGCTTGTCCCGCTCGGTGAGCATCCGGCCCGAGGCGATGGTGTCGCCCAGGCCCACCAGTCGGTCCTCGGCCACCGGGTCGATGGCGGACAGCAGCACGGGGTAGCTGACCGGAACGTCGATGGTGGCCTTGTCCTGGCCGGACTGGCAGTTCATCCGCGAACTCAGGTCCGGGTCGAACGGCGACTTGTCCCTGAGGTCCTCGGCGATGATGTTCGGCTTCAACGGCAGATCCAGGTTGAACTCGGTCTGCTCTGACTTGTCCCAGTTGAAGTAGAAGCAGACGTCGTACTTCCCCTTGATCCGATACCGCTGGGTGCTCTTGTCGGCCTCGCCCGTTTCCAGGGTGTCGGATTCGAAGAGGCCGTCCGACTCCGACGCCGACGTCAGGGGGGAGCGGGTGAGGTAGACGTACTCGTCGGAGGTCCGGTAGGTGCCCAGTCCCGAGGTGAGCGTCGGGCTGATGCGCAGGATCTGCCGGGACGCCTCGCCGTCCAAGAAGCGGGACACATCCACGGTGACGGTGCTCGCCACCATGAGGTAGCCGATGTTGGCGACCGGCGCGGCCACGTCGACCCCGGCCATGCCCTCGATGCGCCGGTACTGGTCCAGGGTGATGCCACCGAACGTGCCGGACAGGAAGTTCGGCGAGACCAGACCGCTCTGCCGCTCCACGTCCGTCTGCGAGTCGGGCGGGCGTACCAGGACGTCGTACGCGGACCGTGCGTTCTTCCGTACCGTGCCCACGGTGGTCGCCTGGCTCGTGCTCACCGTCGCGGTCAGCAAGGTGAAACTGGTCGCCGCCACCAGGATTCCGGCGGCCAGGGCCAGCGCGCGCCCGCGCCGCCGCCGGAGCTGATCGAGGATCATCGCTATCACGGGCGCAGGCCCCCCAGCCGGTCCAGCACGTCGCCGGACGGTGTGACCCGCTGGTCCGAGGTGATCCTGCCGTCCTGCAGACGCACCACCCGGTCGCCGTTGGCGGCGACTTCCGCATCGTGGGTTGCGATCAGCATCGTCATCCCGTAGCGCTCGCGCAGCGACATCAGCAGGTCGATGATCTCCCGCCCGATGACGCTGTCCAGGTTGCCCGTGGGTTCGTCGGCCAGTAACAGTCCCGGCCGGTTGATCAACGCGCGTGCGACGGCGACGCGTTGCTGCTGTCCGCCCGACAACTGCGAGGGCAGGGCGTCGGCCCGCTGGTCCAGGCCGACAGCTTCGAGCAGCTCCATGCCGCGCGCACGCCGGTCGAAGTCCACTCTGCGCGGCAGTACGGGGGCGAGCACGTTGTCCAGCACGGTCAGCGCGGACAGCAGGTGGAAGCGCTGGAAGACGAAGCCGATACGCCGCCGGTGACGGTCCAGGGCCCGGGGCACCAGCTGTATGCCGTCGATCTCGACGTGCCCCTCGTCGGGCTGGTCCATGCCGCCCGTCACATGCAGGACGGTGGATTTGCCGGCGCCGGACGGCCCGGTCAGCATCACCACCTCGCCGGCCGC
This sequence comes from Streptomyces sp. NPDC058295, assembly GCF_042880655.1. Classification (NCBI taxonomy): domain Bacteria; kingdom Bacillati; phylum Actinomycetota; class Actinomycetes; order Kitasatosporales; family Streptomycetaceae; genus Streptomyces; species Streptomyces sp. NPDC058295. Next base: position 140,901 of record NZ_JBHVYO010000020.1, read on the forward strand.
GACCTCCAGGTCGACCTCGTCCAGAGCGGTCAGCCCGGGATACCGGCGGCTCACCCCGCGCAACGCCACGCTCACAGCCATTGATGGAGCCTCGCCCTCGTACATTGCGCCACATACATTGTGGCAATTCAGGGGTATGTTGTCACAATGTAGAAGGGACGTATATGCCGCTCCACCACGCCGTGCTCGCGCTACTGACCCGGCGACCGAATCACGGATACGAACTCAAGGCCCGGTTCGAGGAGGCCGTCGGTCCGCAGTGGGGTGGCCTGAACATCGGTCACCTCTACCAGATCCTCGAACGGCTGGTCCGTGACGGCTATGTCTCGCGCTCGCAGGTCACGCAGGCCGACCGGCCCGACAAGAACCTCTACACGCTCACCGAGGCGGGCGAGGCCGAGCTGCGCTCGTGGGCGACCACCGCCTGGGTGCGCGTCGGCGGCTTCCGCGACGAGCTGTTCCTGAAGCTCCTCGGCGCTGTCGCGCTGGGCCCGCAGGCCCTGACCACGCTGATCGATTCGCAGCGGCAGACGTACCTGTCTGAGCTCGCGGGCCTGGCACAGCAGCGCCGCGCCCACGCCGCCGAGCCGCTGGTCGCCGTCCTGATCGACGCCGCCATCGCGCACACCAAGGCCGACCTCGGACTGCTGGACAGCGCCGCACAGCATCTGGGCCCGCTCGCCACGGCACAGAGCGCGCAGGCGCAGGCGCCGGAGCGCTCACACGCACAGGTGCAGGGCGACACCGACGAGGCCGGCGGTCATGGCGGGAGGAGAGGGGACCGTACAGAGTCCGCTTAGTACTCCAGCAGCGGTTCGTGTCCTGAGCCGGTTCGCGTCGTTGACCGGGCATGGTGGGGATGGTTGACGCTCAGGGGTGGGCTGCGGAGTTGGAGTCGGTGTTCGCGCGGGTGGCGGGCCGGTTTGCCCGGGCGGATCTGCGGTGGCGGATGCGGGACTATCTGCGGGGTCTGCTGGCGCCGGTGGCCCGGAAGAATGGCTGGCAGCTGGCCGAGTACGCAGGCCACAAGACTCCGGATGGGTTCCAGAGACTGCTGAACTCCAGCGTCTGGGAAGCGGATGCTGTCCGTGACGACATGCGGGACTACGTCGCTGCGAAGCTCGGTGCAGGCGGGGTCTTGATCATCGACGACACCGGGTTCGTCAAGAAGGGCACCACGTCCGCGGGGGTGGGCCGGCAGTACACGGGCACCTCAGGAAAGATCGACAACTGCCAGATCGGCGTGTTCGCCGCTTAGGCCACGAGCCGTGGACGGGCCTTGGTGGACCGGGAGTTGTATCTGCCGAAGGCCTGGACCGGCGATCGGGAACGGTGCCGGGCAGCGAAGATCCCCGACGAGCGCGAGTTCGCGACGAAGGGCCGCGGGCCTGCCCGCCCAGTGGGTGACGGCAGGCGAGGCCTACGGCCAGGAGTGGAAGTTCCGCCGGCTCCTCGAGGAGCTCGATGTCGGCTATGTGGTCGCAGTGCCAAAGTCGCAGCAGGTCAAGAGCCTGGCTGGATTCTGGAGGATCGACGAACTGATCGCCCAGGCACCCCAGGACGCCTGGCAGCAGCTGTCCTGCGGCAACGGCGCGAAAGGCCCGCGCGTCTACGACTGGGCCAGCGCCCGGCTGCCGGCGATCGGTTTCTTCGACGGCGACACTTCCACCCATCACCGCTGGGTGCTGGCCCGCCGGAGCCTGACCCGCCCCGAGGAGATCGCCTACTACTTCGCCTACGCCCCCGTGACCTGCACCGTTGCCGATCTGGCGAGGGTGGCCGGGATGCGGTGGGCGATCGAGGAGTGCTTCCAGGCCGCGAAGAACGAATGCGGCCTGGACCAGTACGAGGTCCGCCGATATGTCGGCTGGTACCGGCACATCACCCTGGCCATGCTCGCCCATGCCTTCCTCGCCGGCCTGGCCGCCGACGAAGCTGCAAAGGGGGCTGCAGAAACGACTCCACCAGCAACGTCGTCGTCCTCACCGTGGCAGAGATCCGCCGGCTCCTGGAACATCTCCTGCCCCACCACCGAACCCCATACGACCCTCGAGATCACGCACTGAACTGGTCCCACTGGCGACGCTGTCGGCAAGCCACGGCCCGGCGCTGCCACTACCAAAGAAGAACCAGCTCAGGACACGAACCGCTGCTGGAGTACTAGAACTCCTGACGAAATGGCGCACTCCACTCGGAAGTCGCTGGCCAGCTGAGGCGGAGGTGCGGCAAGATCGCCTCATCTTCGTGGGAGGCGGCGTGGTAACGGCTGGGCAGTTGGATCTGGCTCTTTTGTGCGACGACGAAGGCAACAGTGTGCGCATCACCGTGCTTGGCCCCTTGCAGGGTGTGGCCGGTGGGCTCGCCGCAGAGATTGTCGTCGACACGCCGTTCGTGGCCGGCCGCCTGGACCTCTCGTTGTGGCGATCGCGGCTCACCTCGTGGGCCGAGGCACTGGACCGCCTGGAGGCCAGTGAGGACATCGCCTGGTTGCACGTCCAGCGCGGGCCATCCGTCTACATCCACTTGAACGGCGAGCGTGACTGCCCCGAGGTGGTGGTTGAAGACAAACTGATCTCGATGACGACCGTGCGGGTGCCCATCGATCTGCCGTCCGACTGGGTCGCAACTCATCGGGGCTTGCTCAGCGCCGTGCTCGGCGCCTGGGACGGGCACCTGTCATCGGAGTGAGCTCAGCCCGTGGGCGTAGTCGAGCTCGGCGTGTCCGTGGAACGCGGCCCACTCCGGGGCCGGCCGCGGTCCGTGCGGTCAGCCATGCGCATGGAGTCGGCCAGTCGTCTGCGGGCGCTGCTGTGGTCGCCGAGCAGGGCCAGCGCGCGGGCTTCACGCGCGGCGATCAGCGACAGCAGTACGGGCGAGCCGAAGCTGACGGCGCGCTCGTGCGCGGCGCGGGCGAGGTCGTAGCCGTCGCGGGGGCGACCCCTCGAAGCTGGCCTGCATGCTGAGGCTGGCGAGGACGAGCACTTCGAGGCTCACGTCGCGGAGCATGGTGGCGGTGGTCAGTGCCTCGCCCCAGTAGCGGCGCGCGGTGTCCTGTTCGCCTGCGTCGTAGTAGAGCCATGCGCAGTGCTCGGCGGTCTCCCCGGCAAGGAGTTGGAGTCGATTAACATGTCATGTCCAGGGCAATGAAGGGACGGCGTACATGAACGGATCCGCCTCCAACAGTTCGGTCAGTGTGGGCCTCGCACTGGGCGCGGCCCTGGTGTCGACGACGCTGCTCTGTACGCCGGCGACCGCGGCCGCCCCCGACGGGGCCGGCAAGGGCCCAGGTGCGGCCGTCACCACGCCCGCGCACGGCGAACGGGCGTGTCCCGTCGTGTACTTCGACCTGGGAGAGACCCTGGTGCACACCGCCGAAGACGGCAGCACGACCTACCTGCCCGGGGCGTCCTCGTACCTGCGGGCCCTGCGGGCACGCCACATCAGGGTCGGCCTGATCACCAATGTCCCGGCCGCCTGGGGCACGACCGACGCGGAGCGTGCCGCCCGGCTCCGGAGGGAGGTGGACGCGACGTGGCGGGGCCCGGCGGCCTTTGCCTGGGCGGACTTCGGCGACCGGATCCGTACACCGCGCACCGAGGCCGAACGCAAGCCGTCCCCGGTCCTGTGGCAGCGCGCCAAGGAGGACTCAGCCGGCTGCCGGGTCGTCTACCAGGCGGAGACTGCCCAGGAGGTGTCCGTCGCCTCCTCGCTGGGCTACGTGGCGTACCAGGTCGGTCTGCCGCAGCGGCCCGCGTTCCTGCCGGCGGGACTGGTCGAACTCCTCGGACGTCGCCTCGCTTGAACGCAGCCACAGTCGCAGCCGGGACCGCCCGTCGACGTACGCCCTTGGTCCCGTCCCGGGGCGTACGACGACGGATCGGCGCCTGCGCCACGGCTACCGTGCCGGCGCCGCTTGCCAGGCTGATCTGCCGGTGGCCCGACGGTCCCGGTGGCCCGAGGCGGCCGACGAGTCAGGGCGTCAGGCCGTCAGGTCGTTCGTGGTATCCGGGAGCCTGGTTCGGTTCGAGGGCCTCCTTGCGGCCGACGTCCCCCGCGTCCGCCAGGTCGGGTGCACCGGCGCCCGCCTCCGCCGACGGGGGGCCACCGGCTCCCGCCCGGCCGCCCGCCCGCGGCGGCACCGCCCGATCCCCATCCTGGCCCCCGTGGGAGACCACCCCGCTGCGCAGCAGCAGTTGGAAGGCTCCGAGCAGCACCGCCGTGGCCAGTGCGCTGTGCCACAGCAGGGCGTCGAGATGCCCGGCCGACAGGTACGCGCCCGCGGCGATCGCGGCAAGGGCGCACACCGCGCGGTCCACGATGCTCTCCACCGACAGGAGGGTGGCCCGCGGTGCGTGCGCGGGAACCGCGTCGTTGACCAGTTTGCGCTGGACCGGGAACGCGAACCCGGTGGCGGCGGCGAACAGGCAGAGCAGCATGACGACGACCCACGGCCCGCCGAGGGTCATGGCCGCCAGGGTGCCCGCCAGCGCGAGACTGAGGACGGACACCCAGGCGACTGGCGGCAGTCTGCGGCTGAGCCATTGGGGCCGCGCGGACGCCACCGCCTCCGCCACGGTCATCGCGGCCAGCACCCCACCGTGCGAGGCCTCGCCGATGCCGTGGTCCAGCAGGATCGGCTGGAAGAGATTGACCTGGCAGATGCGCGACAGCGTGAAGACCGCCACGCCCTGCACCATCACCAGCGCCAGCCACGGCGAGGAGGCGACGCAGCGCAGCGCGGTCCCGGCGTCCCGCAGGAAGGCGCCGCCCCGGCGCCCGCCGTCACTCCGGCCCGTGTCCGCTCCGGCATCCGCTCCGGCGAGGCGAGGCAGCAGCACGGCGCAGACGAGGGAGGCTGCCGCGCTCGCGGCGCTGAGCAGGTACGGGGCCGGGTGCGCGAGAGCCATCAAGGGTCCGACCAGCGGCCAGCACACCACCTTCGCCGTCAGCCCCAGTGCCCGCGCGGTGCCCTCCGCCCGCAGGTAGTGCTCGTCGCACCCTTGCGCCCGCAGCCCGTCGTACAGGTAGGCGCTCGCCGCGCCCGAGGTGAGCGACCGGCCGGCGGCGATGGCCAGGAAGTGGAGGAGGAACCCCGTGTACGAGGCGCTGACCACCGGGGCCAGGTTCGCGGCCGTCATCACCACCGCGCCGGCCCGCAGGCAGTTGCGAGTTCCGATCCGGTCGGCGATCAGCCCGGTCGGAATCTCGAGCAGACAGAAGGCCACGTAGTAGATGCTCTGGATGCCGAAGATCTGTCCGTCCGAGAGGCCGGCCGCCTTCTGGTAGGCATAGAACACCGGCATCCACCACAGCAGGTTGAACAGCAGCTGGAAGCCGTAGTTGAGCCGGATGATCCGGCGGGCGGTGTCGGTCGGGCCCGGGGCCGCTCCGGTGCCGGGGCGCGGCCGGCCAGAACGCACCCTCACAGCGCGTAAGGGCGGATCTGGACCAGCCGGAAGTCACCCTGCTCGGTCATCAGCCACTCGATGTCGAGAGGTTTGTCCACGTCGGTCGCGCTGAAGTGGGACTGCAGGAGCCGCCCGGTCAGGGACAGGTCGGCGAGCCGGGCGCGGACGGAGGCGGACAGCTTCTGGCCCGACGAGCCCAGCGCGACAGTACGGCCGCCGCCCTCCACGGTGTTGTACAGGTACTGCTGCGGCAGCACCGTCCCGTCGACCACCTGCTCGGGCGAGCCCGGCGAACAGTTGAGGTAGACGTTGCGGAAGTCCTCCCGGCGGGTCGGGTTGCAGGTTACGAGGACGCCGCCCAGGGAGGCGGGCACGTACTCCTGGATGATCACACCCATGTAGGTGTCGTCGAGGGAGATGCCGACCTGGTGGCGGAGCCGCACGCTGCGGGGCGATACGAGGGAGGCCCACACCTGGCGTACGGCGTCGAGGAGTTCGCCCGTGCCGTGGACGGTGGTGACGGAGTCGTAGACGCCCGCCGCGGAGAACCCGGGGAGGTCCTCGGCGTTGGAGGAGGATCGCACCACCAGCCGTCCGCGCGAGGCTGCCGCAGCGGGGAAGGCCTGGTCGATCTGCCGGGTGACCGCCTCGGGGACGGGGGTGTGCCGGATCAGGTGCTGCAGGTGCAGGCACAGCGAGTCCAGGACGTCGGTGGCGTCGAGTTCGAGGGCCATCTTCAGTTTGCCGATGCCCTGCTGGAGGGCGGGGGAAGAGGCGAGGAACCGCTGCTGGAGTGCGAAGGGGAGTGCGACGCCCTCCGGGGCGCCGACCGCCTCGGCAACGAACTCCGCTGCCCTGAAGCGGAGTTGCTCGGCTGTGAAGGAGGTGAGGCCGAGGCGGGCGGCGAGGTGGCCGTAGAGGTCCTCACGCGGCGGACGGGGCTGGCCGTAGAAGGAGGTCAGGTCCACGGTGCGGCTGTCGAGGACGTGGTGCAGTTCGCCGAGGTGGGCCGCCTTCGTGCCGTAGCGGTCGCGGTCGGCACTGCGCAGCCGGTGCAGGGACAGCACGGGGGCGTCTTCGAGCAGGGGCGGTTCGAGGCGTATGCGCTGCTGGTGCCAGGCCGGCGCCCGCAGGTCGGGTTCGTGGTCGAGGCGCTGCAGGGAAATGCCGTCCTCGTCGACCCGGTAGCGCACCCACGCGTTGTCGAGACCGTCCTTGTCGACGAGTTGCTCCAGGTCGCGGACGATCGCGTTGGGAATGCCCCACCCGGAGGCGAGGACGTTGGTGTGCGAAAGGGGCGTGATCGGCGCGGTGTTGATGAAGCCGGCGACACGCGGCACGTCGTCGGGCAGGCAGGGCATCGCCACGATGTCCGCCCAGCCCAGCCCGGTCTCCGCCGCCGTGTACTCCTCGGCGGTCCGGAAGAACCGCAGTCGACCGGCGGCCTCGCCGGGGTTGAGCGGTGTGCGCTCCCGGGAACCGAACAGCTCGTGGCTCAGGATGCGGGGCACACGCTGTTCGCTGATCGCCGACAGCTCCTCCTCCTGCCCGTGGTTGGCGGGCTTGAGCAGCAGCGGCAGCCTGCTGTCGACCCGGGCCCGCACGAACGCGTAGAAGAATGCGAGCAGTTCGCCGTGCATGGTGTCGGCCTCGGTCGTCTCCAGGACGAGGAAGGGCCGCTCCCTCCCCTCTTCCTGCTCGGTGTGCAGGGACAGCACACCGAGCAGGAACCGGCGCTCGGGATCGGTGTAGACGGAGGCGTTGAACGCGTCCAGCTGCGCGTCGAGCGTGGCCAGGCCCATCCCCAGCACCTGGGTGGCGATGTAGTTGACGTGGAAGGGATGCGCGCCGGTGTCGAGCAGGTGCCAGGTGTTCTGCGCGCGGTCGACGACGACCTTGAGGTAGGGGTGACCCGCCAGGACTCCCGACAGCGTCCGGAAGAGCGGCAGGGAGAGATTCTCGCCGACGACCGTGCGGTCCGTGGCGGGCTCGGCGGCACCGGGGGCCAGGTGGACGCTCATGCGGGGACCTCCTCGGACTGCGCGGCGGGCAGCACCCGGGGCAGGGCGTCCACCAGGGTCTCGAAGTCCCGCAGCACCGTCCGCGGGTCGGCGGCGGAGAGCAGGCACAGGGCCGCCATGGTGTTGGCACCCGCGGCGGGGTCGTAGACCGGCACGACACTGCCGTCGGGCAGGGAGCTCTCCGCCACCACCGACAGCTCGCTGTCCGGGCTCAGCGGCACGTCCGACGCGACCACGGGGAAGTCCCAGACCCTGCGGTCCTGCCATGCCTCGCCGCGGCCGTCGACCGCGAGGACGACGAGGGAGCCCGCCGCACCCCGGCCCTGCGCCGGTGTCAGAGCCTGCTCCGGCCAGGCGACAGGGCGTCCCAGGAGGTGGTCGACGAGCATGCCCACCAGGTCCAGTGCGAAGACCTGTTCGATCTGTGGCACCGTCATCGCGCCGCCGAACCGGGCAGCGGTCTCGATGAGCCACATGCTCCCGTCGGGGCCGAGCTTGATCTCCGTGTGCGTCCCGCAGTCGCGCAGGCCCAGCGCGTCGACCGCGCGGCGCGCAAGGTCCACGACGCGGTCCTGCGCGTCCGGAGAGAGCAGGGCGGGGGTGATGCCGGCGCGCTCGGTGAAGGGCTCGATGGTGGGCATCCGGCCGCTGAGACAGACGGGGTGGAACACACCGTCCGCCACGACGCCCTCGACGCTGAGGTAGTCGCCCCAGCCGGGCTCGTCGAACCAGTCCGCCGCCGTGCCGCTGACGATCTCCTCGACCACGAAGTCGGCGTTCGCCTCGGCGACATGCAGCTCCGCGTATCCCAACTGGGCGGACTCCGCCATGACCTGCCGGGAGCGGGCCCAGGCGGCGGACGCGTCACCGGGAGAGGTGATGATCTGGTGGGCAGTGGATCCCGCGCTCCAGGCCGCCTTCAGCAGCAGCGGACAGGACAGGGAGTTCACCGCCGCCTGCAGATCCGCCTCCGTGGCGACGGGGCGGAACGCGGGCTGCGGCAGGCCGCTTCGCTGCCAGGTGCTGCGCATCAGCCGCTTGTCGCGCGCGAGTGCGGCGGCTGCGCCCGCGCCCGGCAGGCCGAGCTTCTCGCAGGCTTCGGCGACGGCCACGACCGCGTACTCGGAGAAGGTGATCACGGCGTCCGCGCCCACCTCCTGGGCCCGCGAGACGATCAGGGAGACCAGGTCGCAGCGGCCCGAGTCGTCCGACGTCGTGACCGAGGCGCACAGTCTGGCGGCAGAACCCGCCACGGCGGCGGGAAGAGCGCTGAGCGCCAGCAGGTGCACGTCCGCCCTCGCAGCCGTCCGGGACAGGACATGGCCGAGCGGCGGACCACCCTTGGCATGCACCAACAGCACCGTGCTCACAGAAATTCGTCTCCATTCACCTGGTCGGTAGGGGCCGTCCTCGGCACCATCGGTGCGGCGACGGGCCCGGGGGCGCGTGCGGGGATGGCGTCCGGCGTCCCGCCCGCACACTCCAGGGGACCAGGCTGCACCCGTCCATATCGCCGCAGAGAGCGCTCGCGACTCAGGCAAACGCCTGAGTCGCAGACGTGATTCGCAGAATTTCGTCCCCGGAGACCGGCCCGAGCGGTAGGGCGGCGGGGTTCCCCGTCCCCTTTCGGCAACTCGGCCGGGAATGGAGCTTGTGCTGTACCGGGCGGGCTATCCACGTCATGTGACTGTGCGTCAGCCAGTCGTATACGGACGGAGACCGTTGTGGGCGACTCAAGCCTCAAGATGCTGCTCGAGAACCTTCCCGTGTTCTGGAGGGAAGTCGAAGTCGACGAGCCATGGCAGGCGGGGGAGGGGGACGCCGACGGGCCCAAGCAGACAGACGAATCGGACGACCCCGGCGGCCGCGCCGACCCGGGCGGCTCACAGCCCACCAGGGACCGGCAGCGGCGAGGAGCGGGGCTCGCGGCGCCCCCCGGCTACGCTGCCTTCGCGGATCTTGTGGATCTCGCTCCGGCGGCCGCCTTCATCCGGGACCGCGACGGGCGCTACCTGTGGGCCAACCACGCCTACGCACACCTTTACGGCACCGTGCCGCAGCAACTGGTCGGCAGATACATCGAGGACTTCGACGCCCCGGCCGAGGCCAACCGGTTCCGGGCCCTGGACCAGCAGATACTCACCAGAGGCACGCCCGTGCGTCACACCCTCCGCTACCGCCGTCCGGACGGCACCACGGGCCGCGCCGTCGGCCACCGCTTCCCGGTGCGGGAACAGTCCCGTACGTGCATCGCCGGCATCTACGTGGACATCACCGACCACCTGCGGGCGACGGCGCAACGCCAGGAGGCCGAGGAGAACCTCAGCGCCCTGCGTGACCACAGCGGGCTGCCCTGTGCCCTGTTGTCGGCGAGCGGGCGGGTGATCGAGGCGAGCGTGGCGGCCGCCGAACTCTTCCACCTCGGCCTGACCGACCTCGTGGGCCGCCGCGCCCACACGCTGCTCGCCCCCGAACCGGGGCCCGATCTCGACCGGTTGCACCGCCGCTGGAACAATCTGATAGCCCGCCGCACCCGACGTGTCGAGACCACCGCCGTGCTGGTCGACACCCGAGGACTGCAGCGGCGGGCGGAGGTCCACCTGACGACTATCGGCCATTCCGCCAGCCGGGCACGGCACGTCTGGGCCGTGATCACCCATCAGAGCCTCGCCCACGAGGCGCATCCGCCGCTGACCGCAGCGCAGATCCGCATCCTGTCGCTGCTGGCGCAGGGCAGCAGCAACAGCGACATAGCCGCCTCGCTGAAACTGTCGCGGCAGACGCTCGACTACCACCTCAGCCGCCTGCGGCACCTGCTGGGCGCCGCCACCCGTCCGGCCCTCGTGGCCCGCGCCTACGTCCTCGGCATACTCGCCCCCCACACCTGGCCCCCACGCTCGGCGACGGCGGCCCACCCCCTCAGCACCGCATGACCTCCGCGGTCGGGAAGACTCGCCTCGGCGCCGGCGTCGTCGGGCTGAGCACCCTGCGCGAGCGCGGGACGTTCTCCTCTACTTCACAGTAGGCCTGCCCGGGCAGAAGTGGACACGCCGTTCCTGCGGCGAGGGAGCCCACGGCCGGCGGATCTACGACTGGGCCCGCGTCGAGGTGAGGCCCTGGCACCGCGAAGACCGCCGGCACCGGGTGATCGCCCGCCGCAGCGTCGCCTCCGTGGATCGGCGCCTCGCCGGTCTGCGGGAGAAACGGATCCTCCCAGCTCATCCACCGCCCTGTACGCGCTCGCGCTGCTCCGCCAGACCCGCTGAGCCTTCGCCTGCTTGCAGAGGTTCGCTGGCGTCGATACGGCCACGCGGTGCAATCCGAACCTGTCCGAGGGCGCCGCCCGGCCACCACCCGGGGATCGGCTGAGACCGCATGCAGTCCGGACCTCTCCGAGAACTGCTGCACCGCAATGCGGCGTCTTGAGCAGCCAGGACGGCGCTGCCCGCGGGAACGAGGACTCCGTGGACACCGAGACTGTGCCCTTCCGGCCGAGTCCTGCGGGAAAGGGCAGCGCCACCCCTCGCCTGCGGGGCGAGGGGTGGCGTCAGCGGGAAGTCAGCCGTGGTAGTTGATGTATCCGTTGCCGTCGGCGTCGTTGGCGCGCTTGGTGTAGGAGTGGACGTCCGCCTTGGCGCCGGTGGGCTTGAGCAGGTAGATGGTGTCCTTGTCGTTGTTCCAGATGAAGTTGCAGTTCTGGCGGTAGACGACGTTGCCGGCGTCGGAGTTGGTGCCCTTGCCGCCGCGCAGCTTCACGTAGTCGCCGGGCTCGAGCTTGTGGCTGGTGGCGAAGGTGAACTTGTTGCCCGTGGCGTCCTTGACGACGTAGCCCTTGAGGTCGACGGTCGCGGTGCGGGAGTAGTTCTTGATCGTCAGGTACTCGTCCTTGGTGTTGCCGCCGGAGCACCGGTTGGAGTCGCTGCCCGGGGCGTCGTACTGGACGCCCTTGAGCTTCAGCGCGGACGTGTACTCGGTGGCCTGGGCCGGTCCGGCGGCGATCACGGCGATCGTGCCGGCGGCAACTGCGGCCAGGGTGTGGCGCATGCGCATGAGGAATCCCCCCTCAGTGGTGCGAATAGAGCGCCCGGAGCATACCGGAAGTGATCAATGAGTGTGCCTGGTGTGTACATATCGTGAAGCTTGCGGCGCGGGCGGGTGCCACGTCGAAGCCTTGGGCCGCTGGGCCGAGCTGTGGGAGGAGGCCGGGGACCGGCAGGGTGCGGAAGCCCTGGCCCGGGAGGGCCCCCGACCACGGCGACACCGAAGCCCTGCTCCGCCTGGCCTCGCCGACATCCAGGGCCTGTCCGTGCACGAACCGTGGCGGCTGCGCGGCCTCGACCGGCTGGCGGCCGGCGACTACCCCGGCCCGATCGTGGACCTCTCCGACGGCCTCACCCGCTTCAAACGGGCCCGCGGTCTTGCCGAAGCCTGAGATCATTTCCGGCATGGACATGAGGCAGGTGCTGACGGACTACGCGACGACCGGCGGCGTCGGCGTCCTCAGGCCCAGAGCCACGCTGGACGCCGTCGCCGACGTGCTCGGACCACCGGTCGAGGCCGGCTACTTCCCCCACCCGAAGGGGACCTGGCCCCGGACCTTCGTGTACGGGGACGTGCGCCTCGAAGTGTGCGGCTGTCGCGAGATCTTCCGGGTCGCGCTGAGCACCTGGACCGGGACGGTGGACGTGCCGACCGGGCGGCGGGGGGGAGACGGTGACCCTCGCGTCGGAGGTCACCTTCGGGGAGCTGGAGGAGTTGCTCGGTGCGGCCGGGGTGGAGGGGGAGATGCGGACGTTCCCCACGCTGACCGACCAACTCACCGTCGTCGTCGGGGAGTACCCGCAGGGCGTCGACTACACCTTCATCGTCCCGGACCCCGCCGCACCGGACAGCGCCACCCTGCACAGCGTGATCGCGAAGGATCTCGACCACACCTGCTAGTTGTCCTCCGCCTCGTCCGCATCTCTGGCCTCGGGGCTGGTGGGCTCGCATGTTGCGGTTTCGCGTATTCGCCAACTGCTCGACGGACTGAGCACGGTGAGTGATCGCTTGGGGATCGTGACGGCCGCGCGCGACTACCAGAGCCAGCGGTCAAGGAACTCGGCCCAGATGAACCCGTTGTAGCCGTCGAAGGCAGGTGGATCGATCTTCTTGAGTTCATCAGCGAGCATGCTGAGCTCGGCCAGGGCTTCGTCCTCGCGGTCATCCGGGTCGCTGAGGATCTCGGACCCGCTGACGTGCAGGCCGTAGTGGTGCAGGGTCCGCAGCCACAGGTCGATGGAGGAGTTGGCGAACCATGCCTCGCCTTGCGGAAGGACGTAGTGGACCGTGCCTGTGCCGGGTTCAACGCCGAACGACCATTCCAGGCCGGGCACGAGGTCGCCATGCCGGTTCTGGGTGAGGCGGTAGAGCGACCTGCCATCTGACGTCTGGAGTGCTGGAGCCGCTTCCACCTGGAACGATATGTCCTCGATCAATTGATCAACGACGGGGACCCCGACATCAACCAGTAGTGCCTTCTGATCCTCGGGGATCTGCCAGCCCGACACGCCTGCCGAGTCTGCCCTTGTAACGTTCCCGGTGCCGGCCCAGGCGGCGAGTTCGTCAAACGTTGTCATGTGAGAGTCCTTCCGCGGCTGGCTGCGATGCGGACCCTATCGAGCAGGACTGACAGACACGCGGTCCCATCGGGGACGACACACTCCTCAGTGGTCGCCGGGGGGGGCGTATCGGCTCCAGGTTCCGCCGGCCTCGGTGACCCAGGCGGGTGGTGGTCTTGTCGTGATAGCCGAGTGCCTTCGCGAGCACGCACCGGCCCAAAAGTGATGTGCGGGCATCCCTTACCTGGCGGAATGCTCGTTGCCTGTCCCGAACGGCGGAATGTCCAATTGAGTCAGGTCCGCCCGAATGCACGGGGTGGCGGTAGCGGCCGTCGTCGACGGCGGTGTCCGCGAGGAACTCCACCACGATCTCGGGGTGGACAGGGTCGAACTCTAGCTCGCCGCGGCTGCCCCAGCCGGCGGAGAAGCGGTGTCCGTGCCACGGGTGGTCGGCATCGGCGGGGCGCACCCGGGTTCCCCAGGTCGCGCCGGACGGCGATGGGAAGCGGGGTGGTGCGGGCGATCAGCCGGAGGCGTCGGCGCGGCCCAGCAGCAGGGTGCTCGGTGACGTCGTCGCCCCGGTGACTGCGCCGATCACCGCTTCGGCCGTGGTGCGTGCTCACTGGTGGAGTGTCGGTATTCGAGAGTTGCAGTATTCGCCCACAGGGCGAGCAGCCCCGCACCTGACCTGGTCACGCCAGCGGTGACAAGATGTAAGGCTCCTGCCGCAACGGGTGCTACCTGCGACGACGCCAGATCAAGCACACGATGCCAGAGCCGAAGAACCAGCCGGGCAGCATCGGACTCAATCGCCTGATCGATTGCCAAGATCCGCGGACAGCGCCGCGTAGATGTACTCGCTGCCCCAGCGATCCCCGTCGAGGTCGTTCTCGACCAGGTGCGCCTCCCGGCGCATCCCGAGGCGCTCACAGACCCGCACAGACCCGGTGTTCTCCACATCCAGCCGTGCGTAGAGCCGGTGCACGCCCAGCGTGTCGAAGGCAAACTCGGCCAGCGCCGCGGCCGCCTCCGTCGCGTAGCCGTGCCCCTCGTGGCCTGGGTCGAGAGTCCAGCCGATCTCGGCCTGGGCGGCGCGGGCATCGGCCAGGCGGAGGCTCACCTCGCCAAGGACGCCGGGCTCATCGCGTCGGCAGACAGCGAGCGACAGCTTGTCCCCGTTGGCGCGCCAGGCCGTCTGCGCCGCACGCTCGGCGGCAACTTGCTCGCTGCGCTCACGCGTGTGCGCCGGCCGGTACAAGTAGCGCGCCACGCTCGGCAGGCTCTGGTAGGCGTACAGGTCGTCGGCGTCGCCGGGAGTGAACAGACGCAGCGACAACCGGGACGTGGTCAACGGCAGCAGCGAGGCGATGTCCATGCGCACTCCGGGACGCGGATGTGGATCAAGTTGCGGACGGATTGTCGCATCACGACTGCCGGGCAGCCACACCTTTTCAAATGCCTATTTCTATAGGTGGGAGGCTCGTGCGAGGCTCGCGGCGACGGGCGCCCTGCCGATCCGCAGAAGCAGGTTCGCTGCGCAAGGAACGAAAGCCCGTCGGATGCCACAAGGTTCGACGGGTGCCGTGACCGTCATGAGGGCGGAAGTCGGCCACCGCGTTCCATCGTCCAGGGCGCGGAAGGTGCCACATTGATCGCGAGGGCGGCGGGGCAGAGGACGTTGTACCCGTACCGGGCCCGGGCGCGGTCGGCGACGGCTTCGAGCGCGAGAGGCTTGTCGTCGCCCTGGTCGAGGGTGAGCTGCCGGGTGGCCTGCTCGTCAGGGCGCAGGGCGTCGGCGCGCAGGGCGATGCTGCGGACCCGGGCGCGCTGGAGCCCGAGGGAGTCATAGATCCCATATGCCGCTCGGGCCAGCAGGACGGTGTGGTGGGTGGCTTCGGTCAGGGTGCGGCCGCGGCGGGTGGCGCTGTGGTCGGCGTAGCGGACGGTGCAGGTCAGCCCGGTGGCGATCTGGCCGGAGTCGCGCAGGCGGGCGCCGAGCTGGTCGCCGAGAGCGAGCAGGGCCCGCCGGTGCTGGGCGGGATCGAGTTCGTCGCGGGTGAAGCGGTGCTCGACACTGATGCTCGCCGGCGCCGGGGTGGGATCGACGGTCGTGGTGTCGCGGCCGCGGGCGCGTTCGTGCAGGGCGCGTCCGGCCCGGGCGCTGAGGAGGCGCTGAAGGGTGAGCTGGGGGACGTCGGCGATGTCGCCGACGGTGTGCAGGCCGTACTCGGCGAGGGTGGCCGCCGCTTTCGCGCCTACGCCGGGCAGTTCCCCGACCGGACGGGGACGCAGGAAGGCGCTGATCGTCTCAGGGGAGTCGTCAATGACGGTGCGCCGACCGGGACCGGTGAGCGCGCAGGCCATCGCGGCGAGCATCCGGTTCGGTGCCACGCCCGCCGAACTGCGCAGGCCAAAGAAGGCGAGCGCACGCAGCTGGACCAGCTCCGTCACGCTGCGGGCGTCACGCTTCCAGTAGAGGAGTGCGCCGGTCAGATCGAGGACGGCCATGTCGGGTTCGATCAGTTGCACGCGGGGCGTGAAGCCCTCCAGCAGACGGCGCAGGCGCTCGGGGAGTTCTGGGTCCGGGTCGGCCGGGAGGCCGAAGCACAGGTGGAGGATGCAGCGGCCGCTCATAGAGATCACCCTGCGCTTCCCTGGGAGCGGTGGCCGAGCCGCCGCAGATCGGCGGAGCGGGTGCCGGCGGCTGGAGGTCGGCGTAGGGGTGGGGCCGGGCTCCGGCGGTGCCGTCGGCGAGCGTGCGCTGCGGCGCGGCCGGTTGGGCCGGGGTGGGGGCCGGGCCGGTCTGGCCGAGGAGGTCGAGGGCGGCCTGGGGGCCGTGGTCGCGGCGGGCCGCGGCCACCTCGTCCAGGTCCCAGGCCATCTCACCGACGACGGTGCGGCGCGGGCCGCGGGCCTCGACGGTTCCGCGTACCAGCAGCAGGCCGGAGTGGAACACGGTGTGGGCGCAGGCTTCGTGGGAGTCTTCGAAGAAGGCGATGTCGACCGCCTCCGCCCTCCTCGGGGTCCCGCTGGCCACCGTGCGCTCCGACGAGCGCCACGCCGTCCACTTCCTGCAGAGCGTCATCTGCCCGCCGCCCGAGACCGAAGGGAACGCCGAATGACCTGCATCGAAGAGATCCTTTCCAGGGCCCTGCTGGTCCGTGACCGCACCATGCCCCGCGACATCGTGGCGGCGTCCGCACCGCCGACGAGCACCGATGCCCGCCCGCCCGGCGCCGCGAGCACCTCCACAGCGGCAGCCGAGGACCTGCGGGCACTGTGCGAAACCCTCGTCACCCACACCCCGCCCACCGCAGTCGCCAAATTCGTCACCGACCAGGTCCCCGAACCCCGCAGCGCCCTGATCCTCGCCTGCGTTCTCCAGCTGACCGACACCAGCGACGGCGCACGCTTTTGGTGGCAGTACGCCGCCGGAGCCGGCCAGGCCGCCGCCGCGTACTGCCTCTACCTCCACCACCTCGCCCTGGGCGAGAGCGACGCCGCCGACTGGTGGCACCGCCAGACCGACGACGTCCAGCCCGCGCAAGGCCTCCCCGCCCCACAACACCGACCGAACCCGGAGCCCCCGGGGCCGTGGCGGGCGGCAGAGCACCGTGTCACCAGCACCTCCACCACCACGATCCTGCGAGTCCTTCGCCACCTCGCGAAGTACACCGCCCGGCCCCGCCCCGCCGCCGTCACCGCACTCATGACCTACGTCCCCACCGCCGTCGCCGTCGGCTACCTACGCCAGCCCGAAACGGAACTGCCGATGCCCGGCCCCGACTTCGCCCGCCGGATCAGCACCCTGCTCGCATCCGCCGCCAACCGGCCCGACGTCTACACCAGCCTCCCCGCACGCCCAGCACCCCGCGCACGCCCCTTGCCCGACTCCGGCCAGCCCGCACCGCGCCCCTCCTCCGACAAGGCTCCCGAAGAGGTGAATCCGCAGCTGGGAGAAACCGCAACAAGGTCACGGTGACATCACCCCACGGCGCCCCGGGAACGGCCCCAACGTCCGGCGCAGACCCGGGGCGCCGTGCCCGCCCGGTCTATCCATGTGGCTGCGAAAGTCGCCCCGCTGCGTGGCACGGTGCCCGACCGTGACGGGAGACGCCCTCTGTTGAGCCGAACAGCTTGGTAGCCGACGTCAAAGCAGCAGCAACAAGGAAAGCCCAAAGTAGGGGCTGCAGGGGTTCTTTTTGAACGAGCCGAGCTCGTCCGGCAGATCGCGCCAGGGCGAGAACGGCCCGACGACAGAGATACGGTGTGCCTAATCTGAAGCAGTCGCATTCCGGGCAGGGCGAGTTCGAGCGCCGTGAGGCGGTAACACTTCGCGTGAGCGCGAGGCATCGGAGACGGCCCTGAATACCCTGGGTGCTCGACGAGTAACGAGTGTCGGCGATCAAGCAGGGGATCATGAGCAGCGAACGCACCCACGAGCCACCAGAACTTCCCGAGGACAGACTCGGTAGCGACCAACCCGCATCAACCGCTGCCGAGTTGTCAGACATCGTGCTCGTCGTTGCGACGATGACAGCAACGCCGTTCCTGCAGGCGATCTCCACCTACTTCGGGAACGCTCTGGCCAAGGGGATGGGCGCGGGGACGCGTGAAATCATGCACCGGTTCATTCATCGACAGGCGCGAGCGAGTCTCGATGATCCTGCCGACGTCGTGGATCTCATCCACCTGCGTACCGAGGACGGGTGGCTGGTCGAGATGAAGGTAGCCGTCGAACCCGAGGCGCTTGCTCAGCTTCCAGAGCTGTGCGCCGCGGATGCACCGCTCAGCGAGTCCGATCGGCGCCCCGGCACGACCGCGACGATCCGCTGGGACCACGACGGCTACTGGATCGCCGCGACGGTACGTGAAGACGGATACCGTGTCGCCTTCACGTGGGATCCGCAGGCGAAGCAATGGCGCGAGCGTACCTACCGCCGCCCTATTCCCGTCGCATAGGAGGCGATCTGAGCGGCTTCGTGTTCGACAGGGAGACGCCCAGCTTCAGAACGTGTTCCTGGCCGTTCACGTAGATCAGCGGCCTGGCTGACCTGGCCGCTGGGCGTGCTGTGCCTGCCTCCGCCGCCTATATGGCCCGGCGGGCCAGGCGGAACAGGACCCGGGCGTATACAAGAGTCGCCGCCGCGACAATCGTCGGGATGACCGCCAGCGCGAGTATGCCTACCAGGGGCCGGCTGTCTTCAGCGCGTGCGAAGAGTCCCCGGTCTTCGTGCATCAGGTACCGGTAGCCGAACCACGCCCACATCGCCAACGACAGCAGCAACCACCCAAGCGACCACTTCTCGACCTGGTGCCCATCCTGGCGGAACTGCTCTACGTCTGCCGTCATTTCTCCCCCTCTATCGATGGCGGTCAGTGGCCAGTTCATCACAGCGCGTACGTGCCGACGGCGCGGGGTCCCTCGCCGCGACAGCCCGTCTCGAGGCTGGCGTCCAGGGACAGACCCTTGTGCCGCCTTGTGCCGCCTCCCCACAGGCATCAGCTGCCGAGGCAGCCGCCTCGAATACCCGAAACACGCCGATGCTGAGCCCTCGGGAGGCGTCCTGTTGTCGTGCACGTCGCCGCAGCTGGAGCGCTTCATGGCGCACCCTGACCCGGACCGCAACGCTGCGCGTCGCTGCGGGGCACTGCAAGGCCTGACGGGGGGCAGGAGGCGCAGGGCAGGCGCTCCGCCCGCCGGAAGCTTAAGGACTGCCGTACCGCCCGTCGCGGCCAGAAGATGGGGGCCGTCCCGGCCGGACCGCCAACTCTCAGCGGACGCGCCTGAGGCAGCACTGGGTTTCAGTCGCTTCGGTCGCTGTGCGGCACCGGGACGCCCTTCGCCGTCGCGCTGTCGCGGCGGAAGGCGCGTCGGCAGTCCTGCCGGAGCCCATCGCGCCAACGGCGCCACGATGGCGTCGCTCGCGAACGCGCTCCGGACGGGCTCGCTGGTGAGCATGATCCCGGAGGGCACGACGTGGTGCGGCCTGGCATCCGGTCGTTTCACGACGGCGGCGTTCCAGGCGGCCATCGACGGCGGCGTCCCGGTCCGCCCGATCGCGCTGAGGTACCGCCCGGCCGACGGCCGCGAGACGAGCCGTCCCGCGTTCATCGGCCCGGAGTCGCTGATCGCGTCCCTGCGTCGGGTCGCGGCCCTGCGCGGGCTGGTGCTCGAGATCCACATCTGCCCCGGAGATCGCCGCGGGCCGCGCGGAGAACCGTCGTGAGCTGGCGGTGCTCGCCGAGGCTGCGGTGCATTCGGCGCTGGGGACGGTGCAGATCCCGGCCCAGCGGCGCCGGAGCACCCAGCGGGTCCCACTGGCTTCGCCTCCTGCGAAGTGATCCGGGCCTGTCGCCGCGATCCGGCGACAGGCCCGGGTTAGGAGGCTTTCGCGGTTTTGCGCGCGGGCCTGTCATCGTGATCCGATGACAGGCCCGTTCGCCGATCTTCCGCGTGGACTTCGACGGCGGCTGCGGCTCGCTTGGTCGGCTCGGCCTGGCTCGGCCCGTCCGGTCGGCTCGGCTTACCGACCCCGTCCGAACTCGGTCCAACCCGATCGGCCGGCCCGTCCGGCCGGTTCGCCCGTCTGAGCTCGGTCCAACCCGGCTGGCTCGTACCGTCAGGCCGGACACGTCCCGCTGACTCGGCGCGCTGGACTGATCGGTCTGTCGCGCGCGCCCGGTCTGCGCCGGGCACGAAGCCGCGTTCCCGTTCAGCTGATGGCGAGCGTGAGCTTCCCGCCGGGGTGACCGTCCTCGCTCTCGATCTGCGCGGCGGCCGCGTCCTCGAGCGGGTAGCTCTTGCCTTGGGCGATCCGGACCCCGCGGTCGGTGACCCAGCCGACGATCGCGGTCAGCACCTCCCGCGACTGCTCGGGACCCGAGTACGGGATCCCCAGCTCGTAGGCGGCCTCATCGGCGATGGTGACGATCCGGTCCTTCGTGCCCCGCAGCTTGACCGACCCGGGCAGCACCCCGTGCCCGGCGGCGTCGCACACGGCGTCCACCGGTCCCGGCGTGGCCTCGCGAACCCGCTCCTCCCAGCCGTCGCCGTAGAGGACGGGCACGACCCCCAGCGACTTCAGGTCGTCGAGGTTCCGGCTGCCGGCGGTGCCGATGACGGTAGCGCCCTGCGCGACGGCCACCTGCGCGGCGAAGCGCCCGACCGTGCCGCTGGCACCGTGGACCAGCAGCGTCTCTCCTTCGCGGACCTCGAGCAGTCCGAGGACGCGAAGCGCGGTCTCGCCGGCGACCGGCAGCGCCGCCGCGTCTGCCCACGAAATGCCTGCGGGCTTGGGCGCGAGCGCCTTCGCCAGCGCGTACTCGGCGTAGCCGCCGGTCTCGGGCCAGCCGAACACCTCGTCGCCGACAGCGAACTCCGCGCCCTCGCCTGCGGCGTCGACGACGCCGGCCACTTCGAAACCGGGGGTGTGTGGGAAGGAAACCTGGAAGTTCTGCCGCTTGGAGCCGTTGCGGATCTTCCAGTCGAGAGGGTTGATCCCGGCGGCCCGGACGGCCAGCCGCACCTGCCCCGGGCCGGGTTCCGGCACCGGGACCTCGGACAGCTGCAGGACTTCCGGCCCGCCGTAGGCGGAGAAGGTGATCGCTCGCATGGGTTCTCTGCGTTCCTCGAGTTGTGACTTCGAATGTTGGCGGATGCGTTGCCGTGCCCAGAGCGCCGAGACCGTGGGCACGATCGCGGGGCGTTCATCGCGGCCGGAGGCTCAGGAACCAGCCACGTTCGTGGGCACGGTCCAGCCGGTGGATCGGATCCACTCGGCCAGGTCCAGGGTGGCCGGCTCGATCGCCCGCACAACCGCAAGATCCGACGGGTGTTCCGCCGCCTTCGCGAACTGGCGGAACATCGCCCTGTCGAGGTCGCTGGGAAGCACGCTCAACGGGAGGGCCTCGTAACGTGCCGGGAGCCCGGCGCGCGCGCCGAACGCCGCGGCGATCTGAGGGCCCGTGAGCTCGTCGCCGACGAGCTCGACGGCTCCGCCGGGTGCCTCCGCGGTGTCGAGCAGGAGCGCGGCGGCGACCCGGCCGACGTCCCTGAGCGAGATCATCTTCAGGGCGACGTCCTCCGGCAGCGGCAGCCTCAGCACGATCTCTCCGTGCTCCAGGCTCGGTGCCATCTCCTCCATGAAGGGGGCCGGGCGAACCATCGTGGCCCTGAGGCCGGACTTCCTCAGGTGCTCCTCGATCGAGTGCTTCGAGTCGTGGTGCGGCACACCCCACTCCCGGTCCGCGCCGATGACCGAGTTGAACACGACGTGCGGGACGCGTGCCGCGACCGCCGCGTCGACGAGCGCGGTGCCGATGCGGATCTCCGCCTTGACCTCTTCGAGGCTGTTCGCCTCCGGGGTCATGAAGTAGAACCCCTCGACCGCCGTCAGCGCGGCGGCCAACGACACCGGGTCGTCGGTCCGGATGGCCGCCAGCTCGACGCCGCGGGCGGCCAGCGCCTGAGCCCGGTCGGACTGCGGGTTGCGGACCAGGGCCCGCACCGGGGCCTTGTGATCCAGCAACGCGTCGACCACGAGCCCGCCCTGTCGCCCCGTCGCGCCGAAGACTGCGATCGTGCCGGTCGTCTGTGTGCTCATCGCTGCCACCCTTCACTAGCGGCCTCGACCTTGATCTTTTGTGACATGTCTCTACGGTGCGGTCTGCGGCGCCAGGCGCACCACCGGTATCACGCCAGGTTCTTCCGATAACCCGCCAGTGGCGGGTAGCCTCGATGGCGTGTCCGACGACTCCAGCGGCGAGCCGAGCTTCTGCACCGACGATGCGCCGTTGTCGGTGCCGCTGGCCCATGGCGCCGAGGTGGCCGCGCACTTCCACGACTACGGCCAGCTCCGCTACGCCGCGCGTGGGGCCCTGGTCACAGCGACCCAGGTGGGCACCTGGGTGGCGCCGGCCAGTCGGATCATGTGGGTGCCGCCCTTCGCGGTGCACAGCAGCAAGGCGTACGGCGAGACGGACATCCGGGTGCTGTCGCTGCCCGTGACGCTGACCGGACAGCTGCCGGCCGAGCCGTCGGTCTTCGTGGCGAGCGCGTTGCTGCGCGAGGCCTATCTGGCGCTGATGAGCGAGGGCGAGCCGCTGGAGAGCCCCCGTGCGCGGCTGCTGATCGACGTCGTACTCGCCGAGCTCGCCCGCGCCGCACAGGAGCCGCTGCGCCTCCCGGAGCCGAGCGACCGGCGTCTCAAGGCGGTCACCGATCTGCTCCACGTGGACCCAGCAAGCCCGGCGACCCTGGCCGAGCTGGGCCACCGCGCTGGCGCCAGCGAACGCACCCTGAGCCGACTGTTCGGCAGCGAGCTGTCGATGAGCTTCCGTCAGTGGCGCACCCTGCTGCGCATTCAACGGGCGCTGATCGAGCTCAGCGACGGTGCCTCGGTCACCGCCACGGCGATTCGGCTGGGCTGGTCGAACCCCAGCAGCTTCATCGACGCCTTCACCGAGCTGGTCGGTCAGACACCGGGGGGCTATCGCTCGTCGGCTCGGTCCTCCGGCAGCTCCCATGGGTGAGAGGTTGGCGGGGTAGCCGTATTTCCTGGCGGAACATGGGTAGCAGCCCAATGGTGCGGGAGCTCACGCTGGGGGGTGTCCCAGTGGTCTACGCGACCCGGGTCATCACCCCGCGCGGCTCCACCGCCGTCTCGGGCCTGGAGCTGATGACGGCGCTGCGCCCGCCCACCCGGGCCTGGAGCTGATGACGGCGCTGCGCCCGCCCACCCGGGCCGTGCAGGATCGCGCGACCGGGAACTGGGTGTCCGGCCACAACCCCGGCAGCCTAGGTACGGATCCGATGGACCCGGCCCCACCGGAGGCCACCGCCGAACACCCGGTCGTCGTCAACTCCGGCTGGACGAGCGGCTTCCTGGACGAGGAGGCCTACCAGTGGGTGCGCGACGTCGACCTGCTCAGCGACGAGGAATGCACGCTGCCGCACGCGGTAGGCCTGGACCTCCACACCGCGTTCCTCGCCGCCGCGGCCCGCCTGGTCGTCGGCCTGTCCGCCCCCGACCACTTCCACGCCCCCGCCTTCAATCCCAAGATCCCCGGCTCCTGGCTGGTCGACCTCTCGCACATTGAACTGGACCCGCGCCTGCCCAGCCCGTTCACCCCGGACGGCTCCCGCCCGGCCGGGCCGGCCTGGTATCAGACACACACCGTCGCCTACGCCCAAGAGCTCGGTTACAACGTGCACCCCCTCGAGGCGTACCTGCGCCGGGAGACCGGCGCGTATCTGGACCCGTGGCACGACCGTCTCAAGACCGCCTACGTCGACACCCTCGCCGACCTCGGCGTCACCAAAGACCTGGACGACCGTCAGTTCCTCGCGGCGATGGAATGCCACAAGCAGACCGACCCGGCGATGGCCGCCGTCCTGGCCGCGATCAAGGCGACGGTGAAGGGCAGCGTCGGCAAGCTGCGCGAGCGTCCGCAGGGCAAGTCCTACAAGCAGGGGGAGCGCTGGCCGGCGCTGGAGCGCCCGACCTGGCGCCCCGACATCCGCGCCGCGGTCATCAGCAAGGCGCGGGTCAACATGCACCGCAAGCTTTCCAACATGGCCAGGATGACGGGCCTGTTCCCGCTCGCGGTGCTGTCCGACTGCGTCGTCTACCCCTCACCGGGGGAGAGCCCGCTGGACTTCCTGCCGTATGCGGCCTCGGGCAAGCCGCAGCCCGGCGGGTTCGCCTCGGCTCGACGCCGGGGCTGGCAAAGCTGGAGGGTGTTCAGACGATGCTGTGGGCGGTCGACCTGATGGAACAGGGCCTCAACCCGGCCCGTCACATCAAGGGCGGCGACGCCGTCCTGGACGAAGGGGAGTA